>UQNV01000008.1 GCA_900542505.1 uncultured Alistipes sp.
AGATCCTGAGATGTCTCGTGGGCTCGGAGATGTGTATAAGAGACAGATGTAAGAGCATGCGAGGGCATGCGAGGGCATGGGAACGCAATGGGGCGAGGCGGGATTGCGGCCCCGCGGCAGGGACCGGAGACGTCCCCGAAAGCAACAGGGACAAAAAACTCCCGGACAGAGCGTCTGTCCGGGAGCCTTCACCGCATGACGGGCGACGCGGGAGCGCCTCAGATGGCGAACTTCGCCCCGAAGAACCACGTGCGGGGCAGCGAGGGGCCGTAGAAGTAGGCCGCATCCTTCTCGGCACCGCGGTCCAGGTCGCTTTGGAAGCTGTCCAGCACGTTCTTCACGCCGGCGCTCAGCTCCAGCCGCAGCTGGCGCGTGAGGCGGAATTCATAGGCGAGCCGTATGCCCATGTCCCAGAACGAGGGGGTCATCCGCTCGGTGTCGGCGGCGATGTAGCCGGCATTGTGCTGCACGAGCATCGGTCCCGTGAAGGTGCCGAAGAGCGAGGCCGTAAAGGCGCGCACGGGGGTATACGACGCCGTCAGATAGCCGTAGTGGTCGGGCGAGCGGAACATGCGGCGCTGCGGCGTCACCTCGTCGGACCACCGCTCGGGCTCGGCGTAGCGGCTGCGCTGGAAGGTGTAGCCCGCCTGCACCTCGAAGCGGCCCGGAATGCCGGCCTTCAGCTCGGCGCTCACTCCGGCGATGGTCGCACCCGAGCCGTTGCGCCGCTCGCGGATGATGTAGCCCTGCTCGTTCTCGCCGATTTTCTCGAGCGTGAAGACATCGTCCAGCAGCGTCCAGAAGCCCTCGACGAGCAGGTTCGTCTGCACGCGCCCGAAGGTGTGGTAGAGGTCGACCGAGCCGCTCACGCTGTGGGAGTACTCGGGCCGCAGGTCGGGGGCGAGTTCGATGAGCGAGACCTTGTTGTCGAGCGCGTCGATGTGCAGGTCCTCGTTGTAGGCCTGGGGGGCGCGGTAGCCGCTCGAGTAGCTCAACCGCAGGCCGACCTGCTCGTGCGGGGTGTAGCGCAGGTTGACGCGCGGCGAGAAGACGACATTGCGCATGAGGTTGTGCTTGTCGACGCGGCCGCCCAGGAGCAGACTGAAGCGGTCGCTGCGCCACTCATTCTGGAAGAAGAGGCCCGTGCTGTGGGTCGTCTGCCGCAGGTCGCGCCCCAGCCCCACGTAGCGGTCGTGCAGCGCGTTGCCGTTGTACTCGACGCCGGCCGTCAGCTCGGCGGGCGAGAACCAGAGCCGCTCGAACGAGTAGGTGTACTGCGCGCCGGCCACCAGCGTGCGGTCGCTCGTGGTGCCGTAGGCGTCGGGGTTGCGGCCGGCACCGTAGTAGCTGTTGCGGTCGATGTTCTGCGCCGAGAGGTAGAGCCCCAGCCGGTGGCGGTTGTCGGGGCTGAAGTAGTCGAACTTCAGCCCGCCGCCGTCAATCTGATGGTCGAGCTGCTCGGCGATGTCGGCGTTGTGGGGCGGCTGGTCGAAGGCGTTGCCGCCGCGGCGGAACTCGTGGATGTGGTGGTACTCGGCCGTCAGACGGGTATAGGCCGAGGGTTTGTAGTAGGCGCGGAAGCCCGCCGTCTCGGAGTTGAGCTTCGGGATGTCGGAGAAGCCGTCGCCGTTGCGGTCGTAGGCGTCGCGCTCACGCACCATGCCGAAGAGGTAGACCCCGGCGCGATAGTCGTCCGAGACGAAGGCGCCGTTGAGCGAGGCCCCCAGGTCGAGCGAGCCCCCCTCGAGGATGGAGGTCGTTCCCGAGAGCGAGACGGTGTTGCGCTGCGGCTCGCGCGTGATGATGTTGACCACGCCGCCGATGGCGTTGGCGCCGAAGAGGGCCGAGCCGCCGCCGCGAATCACCTCGACGCGCTCAATCATCGAGGCGGGGAGCTGCTCAAGGCCGTAGACCGTGGCCAGCGTGCTGAAGATGGGGCGGCTGTCGAGCAGTATCTGCGAGTACTGCCCCTCCAGGCCGTTGATGCGCAGCTGCACGGTGCCGCAGTTGCTGCAGTTGTTCTCGACGCGCAGGCCCGACTGGAAGTTCATCGACTCGGCCAGGTTGCACGACGCCGTGGCGTCGAAGAGCTTCTCGCCGACCACCGAGACGATGGTGGGCGAATAGCGCTTGTTGCGCTCGGTGCGGCTGGCCGAGACGACCACCTCGTCGACCGAGAGGGCCTCCTCCTCGAGGCTGAAGTTCACCTCGAGGGTCTTGCCGGCCTCGGTCTCGACCTGCCGACGGGCCGTGCCGTAGCCCACCGACGAGGCGACGAGCGTGAAGCTGCCCGTAGGGAGGTTCTTGAGGAAGTAGTGGCCCGTGGCGTCGGTCGAGAGGCCGAGGGTGGTCCCCTCGACGGTCACGGTGGCGTAGGCCAGGTGCTCGCCCGTGCGGGCGTCGACGACGTGGCCCGTGATGTTGGCGTCGCTCGGCCGGCCGGGACGCGCGGGGTGCTCGTCGGCGCGCAGCGGCGCGGCGACGGCAAGGAGCAGCAGGAGCAGTGCTCCCGCAAGGTATCTTTTCATGTGGGGTTGTTTCGTTGGGTTGTGAATGGCGGATTGCACGCGCCGCAGGGGTGCGGCACGGCGGGGCGCCGCCGCGGCGGGGCGGCGCGCAAACGGGGAGCGCGCATGGGTACGATGCACCCGAAAGGTGCACCCGGATGCACGGGACGTGCGCAGGGCATGTAGTGCGGGGTATGCACGGGGTGTGGAGGCACCGCGGGCGGGATGCTCCCCTCCGGCGGCGGGGCCGGAGCCGGTTCAGAGGCAGGGAGGGGCCCGGAGCGGGCAGCTCCGCATCGGTGCGAAGGAGCGGCGTGCGGGGCGGAGCGGTCCGAAGAGGAAGGTGCGCCCTTCGGGGCAGCGGACCAGGGCTGCGAGCGTCGCGAGGGCCATGACCAGCAGCGAGAGGTGGGCGATGAGCTGGAACTGCTGCGCGGAGTGGCTGTGCGTCGGGTTGTCGGCCGGACCCGAATAGGGGTGCGAGTGGACGTAGAGGAGGCCGTCGATGCGGTGGACGTGGGGGAAGAGCGTCACGCAGCTCCAGTACCCGGCAAAGAGTACCAGAAGCAGCAGGGCGCCTATGTTTTTCAGTCGTTTACGCATCGCACGGACGGTCTGGGGGCAAAGATATGCTTTTTTTTGCGAAACGGAGCGCCGGGCGGCCCCTTTTCGGCGGCCGGGGCGCATTTTCTTCCGAATCAGGCATTTCGCAAGGGCAAAGATAGCGGCGTCGGCAGCGGAAGTCAAACCCCACTTTTCGGGATATTCCGGCGCGGGCGGAGAGCCGGCAGGCGGGACAGCAGGGCGGGCTGAGACGGGCCGCAAGGTGAGGATGGGCGCGGCAGAAACGGAGAGAAACCCGCAGCGGGCAGCAGGGGCGGGACCCGGCGAAAACGGCCGGCCGCAGACGGAGAGTCGACAGGCAGGACAGCGTAGCGGGCGGGACGAAGCGCTCCGGCGGCAGGCGGCCGCGGGCGGCGGCTACCAGCGCACGTCGTCGGCCGCATGGCCGTGGAAAAGGCCGCAGACGAGTGTCAGGTATTCGGGCAGCCGCCCGTCGCGGCCCCAGAGCATCTCGATGCCGAAGAGCTCCGACGCGGTGCGCTCGAGGTCGAAGCCGCACGCTTCGAGCGAGGGCCGCACCCGCTCGGGATGGCGGCACGGGAGCCCTTCGGGGCGGGTGCAGGGCTCGCCGGGGCAGGCGAAGCACTCCCCCACGCAGGTGAAGGCGCGGCCGCCGAAGCGCCCTTCGAGGTCGAGCAGCCGCTCTTCGAGCCGCAGCCGCTCGGGACGAATCACCTCGCGCGCCGCGGCAAGGGGCGCCCCGGCCGGGATGGGGGTGATGCGCGTGGCGACGATGAGCGCCGTCGTGCACCCCTCGAAAAGCGATTCGACATCGAATCCGAAGGGCGGACAGACCCACGTGGCGCCGTAGCGGGGACAGCTGCGGCAGTAGCCGGCGATGCGGCCGGCATCGCGGAAGCGGGCCAGATAGTCGGACAGGGGGAGCGTCGCGGTGAAATCCTCGGCGCGGTAACGAAGCAGAGTTTCCATACCGCAAAAATAGTCGTTTCGGGGCTCTGCAGGGAGGTTTGCCGAAAAATTATTGCTCCCGGCGCTCCGATTTTCGGATTTATCCGTTATATTTGTTCCCGGAGATTTGGTTCCGACGCCCCGACCGGGGCAAGGATGAAAAGGGAATCGGGTGAAAATCCCGGACAGTCCCGCTGCTGTGAAGCTCCGCAAAATTCCGAATATCTCAGCCACTGGCCCTGCGTGCCGGGAAGGCTTCGGAACAGGAGCAAGTCAGAAGACCTGCCAAATCGATTCGATGTCGGACTCGCCCGAGGGATGGCCGTTCGATTTCGGAAGCGATTCAACAAGAAAAGAGTATCGGAGAAGGAGGGGTACGGACCCTTTCGCCGTTGCAGGGCCCGCCGCGGGCATGCGATGCACTCCCCGCAGCGGAAGCGCACGCCGCACCGCCTGCACCGGACCGGCAGAGGGCCCGCCGCATGGAGGAGATTGGCCGTCGATGACGGCCGGACCCCGCCCGACGGCCACCCGCGGACGACCGCCGACACCGCAGGCCCTCACAAAGGACCGCAGGAGGCAGCACCGGCACGCCGCCGTCCGTCCCCGCCAGACCAGGCAGCCGAGGGCCGCCGCCAGCCCCGACTGGCCGCCCTCCGGGACTTGAATCCGCTCCCGCAAATCATCCGGACCCCACACCCGACGGCCGCCGCATCCGACCCGTTCTTATCCATCCTAAAAAGGCGCGGCACACAGGGACTCGTTGTCTGCCATAATAACAAGTCGTCGAAAAAGTATAGTATAAGAGGTTAGTAACTTGCCGCGCCTTTTTTTCAAAAAACACGCATCGCCATGAACATCGTACTCTACGGATTTCCCGAAGCGGCGACCCGCCGCATTGCCCGCCACTACGCCCTGCAGACCATCGACGCGCCCGAGGAGTTCGGCTCCCGCGGCACGGGGCTGCTGCTCCACGCAAGGCGGATATCGTCAAACGAACGGCTGCTCGCCTTCTACAACGCCCTGCTGCACCACGAGGAGCGCATCGACGCGGTCATCGTCTGCGGCGTGGAGGGGTGCAACATGGAGCGCATGCTCCAGTACGGCTCGGCACAGAGCAAGTTCTACTCGCTGAGCGGCACGCTCGACGAGGAGGAGCTCTTCGACCAGGTGCAGCTCATCCTCGACGCCCGCTTCGCCGAAGGGAACCGCATCAACCTCTGACCGCCCCGCGCCTCCCGGTGCCGGGAAAGAACATGCAGCCCGGACAAATCGCAGGATTCGTCCGGGCTGCCGGTTTAGGGTTCGCACCGGACACGAGGACGGGCTGAAGGGAGGGGCTACATCAGCCCCATGCGCTTGCGCGCGAAGGGCATCACCCACGCCGGGGACTGCTGCCTCGAGAGCAGGTCGCGCATCTGCTCCATGTAGGGCTCCACGTGGCGGAAGTAGCGCAGCAGCCCCTCGCAAAGCGAATTCTTGGGGTAGCCGTCGCTGCCCCGCTCGAAACGGTGCTTGGGACATTCGCCCCGACAGGCGAAATAGTATTTGCAGCGCAGGCATTCGCGCGGCAGCGTGTTGCGCTTGGCAAGGCCGAATTCGCGCCGCTGCGGCGAACGGTAGATTTCGGCGAGCGTCTGCTCGCGGATGTTGCCCAGCAGGTATTGGGGATAGACGAAATGGTCGCACGAGTAGACGTCGCCGTTGTGCTCGACCACCAGCGCATCGCCGCACGTCTCGCCCATCGAGCAGACGCCCGGCTGCACGCCGCACCACTGCGCCAGCGTGGCGTCGAACATCTGGACGTAGTACTGCCCCACGTCGCGGACGACCCACTCGTCGAAGATATCGCACAGGAAGTTGCCGTAGCCGCGTGCCGAGACCGACCACTCGGCCAGCCGCGCCCCCTCGCGGTCGGGCGAAACAATCAGCGGACGGTGGAAGCCCTCCACGTCGACCACATGCTCGACGGCGGGCAGGAACTGCATGTAGCGGCTCCGGACCTCGTCGCGGAAGAAACGGTAGATTTCCGCGCCGCGCCCCTCCGAAAGGCGGTTGACGACGCTCAGCGTATTGTACTCCACGCCGCCGCGCCGGAACATCGCGACCGTCTGCATCACCCGCTCGAAGGTCGGCCGTCCGCCCTTCGTCACGCGGAACGCATCGTGGATGTCCTGCGGCCCGTCGAGCGAGAGCCCCACCAGGAAGTTGTTCGCGGCAAAGAGCTCGCACCACCGCTCGTCGACCAGCGTGCCGTTGGTCTGCAACGTGTTTTCGATGCGCTTGCCGTCGGCATACTTCTGCTGGAGCGCCAGGGCTTTCCGGTAAAAGTCGATTCCCAGCAGCAGCGGCTCGCCGCCGTGCCAGCAGAACTGCACGACGGGGACCTCGTTGGCCTCGATGTACTGGCGGACGTAGCGTTCGAGCAGCTCGTCGCTCATCACCGCCTGACGGCCGCCGTACTGAACGGCCTTGTCCAGATAGTAGCAGTAGTGGCAGTCGAGGTTGCAGCTCGAACCGGCGGGTTTGAGCATCGTCATGAAGGCCACGGGGGCCGTCTGTTTCTCGGCGTCGCGGAAGGTGAAAATCGGTTTGTTCTTCATGGTCGGGAGGTTCGGGTCGCATGGGCCGCGGCCGGCTGCGGGGAGGGGGCCGGATGCCGGGCATCGCTCCTCGGGCGGCGCAAAACCGGGGGCTCGGCACACCGGCGTTTGCCGACAGGCCTGCATGCGGGGATAAAGGTACGGCTTTGTTTCGGAATTCAGACGCCACACGCCCCGAAAAATCGTCGGAACGGAGCCTCGCCGGTTTGCCCGGCTGCGGAAAAATCCGTACCTTTGTCCGAAAACCGAATCAGACATGAACACCGACCTGCGATTCATTCCGTTCCGCTCGACGGCGGACAAAGGCTGGGAGCAGGCCTGGGCCATCTACCAGGAGTCGTTCCCGCCATGCGAAAAACGTTCGCTCGACAACTACGTACGGGCATTCGACGACCCGGCCTTTGCGGCCGAGGGCATCTGGCTGGGCGACTGGCTGGCGGGAATCTTCTTCCGCTGGAGGGACGAAGGGTTCCACTACCTCGAACACCTGGCCGTCTCGCCCGCCATGCGGGGGCACAACATCGGCTCCGAGGCGCTGGCGGCCTTCTGCCGGAGCGTCGCCGAACCGGTGGTGCTCGAAATCGAGCCTCCGGTCGAGGAGATTGCCATCCGCCGGCTGCACTTCTACCGGCGTCTGGGGTTCGTCGAGAATCCCTGCCGCTACATCCACCCCTCCTACGAGGAGCCCTTTGCGCCCCATCCGCTGGTGCTGATGAGCTATCCCGCACCCTTCACGACGGAGCAGCTCCGCCGCACGGCCGACTTCGTCCGCGAGCGGGTGCTCCGCTATTCGGGCCACAAGAGCCTCACGGAACCCCGTCTGGAGGAGTAGCCTCCCCCCCCGGCAGGCGACCCGCGCCCGGGATTCGTCCCGGAGCACCGCGGCCCCACCCGCTGTCGGACTTCGGCCGACCTCCCGACGGCCGCAGTCTCACGCCCGGTCCGCATCCGGCCGGCATGGAGCCGCACGGCCGGGAGATGCCGCACAAACCGCAAAACGAAAAAGCCCCGCCTCCCTCAACCGGGAAGCGAGGCTTTTTCGGCGTCGAAGCGGTCCGGAGGGGTCCCCCGCCGCCGGAGGTCACACCTCCGCGAGGAACCGCTCCAGCTCGGCGAGCCAGAGCGCCTTGTAGGAGAAGGCGTCGTCGAAGGCGAAGCTGTGGCCGCCGCGCGGGTAGACGTGCAGCTGCGCCGGCACGCCGTGAGTGCACAACGCCTCGTAGTAGCGCAGCGAGTGCATCGGCGGGACGACCGCATCGTCCTCGGCCAGCACGATGAAGGCCGGAGCGGTCTGCGGCGTGACGTGCAGCTCGAGCGAGAGGCGCTCGCAGAGCTCCGCCGAGAGGTTCTCGCCCATCAGCCGGCCGCGCGAGGGGCGGTGGGCCCAAGCGTCGAGCATGGAGATGACGGGGTAGAGCAGAACCTGGAAATCCGGGCGCTCCTCCCCGTCGAAGAGCGTGGCGGCCGTCGAGGCGACGTGGCCGCCGATGGAGGCCCCCATCACGCCGAGGCGCGTTATGCCCCACTCGGCTGCCCGTTCGCGCATGAGCGCCAGGGCGCAGCGGATATCCTCGGCCGGAACCCCGGCCCGGCCCCGCGGCATGCGGTAGCAGAGCACGGCATAGGTCACGCCCCGCTCGTTGAACCACCGGGCGAAGGGGTAGCCCTCACGCTCGAGCGCCACCTGGTTGAATCCGCCTCCCGGGCAGGCGACAACCGCCTGACCGTTGGGGCGTGCGGCCGGCCAGAGCAGCAGTTCGGCCGCCTCGTCTCCCTCCGCAGCGGTTCCGAGCCGGATGCGGACAAACGTTTCGTTGTGTTCCATACTCAAATCCCATACGTTCGGCACCCCGACCGGCGGAAAGAGGCCGCTCTCCGCCCCGGGGGCCGGAACCGTTACAACCATTCGACCACGTACTTCGTCACCAGATAGCCGCCCACGACCAGCCACACGTAGAGCGCCCCGGCCAGCAGGAAGGGCTTGGCCCCCGCCTGGCGGAACTTGTCAATGCTCGTCTCGGTGCCGAGCGCCGTCATGGCCATCGTCAGCAGGAAGGTGTCGATGTACTCGATGGCGCCGTTGAGCGGAATATCCTTCACGGTGTCGACTCCCAGCAGGTACTGCAGCAGCGAATTGAGGCAGATGACACCGATGAATCCGAAGGCGAACCAGGGGATGGTGATGCGGCTCTTGCCCGCAGGGGCGTCGGCCGACGTTCCGGCGACAGCGGTTTCGCGGCGTCGGCGGGCAAGCACGAAGCTCATGACCACCAGCACGGGGGCCAGCATCATGACGCGAATCATCTTGGTGATGGTGGCCGTCGCGGCGATGCCCAGCGAGTCGGTGGGGTCCATGGCGTTGCCCGCCCCGGCCACATGGGCCACCTCGTGGAGTGTGCTGCCCGTATAGATGGCCACGCCCGTATCCGTGAGCCCGTCGAGCAGCCCCGTGCGGTACATAATCGGATAGAGGAACATCGACAGGGTGCCGAAAATCACCACCGTCGAGACGGCGATGGCGGTCTTGTAGCCCTCGCAGCGGACCACCGGCTCGGCGCCCAGCACGGCCGCCGCACCGCAGATGGCGCTGCCCGTCGAGGTCATCAGCGCCGTGTCGCGGTCGATGCGCATGAGGCGGCCGAGCGCCACGCCGCCCAGGATGGTCACCACGACCACCACCAGGTCGACCACCACGGCCGGAACGCCCACGGCGGCTACCTGCGCCAGCGTCAGACGGAAACCGTAGAGGATGATGCCCCAGCGCAGCAGCTGCTTGGTGCAGAACTTGATGCCCGGCACCCACGTCTCGGGCAGGCGGTTGCGCAGGCTGTTGGCATAGAGCATGCCGAGGATGATGCCCACGATGAGCGGACTGAACGAGAGACGTCGTACGACGGGGATATCGGCGATGTAGAACGCCGCGAACGAGAAGAGCGCAATGAGCAGAATGCCGTGCAGAGTGTTGGCCCGGTTGCCTTTTTTCATCATGTCTTTCAGGGTTTTGACGGTTTCGGTTTTGCGGTTTTGCGGAGCGCGGCCGCACGGCCGCGGGCTCCTTGTTACGTACTGTTACGGTCGCAAAATTAGGAAACCGGGCGGAGTCGGCAAAACGGAAAATAGTTATACGCCATAACCTGAGGTTATAACGAGGCGCGTGCGAACTCCGTAAAACGGCGGACCGTCTCGGGAAGTTCGGCGGCGGGATGGACGAACGAGAAGTTGCGGTGCAGCGAAAGGCCCTCGATGTCGACCACGCGCAGCGTGCCGCGGCGCAGTTCGTCGACCACCGAAATCACCGAGACAATCGCCAGCGCATCGCTGTTGCGGACGAAGGCCTTGATGCCCTCGGTGCTGTCGAGCCGCATCACAATCCGGAGCATCGGCAGGCGGATGCCGACACGCGCCAGGGCGGCGGCAATCACCTCGAGCGTACCGGAACCCCCTTCGCGCAGGACGAGCGGAAGGTCGCACAACTGGCGCGGCGTCACGCTCTCGAGCGAGCCGCAGGCCCCGTCGGGACGGGTGACCAGCACCAGTTCGTCTTCGGTGAAGAGGTCGTAGAAGAGACCGTTGCGGTGGCTGAGGCTCTCGACGATACCCAGGTCGACGGCGCCCCGTTCGAGCGCCTGCTCGATTTGGCCACTGTTGCCCGACAGAAGGGTGACGCGCAGGTCGGGATAGCGGGTCGTGAAACGGGCGAGAATCGGCGGCAGGAGGTATTGGGCGACCGTCGTGCTGGCTCCGAGGCGCAGCTCGCCTTCGAGCCGTTCGGTGCAGCGGCTCATCTCGTACTGCATGCGCCGGTACTCGGCTTCGAGCCGCTCGGCGCACCCCAGCAGCACCTCGCCCGCCGGCGTCAGTTCGAGGCGGCTGCCCCGACGGTTGAAGAGCGTCACGCCGTAGGCCGACTCGAGCGCACAGACATGCTTGCTCACGGCCGGCTGCGAGATGAAGAGCTCCTCGGCGGCCTTCGTGAAACTGAGCGTACGGGCCGCCGCGATGAAGACGCGGAGTCGGAAGTCGTCCATCGGAGGCGCGGTGTTAACCCAGACCGCCCTGCTCGGCAAATTCGCGCACCGAGCGGATGTAGTGGGCGATGGTCTCCTCCATCGTGAGGTAGGACTTGCCGCCGGCGGCATTCTTGTGGCCGCCGCCGTCGAAGTATTTGCGGGCGAAGAGGTTGACGTCCACATCGCCGCGCGAGCGGAGCGAGATGCGGATGAACTTGCGGTGGGCCAGGAACATGGCCGACATCTTCACCTTGCGGATGGTGAGCGCATAGTTGACGAAGCCCTCGCTGTCGCCCTGCTGGAACTGGAAGCGGCGCATCTCGCTCTCCTTGAGCGACATGTAGGCCACCGTGCCGTCCTCGATGAGCTCCATCTTGCGGTTGATGGCGTAGCCGAAGAGCCGTGCGCGGCCCTCGGTATAGGCGTTGTAGACGTTGTTGTGGAGCGTCGGGATGTGGATGCCCTTCTCGACGAGCACCGCCACGGCGCGGAACAGCTCGGGCGTGAGGAACGAGAAGGCGAAGTTGCCCGTGTCGGTCATCATGCCGACGTAGAGCTCCTCGGCCATCTTGAGCGTGATGGCGTCGGTGCCGAACATCCGCTCGATGAGCGTATAGACCAGGAAACAGGTGCTCGACGACTCGGGGTGCGAGAAGGCGATGTCGAACCCCTCGGCGGGCGAGAGGTGGTGGTCGATGAGCACGCGGCGCGCCGTGGTGTTCGAGGCGAGCGTCTCGCTCAGGTTCTCGAGCCGCGAGAGGGCGTTGAAGTCGAGGCAGAAGATGATGTCGGCCCCGGCGATGGCGCGGGCGGCACGGCCTTCGGCGTCGGTGCGGAAGATGACCACGTCGGAGATGCCCGGCATCCAGTCGAGGAAATAGGGGTACTTGTTGGGTACGATGCAGGTGACGTGGTGTCCCATCGAGGTGAGCACGTCGCTCCAGGCGAGCGACGAACCGACGGCGTCGCCGTCGGGATTGGTGTGGGAGACAATCACAATCTGCTGTCCGGGCCGAACGAGCATCGCGCGCAGGGCGTCAATCCGGTCTTGCGAAATATTCATGGCGGAAGGTTGTCAATACCTTGGCAAAGATAGGAAAAAAGCGCGAGTTCGCAAATGCCCGCCCGACGCAGTGCCGCGCGGAGCGGAAAAAACGGCGGAGCCCCTCCCGCACAGGAAGGGCTCCGCCGCCGCACCACAGCCGGCACGGGGCCGGCAGCGCGGGGTCAATACTTGTACTTCATCCACTTGAGCAACTCCCTGAAGGTCGGCTTCTTGCCGTACATGAAGATGCCCACGCGGTAGATTTTGCCGGCCAGCCAGACCATCGCCACGAACGAGGCGTAGAGCAGCACCAGCGAAAGGGCCACCTCCCACGCGGGGATGCCGTAGGGGATGCGCGCCATCATCACCACGGGCGAGGTGAAGGGGATGAGCGAGAACCAGAAGGCCAGCGGCGAGTTGGGGTCCTTGATGACGGCAATCATCATCAGCAGCGCGAGGATGATTGGCAGCGTGACGGGCATCTGCAGCTGCGAGGCGTCCTGGACGTTGTCCACGGCCGAACCCACGGCGGCGAACATCGCCGAGTAGAGCAGATAGCCACCCACGATGAACAACAGCAGGCAGACGAAAATCTTGACGATGTAACCCAAATCGGTCAGGGCCGCCACAATCTGCAGCATGTCGGAATCCATGCCGCCCATCGCGGCGTCGGGCATGCCCTGCTGCATGGCCTGGACGCTGGCCATGGCGTCGGCCGGCATCAGCTGCGGCATCACGACGCTCCCCGCCACAACAATCAGCACGCCCCAGATGAGCACCTGCACCACGGCGACGGCAGCCACGCCGAGGATTTTGCCCATCATCAGTTCGAAGGGGCGCACCGACGAGACAATCACCTCGAGCACGCGGTTGTTCTTCTCCTCGATTACGGACTGCATGACCATCGAGCCATAGATGAGCAGGAACATGTAGAGCACGAAGCCCAGGATGTAGCCCGTCGCCGTGGCCACGGCCGACGACTGGGACTGCGCATCCTCCTCCTGCGACTTGTCGTTGCGGAAGGTCTGCAGCGTGACGGTGGTCTTCACCTCGTCGAGAATCTGCTGCAGGTTGTCGATGTGGTAGTTCTTGAGCTTCTCGGCCTCGAGTATCCGCTCAATCTGGCCGGTGATGTCGCTCTCGATGGAGAGCGAGGTCGACGAGTTGGCGTAGAGCCGCACGTTGGAGGAGTTCTGCAGGATGTCGGAGCCGATGTAGAGGACGCCGAAGAAATCGGTGAGCTCCCTGCGGGCCTCGTCGGTCGTCAGCGAGGTTGGCTCGTAGGCAATCTCCTCGTTGCTCTCGAGTGCGGGGGCCACCAGTCCGCTCTCGTCGATGACGGCGATGCGTTTCAGCTCGCCCTTCGAGAAGTTCATGATGAGGGCCGGTGCCGCCATCAGGACGAGCATCAGCACGGGCATGAGCAGCGTGGTGATGATGAAGGATTTCTTGCGGACGCGTTCGTTGAACTCGCGTCCGATGATGATGGAGATGTTCGACATGGTCAGTTTCTCTTGTTCGCAGTTGCAGTTTGTATTCCTATGCTTGTTTTCCGTGGCTTACCAGATACCACAGGCCGCCCGCCGAGAGCAGTACGGCAAGGGCCAGCGGCAGCGAGGCTTCGCCGCCCCGCGCCATCAGGCGCACGCAGGCCAGCGCCTCGTTGACCGAGACCACGAAGAGGAGCAGTCCCGTAATCTGGGGCGCCGTCAGGCTGCGGCGCCAGGACGGGCGTGCCGACTCGTCGCGGCGCTGCATCCCCGCCGAGGCCTGCCCGGCAGCGGGCGCCCCGGCCGGAGTGCCGGCGGATTGCTCTGCCCCCTCTTCGGACTGCGCGGAGCGCAGCGACTCGCGGAGCGAGAGCAGGTGGGTCGCCAGCAGCAGGCCGACAGAGAGCCAGAGCTTCACGCCGGGCCGTTCACCCGTGAAGAGGCAGCCCAGCAGAAGCAGTACGGTAGCCGCAAGCAGCGTGCGGCGGATGGTGCTTCGGATTCGTGCGTTCATGGCCGGAAAGTTTTTCGGGCGGCGGCTCAGAGCGTGCCGTTGACCGCACGGATGAAGATATCGTTCATCGAGGGGATGATTTCGGTGAAGGAGCGGAGTTCGACCGCCTCGTTGGCCCGGCAAATCACCTCGCGTACGCGGGAGTCGTCCTCCACGTGGAGCTTGAGCGAGGAGTAGTCGGCCGTCGGCTCGTCGGCCGCACCCATCACCTCGCACAGAGGGGCGAGCGCCTCGCGCAGCGCCGCCTCGTCGCCCCGGTAGTAGAGCTCGAAGATGTTGTTGCCGTGGCGGCGGCGGATGTCGTCGACGCGTCCCGAAAGGATGTTGTGCGACTTGTTGATGAGGGTGATGTGGTCGCACACCTCCTCGACCGACGACATGTTGTGGGTCGAGAAGATGACCGTCGCCCCCTGGTCGCGCAGCGCCATGATTTCCTCCTTGAGCAGGTTGGCGTTGATGGGGTCGAAGCCCGAGAAGGGTTCGTCGAAGATGAGCAGCTCGGGGCGGTGCAGCACCGTGACGATGAACTGCACCTTCTGGGCCATGCCCTTCGAGAGCTCCTCGACACGCTTGCCCCACCAGCTCTGGATGCCGAAGCGCTCGAACCACTCCTTCAGCCGCACGGTCGCCTCGCGGCGCGAGAGCCCCTTGAGGCGGGCGAAGAAGATGGCCTGCTCGCCCACCTTCATCTTCTTGTAGAGGCCGCGCTCCTCGGGCAGATAGCCGATGCGGCAGACATCTTCGGGGGCGATTTCGCGCCCGTCGAAGAGCACGCGGCCGCTGTCGGGGGCCGTAATGCGGTTGATGATGCGGATGAGCGTCGTCTTGCCGGCGCCGTTGGGCCCCAGCAGGCCGTAGACCGAGCCTCGGGGAATGCTGAGCGAGACGTCGTCGAGAGCCGTATGTTCGGCAAACCGTTTCGAGACGTGCTCGACGCTGAGTATGTCCATGTGCGGAGAGTGTTTTTTTAATTCGGAGTGACGTTGCGTCACGGTTTATCACGAGCAAATATAGGGATTATTTTCGAAATATCAACAATTTTTTATCGTTTTTCGATAAATTAAAAGGTACGACATTCAAAATAAGGTCCGGCAGATGACAGCATCCGGTGAAAATGGTTAACTTTGCCGGAGCCGGCGGTCCCCGTCGGGACGGCCGCGCGGAGAGGCGGTCTCGGGCCGCCGCACATGCAACGACAACAAGCAAAACATTCAACAGGGTTATGGAGCAGAACAAGAAAAAGACCGTGCTGGTCAGCGGCGGTGCCGGATACATCGGCTCGCACACCTCGGTCGAGCTCATCGAGGCGGGTTACGACGTGGTCATCGTCGACAATCTCTCCAATTCGGACCTCAAGGCCGTCGAGGGCGTCCGCAAAATCACGGGACGCGAGATTCCCTTCGTCGAGGTCGACTGCTGCGACTACGAGGCCTTCCGCAAGGTCTTCGAGCAGTATGAATTCGACTCGGTGATTCACTTCGCCGCATCGAAGGCGGTGGGCGAATCGGTCCAGAAGCCGCTGGAGTACTACCAAAACAACCTCACCTCGTTCATGAACGTCATCCGCCTCATGCGCGAGTTCGGGCGCCGCAACATCGTCTTCTCGTCGTCGTGCACCGTCTACGGCGAGGCCGACAAGCTCCCCGTCACCGAGCAGACGCCCCGCAAGCCGGCCACCTCGCCCTACGGCAACACCAAGCAGATGAGCGAGGATATCCTGCGCGACTCGCTGGCCGCCTACGACGGGCTGTGCGGCATCGCGCTGCGCTACTTCAACCCCATCGGCGCACACCCCTCGGCCCTCATCGGCGAGCTGCCGCGCGGCGTGCCGCAGAACCTCGTCCCCTACATCACGCAGACGGCCGCCGGCGTACGCGAGTGTCTGAGCGTCTTCGGCGACGACTACCCGACGCCCGACGGTTCGTGCATCCGCGACTACATCGACGTGGTCGACCTGGCCCGTGCCCACGTGTCGGCCATCTCGCGCATGGTCGAGGGACGGAGCAAGGCCTCCTACGAGATTTTCAACATCGGCACCGGCCGCGGTGTCTCGGTGCTCGAGCTGGTGCACCGCTTCGAGCAGGCCAACGGCGTGAAGCTCAACTACCGGATTGTCGGCCGCCGCGAGGGCGACATCGTCGCCATCTGGGCCGACCCGAGCTACGCCAACACCGAGCTGGGATGGCGGGCCGAGCGTTCGCTCGACGACACGCTCCGCGCAGCCTGGGCCTGGGAGAAGCACCTGCGCGGCATGGCCTGAGCCGCCGCGCCGGAAGCGACAAACCGCCCGCCGAAAGAGCGGGCGAAAGGCCACGCTCCGGGAAACAGCGTGAACGCCGCGGCGTCGGACTCCGGCACAACCGCGACGCAACAATCATGATGAAGACGGGACGGAACCCCTTTTGCGAGGGCTCCGTCCCGTCTTTTCATTCACGGCACCTTTCATTCCCGGCAGCACCGCACCGGCGGCAGGCTACGTCTCGCCCGCGATGCGGCCATCGGCCGGCAACGGCGGGCACCGGCACCTACCGCGAGGGGACCATCGACGCGGGGGTTACCCCCTTCGAATTGCGGGCCCAGTCGCCGCGCGCGCGGAGCACCTGCTCGACGATGTCGCGCACGGCACCCTGCCCGCCGCGGAATTCGGAGACGTAGCGCGACGCCTCGATGACCTCCGATGCGGCATCGGCCGGACAGACCGGAATACCCACCAGGCGCATGCACTCCAGGTCGGGGATGTCGTCACCCATGTAGATGACATGGGCCGGGTCCAGCCCCTCGCGTTCGAAAAATTCGCGCATGGCGGCAATCTTGTCCATGCAGTCCGTGTAGTAGTCCGTGATGCCGAGCATCCGCAGACGGCGCTCGAGCGTGGCACCGTGGCCGCCCGAGATGACGCACACCTTGTAGCCCTGCCGCACGGCATAGGCCAGCGCGTAGCCGTCCTTGGCGTTGTAGCGGCGCAGGAAGCCCCCTTCGGGCAGCGGAATGATGGCTCCGTCGGTCATCACCCCGTCGACATCGAAGATGAAGGCCTCCGTAAGGGCTATATCTTCCTTGAAGTTTCCCATATGTATCGACTCATTAAGTTGTAGATTTCCAGCAACAGCGGCTCCTCGGCGAGCAGCGCGCGGTGGCGCTCCAGCGTCGGGAGGTCGCCCCGCACGGCGGGGCCGGTCTGCACGGCGGCAGGCGACGGGGCCGCAAGGGCCTTGGCGGCCGTTTCGGCTATCAGCGGCCGGAGCGCCTCGAAGGGGAGCCCTTCGCGGGCAAGGGTGCGTTCGCCGGCGGCATAGAGCGCATTGACGAAATTGCAGGCCAGCACCCCTGCCAGGTGGAGTATGCCCCGGCGCTTCGAATCGGCCGGATAGAGCTGCGACGAGAGGCGCCGCGCAAAGCGTTCCACGGCCTGGTAGGTCCCTTTGTCGGAGGCCTCCAGAAAGAGCGGCACGCGGGCGAAATCGACGGCCCGGCCCGCCGTGAAGGTCTGCAGCGGGTAGATGACCGCCCGCCGCGGAAAGGCCTCAAGCGCATCGAGCGGCACGCTGCCGGCCGTATGGGCCGCCACCGCCCCGTCGGGAAGCCGCAGCGAGGCGGCCACCTCGCCCACGGCGCGGTCGCTCACGGCGATGAGGTAGAGGTCGGCCTCGGCCAGGCGGTCGGGGTCGGCCGTCCAGGTCGTGCCGCCGAGCGCCGCCACACGGGGTCCGCGCTCACGGTTGCGGGCGAAGACCTGACAGAGCTCCGCCCCGCTTGCGGGCAGGGCCCGCGCCAATGCTTCGGCAACATTTCCGCTGCCGACAATTACCACACGTTTCAGTTCCATGTTTTTCTCGGTTCTTTCGGGAAACAGCCCCGCCCTATTCGGGGATGTCCACCAGACGGACGTTGTCGCCCGAGTCGCGCGCCGCCAGCTTGACCTTCTCCAGCTCGCGGTCGACGCAGGCCAGTTCGAGGCTCTCGTTGAGCGCAAAGGCCGTCTCGCCGGCATCCTCCACCGCTTCGAGCACGCCGTAGAGCGTCAGCGAGTTGATGTCCTGCCCGGGCACATAGCCCTCGTCGCGCTCGCCGTCGCCCTTGCGCACGGCGATGAGCAGACGCGCCTGCACCAGCTGGTAGAGCACGTCGTTGAGGATGCGCGTCGGAAGGTTCATCCGCGCGCGGATTTGCTCGGCGGCCATCGTCCCGCCCTCGCGGCGGAAGTGGCGCACGACGAGCAGCATGACCGCCAGCAGCACCTTGCGCCGCTGGTCGTAGCTGATGCGCAGCGACTCGCGCTCCTCGTTGAAGCGGGCGATGTTCTGGTAGGCGAACGACAGCTCGCCGCCGAAGAGGAGGATTTCCCACGAGAGCTGCAGCCAGAGCAGGAAGAGCGGCAGGGCCGCAAAGCTGCCGTAGATGGCGTTGTAGGAGGTCATCCACCGCTGCACGTAGATGTATCCCCACTGGAAGAGGATGAAGAGCGTACCGGCGACCAGTCCGGCGGTCAGGGCGCTCGTGAAGCGCACCCGCGTATTGGGGATTATCAGGTAGAGCAGCGTGAACATCAGCCAGATGAGCACACCCGACGCCGCTTTCGAAAGCAGTCCGTAGAAGACCGAATCGCGGAAACCCAGCAGCTCCTCGGCATAGGAGCCCAGCGCATTGGCGACAATCCAGAGCAGCGGGCCGATGAGCACCACCGAGATGTAGTCGGTCCACTGGCGCGCCACGTTGCGCGTGACCTTCACCTCCCAGATGTTGTTGAAGGCGCTCTCGATGGAGCCGAAGACCCGGATGACCGACCAGAAGAGCATCACCAGCGCCACGGTGGCCACCACGCCGCCCCGCGTGCGTGCAAGCGCATTGTCGGCGAACGAGACCAGATAGTCGACAATCTCGGGGTTGCGGGGGAAGATGCCGTAAAGCTCCTGCTCCAGGCCGTCGGCCAGGCCGAACCCCTTGACCACGGCGAAGATGACCGCCACGATGGGCACCACCGAGATGAGCGTATAGAAGGTGAGTGCGGCGCTCCGCACGAAGGTGTCGTGCTCGCGCATGCCCCGCGCCGTATAGAAGAGCAGGCGGTACTGCCGCACGAACCACCGCACGACGGGATTGCGGAACTCGCCCGGCTCGCGTGAGAGGAGCGTATCGGTCAGGTATGTGGGCAACTCCTTGAGTTTCATGGTTCGCTGTTGTTCGTATCCGGTGCGGCGCGCGCACGCTCCGTAAAGATAGCTATTTTAGGCGGATTGTCCAAAAGCGCCCCTCGATTCGCGTGAAGGCCAGGCGCACCCCTCCGCCGCGGCGCACCCCCAGCCGGCGGGCAAGCTCCTCGCCCGAGAGCGGGAAGTCGTGCTTGAGCAATTCGGCGCCGCAGCCCCGCAGCTCACGGCGCAGACGACCCGGGTCGAAGGGCTCAATGCGTTCGATGGCAAAGACCCTGCCCAGAACGTCGCGGGGCTCCCCGGCGGCAAAGCCGTAGCCGTTGTCGCTCCAGATGTCGGCCACACCCTCCAGCGCCCGGCGGGCCAGACGGCACTTCTGCAGCGCCACGTCGGGCTGCACCAGCCAGCCGTAGCGCTCGGGCAGGAAGGCCCCGGGAGGCGTCGCTCCGTCGCGCCCGGCGGGCGGCAGGGCGAAGCTGCCCCGCCCCAGGGCGGTCGCTTCGAGCAGCGGCGGCTCCCCGTCGATGGAGACCACCAGCTCCTTGCACTCGTCGCCGAGCGAAACCACCTCGACGCGGCAGGGGCCGAACAGACGGAACGCCTCGTCGACATCGAACAGCGGCGAGAGCTTGAAGCAGAGCCGGTCGGCCACCTCCTTGAGCCGGGGCAGCAGTGCCAGCACGTCGGGCGACGAGGCCTCGAGACGCAGCTGCTTGCGGCCGTCGGCGCTCCGGCGGTCGGGGTCGGCATAGAGCCAGTCGAAGTGTTCGGTGCAGCGGGCCAGATACTCCTCGGCCGGGGCGTTGACCACCTCGACGTTCGTCACTCCCAGCCGGCGGAAGTTCTCGCGCGCCACGGCGGCGAGCACCTCCGAGCGTTCGAGCGTCACCACCTGTTCGAAACGGCGCGAAAGGAAGAGCGTGTCGACGCCCAGCCCGCAGGTGAGCTCCAGCAGCCGGCCGCCGCCGATGCGCTTGTGGGCGGCGCAGGCCTCGCTCGAGGCCTGCTCGAAGGCCAGCGGCGGGAGGATGCACCCCGCGGCGGCATACGAGGGGAGCTTCGCGGCGGCGCGGGCGAGGTACTTGACCTGTGTGGCGACGAGCGCCGCATGGGCCAGACGCTTGTCAAGCGCCACCTCCAGGGGGTTGCGCCCGCGGTTGGCCTCGACGGCGCGCCGCACGTCGGGCTCCGTGAGGAGCCGGTATTCATCGAGTGTCATCATCGGGGCAAAGTTAACGTTTTTTTCGGCTCGCGGCATGCGCCCCAGAGCGTCGCCGCAACCATCGCGGCATAGATGGCCGCCGTGGCACCGCCCGAGAGCGACACCTCGACGGCACCCCACCGCCATGCGGCGGCCGCGGCCACCAGTCCATCGAGCACCCCGGCCGCAGCGTCAAGCAGCGCCGCAAAGAGCGGCTGCAGCGCTCCGAGCGGAAGGAGC
This sequence comes from uncultured Alistipes sp., assembly GCA_900542505.1. Classification (GTDB taxonomy): domain Bacteria; phylum Bacteroidota; class Bacteroidia; order Bacteroidales; family Rikenellaceae; genus Alistipes; species Alistipes stercorigallinarum. The sequence continues at coordinate 20,294 of UQNV01000008.1, forward strand.
ATCCAGACGACCGAACCCGTCACGACGACACCGCCCAGCAGGACGGCCGCGGGATTGACCACCAGCCCCGACAGCGAGAGCAGCCCGAAGGTGTGGGCCACCAGGGGCGCCGTGGCCACCGTCGCCACCAGACTCACCGCCACGCCGTCGGCCAGCAGGTTCACCGCCCGGAAACGGCCGTGCAACCGCCGGCAGAGCGGAACGCCCCACACGACGATGGCCGCCACGGCCGTATACGAGAGCTGAAAGCTGATATCGAGAAGAAGTCCGGGATTCCAGACAAGCATGAGCAGCGCCGCGGCGCAAAGGGCGTTGAGCGAGGCGTAGCCCGATGCCGATGCGAGCGACGCCTGCAGCATCGTGAACATGACGGCGGCCCGCACCGTGCTGGGCGCGAAGCCCGTTGCGGCGGCATAGAGCCAGATGCAGGCGGCCGCCAGCAGGCACCGCACGATGTGGCCGCGGCGCAGCAGCGGAAGCCACCCCAGGAGCAGGTTCACCACCGCAAAGACGATGCCCACGTGGAGTCCCGAAACGGCCAGCAGGTGCGACGTCCCGCTGCGGGCATAGCGGTCGCGCATTGCGGGCGTAAGACCGCTCCGGTCACCCGCGGCCATGGCCCGGCAGAGCGCCTCGGCACCCGTTCCGAGCCCGAGGCGGTGCAGCCGCTCCGCAGCGGCACGGTGGAGCGAAAGGCCCGCCGGCGGGAAGCGTTCGAGCAGGCTCCGCCCGCCGAGCCACATCGTCCCGGCATAACCGCGGCAGGCCATCAGCCGGCGGTAGCTCTCCGCACCGCCCCGGAAGGGACGCACCACGCCGCGACAGCGAAGCCGCTCGCCCGCCTGCAGCCTCAACGCGGTGTCGGCACGCAGCATCACCCGCGCGTCGGCGGGGTGCCATCCGCCCTCCCCGTCGCGCCACGACCGCATCCGGGCCGAGACCGAGAGGTAGCCGTTCCGCGCAGCCGGAAACTCCTCGACCTGCATCTCGCAGAGGAGCGGCTCCCCGAGCGGCAGCCGCCGCCCGGGATTTCTCCACTCGGCCACACCGGCTCCGAAGAGGAACAGCATCGCCGCCGCATGGAGCGACGAGCGCCACAGCAGGGCTGCGGCACCGCAGAACAGGAAGCCGCCGGCGAGGAACCATCCCGGCAGCACGACGTGCATCGCCACGAGGATACCCGCCACAACCGGCACCAGCGCCCGCAACATCGGGAGCCCCTCGAGCCGTTCGTATAGGCAGTGCAGTTTCATTTCGGGCAAAGATACCAAAAAAGGCCGTGCAGATGCTCCGCACGGCCCGATTTCGGGCTCTATTTTCTCCATCCGGCCATCCGGAGGGGTGCCGGGTCGCGGCTTCACGGAGCGTGCACGCAGGGGCAGGACTCCGCACCCCCACCGCCGGACCGGGAGAAGCCGGGAGCGCCGGCGCGGCCCCACCCTGTGCGGAAAAGCCGTTCCGAAGGAGCCGTCCGCCGCCGCGTCGGGTCCGCCGTACCGGGATTGCACTCGGCGCCGGGTCCGCTGCCCCGGGACTGCACTCGGCACCACAGGCCCCTATCCTGAAAAATCGGCCCGGAAGAGACGCCACCCCTCTTCGAGCGCCTCCTGCGGAGCCTCGACACCGTTTTCCATCCGCGAGATGGCCGCCGCCAGCGGCAGCATCGTCGCGGCGCACAAGGTATCGAGCGGCTCGTCGGGGCCGATACCCGTCCGTCCGGCCACGAAACGGATGTAGGCATCGGTGCGGTTCTCCGAGGGCGGGGCCCAGCGCGCAATCATCGCGGCGAGGGTGTCGAGCCCGTGGCGCACACGGTAGGTGTGCAGCAGCACGAAGATGGCCCGGTAGCCCCACCCGAGCGCGGCGAACTGCTTGAATTCGGGGTCGCGCGAGGGGCGCACCTCCCCCTTGTAGCGGGTCCGCGAGCGGCGGATGTTGCCCGGGTTGCAGTTGCTCATGCCGCGGCTCATCGCACACCTCCCTTCCCGCCGCCGATGCCGTCGTGGACGCGGCGGCGCAGCACGCGGCGCATGGCGCGGAACAGCGGAGCGTCCGACAGCTGGGCGGCATTTTCGAGGAACGACCACAGCTCCACCCCGCAGACGAAGCCCGTCAGCAGGTTGGCCAGCCTGAGATGCATGAAGTCGAGCACGCAGCAGTCGAGCAGCCAGGCCATCCCCACCGCAACGACCACCAGCGAGAGCTTGCGCACGGTGCGCCACGCCTCGCAGCTCTCGAAGTACCACGTGCGCCCTTCGCGCCGGGCGGCGGCGCGGTCGGCCACCACCCCCGTCACGAAGTCGACCCCGATGAAGAGGGCGACGCACGTTACGAGCGGGCCGACGGGGGCGAAGAGCGAGGCGATGCCCGCCAGCGCCCCGCTAACGTATCTGAACAAGGTTTCCATCGATGGTGCAGCGTTTGAGGATGTTTTCGTCGGGCAGATATTCGGGATGCTCCGCGGCGTAGGCGTCGAGCCACTCCGACATGCGGCGCAGCAGCGTCCGCGCACGGCGGCGCAGCGCCCGGAGGCGGGCCGTGCACTGCTCCTCGTCGGCCGGTTCGAAGCAGTCGGAGCGGGGGGCCGTCGAGCCATAGGGGCCCGTGCGGATGTCGAGCATCGGCTGCACCGTCACACGGACGCAGGCCGCCAGTGCCGGGGCGACATACCCGTCGAGCAGCTGGGGGTAGGCCCCTTCGCGGAGCCGGTCGCAGAGCGCTCGCCCGACCACCGGGCGCAGAAAGCGCTCCTCGGCGGCTGCAATGTCGGCTTCGGCGATGGCTCCGGGCGGCAGGAATTCGCCCGCATCGAAGGCGAGCTCCGCAACCTGCCGTGCGGTAATCAACGTATTCATGGTCTTGTGGGGGTTTTACGGAGCAGAGGCGGAGAGCCGGGGCGGAGGCGGGCGCATTCCGGGCCCGGAATTGAGACCGAGGCCGGAACCGGAACCGGAACCGAGACCGAGTCCGGGCCCGGAACCCGGGACCGCCCGGACCGCCGCACGCGCGTCAGTCGATGCTCCGGATGTTGTACTTGGTGATTTCCGAGAGGAACTGCTGCTGGCGCGCATCCTCGGGGTCGTACTCCAGACCGTCGGCCTTGCGCGCCTCCCATACCTTCATGTAGATGGGTTTCGAGCGGGTCGGCGGACGGTTGACGATTTCGACCGACGAGGCGTCGAGCCCCAGCACCTCGCCGATGAGCTTGCGCACGGGTTCGAGCAGCTCGGCCTGTTCGCCGAGGATGACCGTGTTGAGCGCCACCTCGTACTCGTGGAGGATGCGCTCGGCGTTGAAGCCCCCGGCGTAGTCCAGGCCGCTCAGCGTCCGGAACCACGAGTGGGCCACGACGATGTCCGAGACGGCCTGCTCGTGGAGCGCCTTCCAGTCGCCCTCGTTCTGCGAGGCGATGGGAATGAACTGCGAGTGGTCCTTCTCGTCGCCCTCCTTGATGACGAACATCACCTGCCCGGGCCGTCCGGCGAACTTGCGTTCGGCCGTGCGCACGATGCGCTCGGCCTCGGCTTCGCTGTCGACCGCGCCGTCGAGCATCATGACGCCCGAGAGCTGGAACGAGTTGTCGAGCCGCGAGATGTTCCATCGGTCGGTCTTGTAGGCGATGGCCGAGACGTCGAATCCGGCGATGTAGGGCGGCACGCCGTAGTGGGCGAACGTCGGCTCGTAGTCCTTGTAGTGGACCATGGTGCGCAGCGTGCCGTCCTCCTGCCGTTCATAGAGGGGATAGAGGGGCAGCGTGCGCGCCTCCGAGGGGCGGAAGGCGCTCCAGTCGTGGTGGAGCAGCACATGGGCCGAGTCGCGGGCCAGGCGGCAGCGCGAGGCGTCCTGATGGTAGAGCGCCAGCAGCGTGTGGCGTTCGTCGGTCACCGCCTCGAGGAAGGCGTTGCCGAAGAGCGCCTTGTCGAACGCCAGCCGGTTGAGCAGCCCGCGGAGACTCTCCCCCTGGCCGTTCACCCGCTCGACAAAGGCCTGCAGCAGCGGTGAAGAGGAATCGCAGACGACCCCCTTGCCCGAGATGTAGTCGGCCTTGTCGTTGATGATGCGGCGATGGGTGGTCGAGCGGCGCGCCATGAGGGCCAGCGCCTCGGGGAAGAGGTTGTCGTCGCCCCAGCGCCAGAAACGGTTGCTCTGGATGCGCCCGCCGCCGAAGAGCGGCTCGGGCTCGCCGCGCCCCGTGACGGCGAGCGCCGTTTTCGGATTGCACTTCTTTTTCTTCATGGTTCAATGTTCGGTCGTTGTGCGGAGGCGGAGGGAGCCCCCGTCAGTGGGAAGCCCCCTCCGTCGGCCGCGGTTGGTCAGGCCTGCTGCCAGGCGTAGGAGAGCATCGTCTCGTCGAGGATGTCGCATCCGGCCATGAAGGTGGCGCGCTGGCGGTTCTCCATCAGGTCGGGGTTGTACCACATGCGGATTTCGGTGCCGGGGAAGTCGGCCGTGTTGACCGCCAGCACCAGGTTGCGGCGGTCGGTCAGCAGGCAGAACGACTTGGGGTACTCCGAATCGGCGAGGTAGGCCCCCAGGCGCACGTCGACGACCGGAATGCCGTGGTAGGCAAGCGTGCGGCGGCCGTTGACCGTGTCGATGTAGGAGGCGTCGGCGCCCTTCGAGTCGAGGTACTTCTCGTAGAGGTGGCAGATGTCCGACGTGGCGAAGAAGGCGAGCTGACCCTCGGCCTTGAGGTCCTGCAGGCGGCAGTCGGCTTCGGTCCACAGGCGGTCGAAGAGCGCGACGGCATCGTCGGGCGAGGAGAGTTCGGCAGCGGTGTAGGAGAAGTCGTGAATGCCCTCCTCCTCGCTTGCTGCGAAGGCGGTGAGCGCCTTGAGGAAGCCGTCGAAGGTGTTGAGCCCCGACTCGCCCGTCGTGTCGCCCATCCACATCGTCGCGCGGATGCCCTCGGCCACGGCCTGCTTGAAGAGCGTCGTCTCGGCCTGTTCGAGCTCCGTACCCGTCAGGTCGTCCATGTTGACGTCGGCGCGGGCGGCAATCAGCTCGTAGACCTGCGCGAAGTAGTCGGCGGCCGAGAAGCCCAGTTCGGCCTTCACGCGGCTGAGCTGGATGGTCTTCTGGTAGCGGTGGGCCGCATCGCCGCCGCTCCAGCCGGCGGCCGTGTACTTCTGCAGCACGTTGCGCTGACCGTCCCACAGCTGGACGGTTGTCGGCACCGGCATGTTGTAGAGGACGCGCACGCCCAGCTCCTGGGCCGAAGGGCCGCTCAGCATCGGACGGAAGAAGATGGTTTCGAGCTCCTGGCCCGTGTACTGTTTGGGATTTTCGAGAAAACTCATGACTGTCTGTTTTTTTTGTAATGGGTTGATTGTTTGGATGAATGGCGGGTGTCGCCGGCCGCGGTCCGGCAGCACCGAGCATTAGGGGTTGCCGCTGCTGGTCACAGCGAGAGGCAGGTCTTCGGGGCGTTCCGGGCTCAGTTCTTGGCGAACGAACGGGCATCCTCGGCGTAGGCCCGCTCGTTGGCCGTACGGAGCCGCTCGCGGCACGAGGGGTCCTCCGTGGGCCGCACCCGGGTGGGGCCGACCTGCAGCTGCGCCTCGCGCAGCGCCAGCACCGAGCGGCGCTGCACGACGGCCGCATCGGCCGGCAGGGGCCGGGCATCGTCGCCCCGCCGGAGTGCATCGGACGCCGTTCCGCCGGATTGCGCTGCGGCAGCCGGCTCGCGGCCGGAAAGCTCCTCAGCCGTTTCACGCCGCATTCCGCCGCGACCGCCCGAAAGCCGTTCGCGCCAGCCGCGGACGGCCCGGCGCACCCACCGGGCAAGGGTCCCGGGAGCGGCATCCGACGCTCCGCCCGCCGACGGTCTCTCCGCCGAGGACTCCTCCGCGCCTTCGTCGAAGCCGTAGAGCTCCTCCGTTTCGGCATCGCCTCCCGCCGCTGCGGCATCGCCGCCGGCATCGGGCTCCGGAGCCTCCGCCCCGATGACCCGGTCGGCCAAACCGGCCGCAACGGCCTCCTCGGGCGAGAGCCAGCGTCCCGCGCCGTTGTTTTCGGCCATCAGCGCCGCGAACTCCGCCGCCGGACGGCCCGAGCGGGCGGCATAGATTTCGGCCAGCCGCTCGTCGGTCTTGCGCAGCAGTTCGATGCGCGAGGTCAGCTCGGCGACGTTGCCCTCGACCGAACACTCCGAGTTGTGAATCAGATAGAGCGCCCCGGCGGCAATCTCGCGCCGTCCTTCGGAGGCGGCCTGCGCGATGAGCGTCGCGGCCGATGCCGTGTAGCCGTAGCAGCGTGTGGTGACGCGTCCCGGCAGCGCCCGCAGTGCGTCGTAGATGAGCAGCGCATCGTTCACGTCGCCGCCCGTCGAGCGAATCGAGACCACCACCTCGGCGGCCTCCAGTGCGGCGATGCGCGCCGCCGCGGCGCGGAACCGCTCGTAGGTGGCCACCCGCTGTCCGGGCTCCTCGAACTGCCACTCCTCCGGCACGCCGATGTCGCCCTCGATGTCGACGTGACAGATTTCGGCGCTGTTCCTGATTCGAATTTCCGATTTCATCATGATTACCTTTTGAATGTTTGATAATAACTGTTGCGCACCTTGCCGTAGGAGCATCCGAGCTCCTCGGCCACGGACTCCATCGCCTCGCAGCACCCCGCACCGGCGTCGATGCGCCGCTCGACCTCCTCGCGGAGCAGCCACCGCTCACAGGCCGTACGGGCGACGAATCCCCGCTCGAAGAGGAGGCGCACCGCCTCTTCGGGGCTCCTTCCGCGGAGCTCCCTGGCCAGCATCGCGGCCAGCCGTTCGTCTGCGCGGGTCACAGGCGGTCCTCCATCAGACGGATGAAACGACAACGTGCCTTCGACTGCTCGGGGTCGTAGCGCTCGATGGACTCCAGCACGCCGACGACCACCCCCGTGCCCGTGTCGAGCTGGAAGCGCGAGCGGATGTCGGGCATGCCCGTTCCGGGGGTGAAGAGCGCCGCATATTCGTGGGGCTCGAGCCTCAGCGTGAGGGTGATGCGCTGGCGAAGGTCCTCGATTTCAGTCTGGGCGAAGTAGCGGTTGCAGAGCCCCTCGGCGCCGCTGCGGTTGCCGAAGGTGAGGGTGAAGGCCTTGGTCTGGCTGTCGCCCGCATAGCAGAAGGCCGCCAGCGGATACGAGGCCCGGTCGGCCGGATAGCCCCAACGTTCGCCCTCGGGCAGCGAATGGAGACCGCAGTAGCGCACAATCGTGGGGGCGATGTTGCCGTCGGGCAGCTCCGCATCGCGGTCGCCCACCTGCAGCAGCAATGCCGATGGCGCATTGGCGTAGCCGCCCATCATGCTGAGCACCGGGGCAAAGAGCGGATTGCGCGACTCTTCGTCGCCCTCCATCGTGGCGTAGCTGGACATCACGTAGCTCCAGGCGCCGAACACCTCGCCCGACTCCTCGTCGGCCCGGGCCACGGCCCCCTCGCCCGCAGCATAACACCACGTGCGCTGCTTGTGGAACCCGGGCGCAAGCTCCTCGAACTCGACCGACTCCGAGAAGTCGGTGCGGTCGCGCCAGTCGGCGTCGACCCCCGCGCCGTAGAAGTCGTCGGCCGGTTCAATCCACACCTTCCGGGCCGGCTCCTCGGTGTAGAAGCGCAGGTTGAAGAGATGGCCCACGGCCCTGAGCAGTTCGATGGGACGCACCTCGTGACGCGCCACGTCGCCGAAGCCGAGCACCTCGCCGAATCCGGGACGGCCCGAAAAGAGCGGCTGCAGCGCACACGACCTGTCGAGTGTCAGCGTCATCCCCGCCTCCGCCCCGTGGAAGTAGAGCGTGTCGAACCGCACGGGCGAGGTGGGCGAACATGCGACCGGCGTCGAGCAGACCCGCACATCGACCGTCGTCCGTCCCCGCTCCTCGACATAGCCGTCGTAGAGCGCCCAGTCCGAGGCATACCGGAGCCACGTACCCGACTGCTCGCGCCAGAGCACGGGGTTCGCATATTTGCCCGTTGCCGGAGTGGTGACCTTGGCCGAACGGCCCGAAAATTCGCACCAGAACTGCGACGCCATCCCGTCGCGGATGTAGGTGAGCCTGTACCGGGAGCCTTCCGTATGGTCGAAGACCACCACCCGATACTCGTAGTTCGCCTTCAGCCCGCCGCGCCGGTCGACATAGCGGTTCGCCAGCGTGAACCGCATGTCGCTGCCCGGACCGAGGTAGATGGAGTCGAATCCCGCCAGGCGGTTGCGGTCGAGAATCCGGTGGTCGGTGGTGTAGCGTATGCGGTACTCGAAGCCGACGGTCACCTCGCTCAGCGGGCGGAAGACGACGGCACCCTCCTCCTCGCGGAAGCACCCTCCGTTGTTGAAGAACTCCCCGCCCAGCAGCTCGCCCTCTTCGTCGACGCTCTGCGGCTGGGCCGACTCGACGATGTTGCCCACGCTGTACCCCGTCCTGAAGGGGTCGGCATAGACCCGCCCCAGCATGTCGGCCTGCGCCGATACCGTCGTGAGCCTCCGGGCCCGGAACCCCATGCGGCTCTGCAACCGCGAGGTGTCGTGCGAGACGTAGGCCCCGCTCATGTAGAGCGAACGGAAGAGGTCCGACTCCAGGAAGCTGCTCTCGACCGTATAGCCCGCACTCGTGAAAATCGTCTCGACGAGCGGCGCCAGCTGCAGGAAGGGGTGATAGTCATCCACCGACAGGAGCCGCTCGGCGGGGTAGAGGTCCGTCGGAGCGCTCTGCTGCGGGTAGGCGTCGCGCACCACCGGCAGGAACTTCACGGGGCTGTCGCTGCTCCAGCCGTTGCAGATGTCGAGCGGCGTGAGCGTCATGGAGAACTCCACCGGCAGGTCGCGCAGCCATCCGCTTGCGGCGCTGCGGGCCCACTCGGGGGCTCCGTCGCGGAGCTCGAGCCGGTATCCATCCGGCGTGAGGCCCAGCAGCCGGACCGGCCCGTCGAAAACCGACGCCCCCTTCCACTCGATTTTCAACCGATGGGAGGTCCTGTTAAAGGGGTAGTTCGCCTGCGGCGAGAAGGAGTCGAACATCGCCAAATCGTTGGTCGCCGAATGCGGCAGCACCAGCTCCATCGAGGAGGCCTCGCACGCCTCGGCCGGGTCGGCGAGTGCGGCGGCGCTGAATCCGGGGCGGAGCACCGGCGCTTCGTCCAGTTCGCAGACGAAGGTGTCAATCAGAACCTGGGAACTCATAGCATCGACTCATTGACGGTTGGACGAATCGCGATTTCGAGCGCGTCGTAGGTGCCGTTGCGGTTGATTTCCACCTCGCTGGTCACCACATCGACCGGCAGGTAACGTCCCGCGCAGACCAGCCACACCTCGGGCGAGGAGATGATTTCCGCAAGCGCCTCCATCACCTCCCTGCGCTCGAAGGCCGACCGCAGCGTCACCAGCCGCTCGGACGTAACCCTCGAGACGGCCCGCCCCGAGGCGCCGTAGACGCGCTTCTTGACAGTCTGCTTCGCCACGACGGTCTCGAACGGGAACGTATAGTGCTCGACCGAGCCCGCCGCACTGCGCCAGGCCAGCCGGCGGCTTCCGTGGGGCGACGGCGCAACGGTATAGGTGAGCGACCCGAGCTCGCCCGCCGCGAGCGTCACCCGCTCGGCATCGGCAAAGTCGGCCATGTCGAGCCTGAAGAGCTGCCAGCCGCCCTGTCCGGAGGTGTAGCTGCGGCTGCTGCTCTGCCCGTCGCTCCCGCATGCGGTCACCTCCACCGTCAGGGGCTCCTCCGCAAAAAGGGTCACCTCCTCGGCCTCGTCGGGGGCGATGAGCCGGCAGAGGGGCATGGTCGTCCGCATGCCGAACGCCACGGCGCTCCCCTCGGGCCGTTCCGCATCCGTCCCGCCGGGACGCTCCTCCATCACGGGCAGGAAGAGGCGCTCCTCCGAATAGGCGATGTCGATTCGTGCCTGGACGTGAGAGACCCGGCCCGCATCCTCGAAAAAGCCCGTAGCGCCGACCGACGGCGTGAAGCGCACCAACGGCCTCAGGATGGCGGCGATGTCGACATCGCCCTTGTCGCACCTCGAGTAGCGGCGGGCCGCCAGCGTATCGTCGGTATCGAGGTCGAAGAGCTGGAAGAGGTGGTCGCCTCCGGTGCCCGGGTCCTCGAAATGATAGAGCAGCCTGTCTCCAAGCGGTGCATGATTTTCGGGAATTTGCGTAAACTGCATCATATCGAATAGGATTTGGATTTTTTCTGAGATGTGCCCTGCTGCGCCCCGCGCCTCTTCGGCTGCCGCCCTGGCATGAGCGGGAAGTTCGCTGCCGCAGCTGCCGCAGCTGCCGGAGTGCGGACTATCGGATTGCAAACTCCGGAATGCGGCACCGCCGAATTGCAGGATTGTTTTTGGACAGCCGAAGCGCGGAGTCATTGGGTTCTGAACCACCGGAATGCAGCATCGCCGAATTGTGGCGCTGTTGGATTGTAGCCCACCGAGCTGCAAAACTGCCGGAGTGCGAAGCTGCCGGGGCGAGAACCTTCGGGATGAAGCACCGCCGGAGCGCGGAGCCATTGGGTTCTGAATCATCGAAATGCGGCATCGCCGAGTTGTGAAATTGTTGGATTTTGGACAGCCGTGTTGCAAAACTGCCGGAGTGCGAAGCTGCCGCGAGAAGAGTTGAACGACCGGCTCCCGGGGCAGTTTCCTCTGGCCGAGATGCGGATGCTCCAAGCCGTCTCCCACTGCCGGGGCACAAGTGCTCCCCAAGCTTTTTTCCCAGGCGGAGGAGATACCCTCCGGGCTGTTCCCGGCCGGATTCGCGCCCATTCCCAATCCGTTCCCGGCCGGATTCGCGCCCATTCCAACCCGTTCCCGTCGGATTCGCGCCCTTCACAACCCGCTCCCGGGCCTAATTCACACGCCGCCCGAACCGTTCCCGCCACCAGGGACCCCGGCTGCCCGCCTGCGGAATCCCGCCTCCCCCGAGCGGCAAAGCCGCAGGGCCTGCGATTCGGCCGGAGAATCGCCCGGGCAGAGATGCAAAGGGGGAGTGAAGCAGGGAATTCCGACAGGCGAAGCACGAAGCCGCCGTGGCATCGGCCCGTATGGGACCGTTTCGGCCGGAGCGGGTCCGACCGCCCGGCAGCCGGCGAAAACCGGACGCCGCACGCGGCGGACAACCCCGACGCGGGGGCTTCCAACGGGGACGGAAGAGACGACCCGGCAAAGGCGCTCCGGCAGCCGTCCGTTGCGTCGACAACTTGTCGATAAAATGTCAAAAGATGTTGAAACGCGTCGATAACTTCCGACAACAGCCCGGTTTTCAACCGATTGGCTTTGTCGATAACCTCATGAACCGAGGTCCGTTTCTGTCGATTACAGCGCAAATATACCACCGCCGCACCCCCCTTGTCAAGAGGTCGGGCAAGATTTTCTCGAAAATGTGGAAAAAACTTCCGATTTTTGCTTACCTTTGCTGTGTTAAACCAATGTCTCAGAACCCATGGATGATGGTCACAGTACCCCATATCGCCGTAGCGTCGTATCCCGACGCGCTCCCCTTCATCTATGGCATCCGGCACGCCCCTGACTTCCGCGTCGGCGAGCTGCTGGCGGCTACTCCGGAGCGCTGCGCCGAACTCTTTCTCGAGGGCGAGACCGACCTGGCACTCGTCCCGGCCGCACTTGTGCCCGACCTTCACGACGCCAACCTCGTCACCGAATACTGCGTCGGAGCCACGGGCCCGTCGCGCTCGGCCCTGCTGCTGAGCAACGACGCCCCCGAATCGCTCCGCCGCGTCTTCATCGACCCCCAGTCGCCCACGGCCGCCCATCTGGCCGCCTACGTGCTGGGCAAGCGGTGGGGACTCACCCCGCAATACATTCCGCTCGACGACACCGAGCAGCTCTTCCGCGTCGAAACGGGCGACGGATTCGTGCTGGGCGGCGGCAAGGCTGCCGACGCCGAGGGGCTCTTCGCCCGCTCGATGGACCTCACGGGCGAGTGGTGCGCCATCGAGCAGCTTCCGGTGGCCATGGCCGTCTGGGTGGCCCGCAAGGGGACCGACCCGCTCCACATCGAGGAGCTGGAATACGCCCTCACCTACGGTCTGGAACACACCTTCGAGGCGGTGCGCGAATCGGTACCCGACGAGGCGCTGCTCGAAATCTACGGACATCTCTCGAACGATATCGACTATCTGTTCGACCTCGAAAAACACAAGGCTCTCAAACGATTGTGGTCCTCCGGCGTGAAGAACGCGCTGCGGACCAATCCCGGCTGAAGGTAGCGCAGGGTGCCGTCAGCGCACCGCCCGATTTGCCGATACGGATTACGCAATTTCTAAACGGGAGCCACATGATTACCATCTACCTCAAGCAATACAACAAAATCATCCGCAACGCCGACACCAAGCTCTTCGACGAGCTGGGCTACGACGACATTCTGTGGATTGACATGCTGTTGCCGACCATCAAGGAGCAGAAAGCCGTGGAGAACTTCATGGAAATCAGCCTCCAGACCAAACAGCAGGTCGAGGAGATTGAGTCGACCTCGAAGTACTCCGAAACCGAGAACGCCATCATCTCCAACTCCAACTTCTTCGTTCCGACGGGGGACTCGTTCCTGGTCGAGCCCGTTTCGTTCATCATCTCCAACGAGGGCGTCCTGGTCTCGGTGCGCAATGCCGAGTTCCGCACCTTCCGCGAGACGGAGAAACGCCTCCAGATGAACTACCGCAGCTACTCGACGGGCTACCACGTCTTCATCTCGCTGCTCGAAGTGCGCATCGACTTCGACGCCGACCTTGTGGAGCTTGTCTCCAAGCAGGTCGGACTCCTCTCGAAGGACATCAACTCCGAGAACTCCATCGACAAGGAGGTGCTGCACCGCATCAGCGCCCTGCAGGAGAGCACCATGTCGCTGCGCGAGAACATCTTCGACCGCCAGCGCGTGCTCTCGGGCATCCTGCGTTCCGAACGTTTCCCGAGCGATATCTACCCGCGCCTGCAGCTGATGATTAAGGACGTCAACTCGCTCATCAACCACGCCGACTTCAGTTTCCAGCGACTCGACTACATCCAGGACGCCGCGCTGGGTCTCATCAACATCGAGCAGAACGAAATCGTGAAGATATTCTCGGTGGCCGCCGTCATCTTCATGCCCGCGACGCTCATCGCCTCGATTTACGGCATGAACTTCAAGTTCATGCCCGAGATGGACTGGGACTACGGCTACCTCTTCGCGCTGGGACTCATGGTGCTCTGTTCGGCGCTGACCATCCTCTTCTTCCGCTTCAAGAAGTGGCTGTAGGGGAGCGGCTGCCGAAGACCCTCCGGACAACCGACAATGAAGGGGACCGTCGCACGACGGTCCCCTTCTTCTCTTCCGCTCCTACGCCCGGCGCCGGCACCACCCGCACACCGGCCCCTGCCCCCGGTTGCGGCGCTCCGGCTGAGACATCCCGACTCCCGCACCCCGGCTGCGACACCCGCGGCCCTCACTCCTGTTGCGGCGCCCGCGGTCCTCACCCCTGTTGCAGCGCCCAGTGTCCGCGGTCCTCTCCCCTGTTGCAGCACCCGCGGTCCTCACCCCTGTTGCAGCGCCCGGCGCCCGGCCCACACCCGCCGCAGAGCTGCAGAGCCGCAATCAGGCGGGAAACTCATCCCGATGCGTCTTGACGTAGTTCAGCAGCATCGCCTCGTAGTTCTCCTCCAGAGCGAAATACTCCGCCTGCAGGGCGTCGATTTGCGCCTCGTCGCGCTGCGTGGCATGTTCGCAGCAGGGCGGCTCGATGCGCTCCAGCACCGCAAGCGCCCGTTCGATGATGTCGGCCCGCCGCACGGCGCCCAGCTCGCGGAAATAGCGGACCGCCGGCTCCAGCAGATGGTCGTAACGGTTGTAGCAGAGCGCAAAGAAGCCGCACTCGCGCAGCTCGTCCTCGACCACTCGCGTCACGTAGAAGAGCCGCTCGCCGTGGCTCAGCCCTTCGGGGCACTCCCGCTCGTTGCAGATGCCTTTCGCCTCGAGCGAACTCCAGATACGGTCGTAAAGCGCCTCGCCCGCCTGCGATTCGGTCTCGGCCACCGGCTCGGCGTCATACCGGGCATGACACAGTTTTTCGAAAAATTTCCACATGGTCTTCTCTTTTTGATGGGGCGGGATGCGCCGCGGCTTCCGACGGGAGGGCGGCACATTCCCAAACAAATTTACGAAATTCCTGCAAATACCGTACTCCGCCGCCGCACCGATTTGCACCTCCGCCCCAAAAAATGCGCCGCCGGCCGCCCCGCCGCCGGCCGCTTCGCCCCCGAAAAGCGGCGTCCGCACGCTCTTCTTTCAAAGAAAGAAGAAAAACAGAGGGGCCATTCCCGCCAAAATCACTATATTTGCACACTTATATCCGCGTCATGCTCGAAAAACTGGCAAAACAGACCGCCGTCTACGGCATCAGCACCATCGTGGTGCGGTTCCTGAGCTACCTGCTCACGCCATACTATACGCGCATTTTCGGACAGGAGACCTACGGCATCGTCACCGACGTCTATGCCCTCATCCCGCTGGCACTCACCCTGCTGACGATGGGCATGGAGTCGAGCTACTTCCGCTTTTCGGCCAAGGCCGAAGAGGCGGGCGGCGACGTGCGCGGGGCCAAGCGGCGCCTCTTCGCCACCACGTGGGGCGCCACCTCGCTGGCCGCCGTGCTCTTCTTCGCCCTCATCCTGCTCTTCCGCCGGGAGGTCTCCGCGGCGATGGGCCCGGCCTATGCCGCCCACCCCGACTACATCGTCTGGGTAGGACTCATCATCCTCTTCGACGTGGCGGCCTGCATCCCCTTCTCGCGACTGCGCGAACAGGGCCGCGCCATGACCTTCGTCGGCATCAAGGCGCTCAACGTGGTGCTCAACGTCGCGCTGGCCTTCGCCTTCGGCCTGGCGGGCCTCTTCGCCACGGAGTTCGGCGTAGGCTGGGTCTTCGTGGCCAACCTCGCGGCCAGCGTGGTGACCTGGGGCGTCATCCTCCTTACGACCGACCGCGTCCTCCCGCGCATCGACCGCCGGCTTCTGATGGCCGTCTTCGCCTACTCGCTGCCGCTGCTGGTGGGCGGCCTCGCGGGCACGGCCAACGAGTTCATCGACCGCCAGCTCATCAAATACCTCGTTCCCGAGGGGGCGATGGCCCAGCTGGGCGTCTACGGCGCCATCACCAAGATTGCCGTGGTGATGATGCTCTTCTACCAGATGTACCGCCTGGCGGCCGAACCCTTCTTCCTCTCGAACTTCCGCAAGTCGGAGTTCGTCGCCATGAACGCCGCGGCACTCAAATACTACGTCATGGCCTCGATGCTCATCTTCCTGGGCATCGCCCTCTTCCGCGACCTCTTCGCGCTGATTGTGGGGCGGGACTTCCGCGAGGGCATCTACATCCTGCCCGTCGTGCTGGGGGCCAACGTGCTGACGGGCGTCTGGCTCAACCTCTCGTTCTGGTACAAGCGCGAGGAGCGCACCTCGCTGGCCATCGTCGTCACGGGCACGGGCCTTGTGGCGATGCTCTGCTTCGGATGGGTGATGATTCCCCGCTGGGGCTACTTCGGCGCAGCCTGGGCGCGTCTGGCCAGCGAAACGGCGATGGTGGCCGTCAGCTGGTGGCTCAACCGCCGCTTCTTCCCCACGCCCTACGACTGGCGCCGCATCGGCGAGTATGTCGTCACGGCCCTCGCGGTCTTCTTCGTCTGCGAGCGCGCCGGTGCCATCACAGACAATATCTGGCTCAGCTATACGTTTAACATAGTGGCATTTGCGGGCTATGCGGCCTACCTCGTACGGCGCGAGCACATCGACCTGAAGGCGATGCTCCGCTCGGCCCTCCGCCACCGGAAGCCGGCCGCCCCGGCCGCAAATGCGGACGGAGACGAACCCATGAACGACAACGGACAACCGACCGGAAACGACCATCCGGGCGGGAACAAATAGGAGACGACACCCATGCGATTCGCCGACATAATCGGTCAGGACGACCTGAAACGCCACCTCGTGCAGGGCATCGACGCGGGGCGGGTGAGCCACGCCCAGCTCTTCACGGGTCGCGCCGGCTACGGGGCGCTGGCGCTGGCGGTGGCCTACGTGCAGTACCTCTGCTGCCGTCACCGCCACGACGGCGATTCGTGCGGCGAGTGCCCCGAATGCCGGCAGATTGCCTCGCTGGCCCACCCCGACCTGCATCTGGTCTTCCCGGTGAACCGCCAGGGCAAGAAGTCGGGCGAGGCGGTGCGCAGCGACGAGTTCCTGCCCCTCTTCCGCGAACTCTTCGCCCGGACGGGCGGCTGCTTCTCGCCGCAGATGTGGTACGACAGCCTCGACCTGGGCAAGACGCTCAAGGGACTCATCTCGGCCCGCGAGGCCGACGACATCATCCGCAAACTCTCCTTCAAGAGCTTCGAGGCGGAGTACAAGACGATGCTCGTCTGGCTGCCCGAGACGATGAACGAGGAGGCGGCCAACAAGCTGCTCAAGATTCTCGAGGAGCCGTGGGAGCGGACGCTCTTCCTGCTGGTGAGCGAGCAGCCGACGCTGCTGCTGCCCACCATCCTCTCGCGGACGCAGGAGGTCACCGTACCGCGTCTCACCCCCGAGGTGCTCGAGGGCGAGGCGCTGCGCCGCGGTGTCGACGACCCGCTGCGCGCCCGCGACATGGCACGGCTGGCCGACGGCGACCTGCTCGAACTGCAGCGCCTGGCGGCGGGCGAGAGCGACGCCCTGCGCCACGACAACTTCGAGCTCTTCTGCTCGCTCATGCGCCTGAGCTACAACGACCGCCACCTCGAACTGCTGGGCTGGGCCGAGGATGTGGCCGCCCTTTCGCGCGAGCAGCAGCGCGCCTTCCTGCGCGACGCGGCGCGGCTGCTGCGCGAGAGCTTCATGCTCCATGCGGGCATCGACTCCATCAGCTACCTGTGGGGCGAGGAGCTGGACTTCTGCCGGAAATTCTGCCCCTTCGTCGGCTCGTGGAACATCGAGCCGCTGGTGGCCGAGGTCGAGAGCGCCATGGCGCAAATCTCGCAGAACGGCAACCCCACCATCGTATTCACCCATTTCGCCCTTGCGGTGAGCAAAATGATAGGACGACGTTAAACACATTCATCAGAAACTGACAGAGCTATGGCACGTGTGGTATTTTTGACGGGAGGAAAT
The DNA here is from genome assembly GCA_900542505.1 of uncultured Alistipes sp. GTDB lineage: Bacteria > Bacteroidota > Bacteroidia > Bacteroidales > Rikenellaceae > Alistipes > Alistipes stercorigallinarum. The sequence goes on from UQNV01000008.1 coordinate 37,395, forward strand.
GTCGGCGACGTGAAGACGCGCCTGCAACGGGCACAACAGTTGCTCAACGAACGCGTAGGCGCCGTACTGCGCTGCTCGCACCGCTACGAGAGCGCCCCGTGGGGCTTCGATGCCGAGGAGCGTTTCTCGAACCAGGCCATCGAGGTCTCGACCGACCTCACGCCGCACGAGGTGCTCGACGCCATCGAGCAAATCGAGAACGAACTGGGACGCAACCGCGCGGCCGAGGCCATCGAACGGGCCCGCACGGGAAGCCGCTACTGCTCGCGCCCCATCGACATCGACATCCTCTTCTACGACGACGAGGTCATCCACGACGAACGGCTCGTCGTGCCCCATCCGCTCATCGCCGAACGGGAGTTCGCGCTGGTTCCGCTCTGCGAAATCATGCGCACGCGCCGCCATCCCGTCACAGGCCGGACCATGGAGGAGATGCTCGCGGCGCTCAAACAAAACAACAAACCGACATGCTGAAAGGGATAAAGACCAGAATAGCGGCCGCCATCTGCATCCTCGCGTGTTTCGCGGGCTGCTTCGAGGATGTCTCCTACGACACCTCCTACGTGCTCAAGCCGCTGCTTCAGACCGCCTCGGGCAGCGACGTGGCCCCGCTCGAGGGGACCACGGCCTACGCCTTTGCCGCCGATACGGCCGACTGGGAGGTGGTCTCCTACGAAGATGCGCTGGCGGGCATCATCACCTCGCGCCACAACCCCGCCGAGAAGAACAACACGCCGATAGCCACGGCCGAACCCTACCAGGCCGAGGGGGCAACCGGCTGGCTCTCGATGCGCATCCGCCGCTCGAGCGCCCTGGTGGTGGCCGTCGACCCGACCCACCGCATCTACGGCTACCGCCAGCAGGGCTTCGGCGAGAACATGCCGCGGCTCTACTCGACGGTGGTCTTCCGTCCGTGGAAGGAGGACTACGACGAGTCGAAGTCGTGGTTCATGCGCAACGACTTCTACACGCCGCCGCTCGAGGCGCAATACGTCATCGAGCCCTACGTCGAGACCACCGAGGGCACGACGCCCGAGCTGCTCTCTTCGCTCAAGGCCTATGCCTATGCGGTCGACACCACCGACTGGAAGGTAGCCTCCTACGATGACGCCACGCTGGGCATCATCACCTCGAAGTACGACGAGGAGGAGACCAAGCGCAACCCGATGGCCACGGCGGCCCGCGACTCCGAGACCGGCTTCTACACGATGACCGTCACGAGCGAGCGCATCATGCTCATCGTCGCCGACACGCGCAACCGCCGCTACGCCTACAGCCGCCAGGACATCGACCTCACGGGCGGCCCCTATTCGTCGAAGGTCACCTTCCGCCCGTGGCGGACCGACTCGGTCTACGTCGAGGAGGGCTGGCGCTTCGTCAACAACTACGACCCCGACGCCGACAAGGAGGAGACCCTCAAAAACCGCAAACGATGAACGCCAGCAACCGACATGCACTGCGCGCCGTGAGCTTCGGCATCCTGCTGCTCGCCGGCTCGATGCTCCTGAGCCGCTGCGCCACGATGATGACGCCGACGGGCGGACCGAAGGACACGCTTCCTCCGGTCATCGTCGCCATGACGCCCGACAACTTCACGCGCAACATCCCGACCGTCCCGCGCGGCATGAAAATCTACATCGAGTTCGACGAGTTCGTCCAGCTCAAGGACCAGCAGAAGGAGTTCTTCACCTCGCCGCAGATGAAGAAGAAGCCGACGCTCTCGCTGCGCGGCCGGGGGCTGGTCATCCAGCTGCGCGACACGCTGGAGCCCAACACCACCTATGCGCTCAACTTCGGCAGCGCCATCCAGGACAACAACGAGAACAACCCGCTCTACTCGATGCGCTACGTCTTCTCGACAGGCGACGAAATCGACTCGATGGTCCTCTCGGGCTACACGGCCGACAGCTACAAGACCGACTCCGTGCCGAAGAGCTTCATCTGGTTCTACCCGGCCGACTCGGTGGACGAGACCCCCGACTACGACTCGACCATCTTCAACCGCAAGCCGGCGGTCATCGCCCGCGCCGAGACCAACGGCATCTTCATCGCCCAGAACCTCAAGCCCATCCCCTACCGCGTCTACGCCATCGAGGATACGAACGACAACCAGATGTACGAACCCGGCGTCGACCAGGTGGGCTTCATCGAGGAGCTACACAACCCGGCCGAACTGCCCGACTTCGCCATCTGGTACGACTCCATCCGCCGCTACGTGACGGCCGAGCCGCAGCTCTACTTCCGCATGTTCACCGACGTGGCGTTCCGCCGCCAGATGCTCTCCGAGACGGCCCGTCCGCTCCAGCACCAGGCGATGCTCTACTTCGCGGCGGCCAACCCCCGCATCGAGAGCATCCGCTTCGACAGCATCCCCGACGAGCGGGTCATCATCGACCCCCAGACCGTCGGCCGCGATACGGTGGCCCTCTGGTTCAACATGCCCGCCGAATCGCTGCCCGACACCATCCGGGGCAGCATCACCTACTTCAAGCACGACTCCATCCGCCAGCTGCAGCAGGTGACTGAGGAGCTGAAGCTCCCGTGGCGCCTCATCGAGACGAAGGCCGAGGAGCGCGAGCGCGAGAAACTCGAACGCGAGAAGCGCAAGGCCGAGGAGGCGGGCGAGGAGTGGACGCCGCCAGCCGAGAAGAACCCCTTCGCCTACAAGTTCTCCTCGACGGGCGAAATCAACCCCGAGCAGGACCTGGTCATCGACTTCGACTACCCGCTCGCGCGGCTCGACTCGGCCTCGCTGCTGCTCACGCGCAACCTGCCCGACAGCACGCGCGAGGAGGTGCCCGTACGCATCGTCCGCGACACGGCGAATCTGCGCCGCTGGCACATCCGCGCCGGGTGGACTCCGGCCGAGAAGTATACGCTGACCATCCCCGCGGGAGCCATCACCGACATCGCGGGCTTCTCGAACGACTCCATCACGGGCAACTATTCGACGATGGACCCCGAGAAGTTCGCCACCGTGAAAATCAACGTCACGGCGCCGGAAAACGGGGCGAAATACATCATCCAGCTGCTCGACGGCAACGGCGCGCTCAAGCAGGAGAAACGCGACCTGACGGGGGGCCTCTGCCAGTTCAACTACGTGCCGGCGGGCGACATCCGCTTCCGCATCATCGAGGACATGAACGGCAACGGCAAGTGGGACGCCGGCAACCTCGTCGAGCGCCGCCAGCCCGAACGCACGGAGCTCTATGCCAACGAAAAGGGCGAGGACACCTTCGCCACGAAGGCCAACTGGGAGATGGAGTTCACGATGGACATGTCGCAGATTTTCGCCCCCGTGACGATGGAGTCGCTCATCCGCATGCTCGACGAGCGCGAGGAGCAGCGCCTGCGGCGCGAGGCCGAGAAGCTGGCCAAAGAGGGCGACAAGGGACGCCGCGAACGCGAAATGCAGGAGCGGCAGGCCGACCAGGAGCGCTTCAACAACACCATGAATACCACGGGCGGCATGTTCATGCGATGAGGCCGCCGCACAGAGATACGCAATGAAACGATTCGCAATCATAGGACTGCTGGCCGCGGCGCTGTTCTGCGGGACCGGCGCGCGGGCGCAGCATACGCTGGGCTTCGTCGTGGGCTACGGCATGGGCAACGCCCGCTTCCAGCCCACGCAGGAGACCCGTGCCATCTGGGGCATGTACAGCGGCGGCCTGACGTGGCGCTACTACGGCAAGCAGCGCTTCGTCGGAGGCTTCGGCGCCGACCTGGAGTTTCTCCAGCAGGGCTTCTCGTTCGCACTCAACGCCTCGCAGGTCGAGGACAAGAAGGACTACAAGTACTACACGCGCCACGTCAACTCGGTGGTGCTGCCCATCGTCTGGCAGCCCCACGCCTACCTCTTCAAGCGCCACGTGAGGGTCTACCTCGAGGCGGCAGCCACCTTCTCCTACAACATCTCGTCGACCTACGAGGACGAGGTTGCGCGCGATGCCGGCACCGCCGACTGGAAGGGCGACTACCACTTCAAGGTCGAGCGCGACAACCGCTGGGGCTACGGCCTTGCCGGCGGCGCCGGCATCGCCTTCCTCATCCGGCGCTTCGAGCTGAACCTGCGCGCCCGCTACTACTTCGGCTATTCGGACATTGTGCGCAACCGCAACAAGTATGCGGACAACTCGACCGACGGCACCGAAAACCCCTTCTGGTCGACGCCGCTGCGTTCGCCGATGGACAACCTCAACATCAGCATCGGTCTGAGCTACCGTTTCAACAAGGAGGGCTTCGACACCTGGTTCGTGCCGCGCCACAAGCGTGAGAAGACCGAAGTCGAATTCAAATACGACCAGAAAAAACGATAACGACATGGAAACGACCCGTCAGCAGAAAATCGCCCGGCAGATTCAGAAGGACATCGCCGACATCTTCCAGAAGGAGGGGGCCGCGCTGGTCCGCGGGCTGCTCGTCACCGTCACGGCGGTGCGCGTCTCGCCCGACTTCAGCTATGCCAAAATCTACATCAGCGTCTTCCCCTTCGAGAAGAGCCGCGAGCTCATGGAGCGCCTCGACCACGAGAACTGGTTCGTCCGCCGCGCCCTGGGCCAGCGCATCCGCAACCAGTTGAAGAACGTTCCCGAACTGCAGTTCTTCCTCGACGACTCGCTCGAATACATCGAGCACATCGAGGAGGCGCTCAAACACTGCCCCCCGCCGCTCCGCCGCGAGCCTCCACCCGCCCCGCGCCCTTCCGCCCGGGGCGGTGAGCGCGGAACCCGACGCCGGCATGCCGCCGCTGCGCTCTCCGGAGCGCACGCCGCGGCCCACGGCACGCCCCGCGACACCCTCGCCGCCGAAGGACCCGACACACATCGCACCGCCACCGCATGAACCTGCCCCGCCATATCGCCCGACGCTACCTCTTCGCGCCCAAGTCCCACTCGGTCATCAACCTCATCGCGGGACTGAGCGTCGTATCCGTAGCCATGCCCGTGGCGGCGATGCTCATCCTGCTCTCGGTCTTCAACGGCTTCGAGAGCCTCATCCGGCAGATGGGCGGCACGTTCGACGCCGACCTCACGCTCACGCCCGCCGAGGGGACCACCTTCGAGACTGCACGGTTCGACACGGCGGCCCTGGCCGCCACGCCGGGGGTCGAGGCCCTCTCGTTCATCCTCGAACAGAACGTCCTGCTCGAGCGCCACGGCCGCCAGGCGGTCGCCACGCTGCGCGGCGCCGACGACGCCTATTCGCGCGTGCTGCCGCTCGACAGCCTCATGACGGCGGGCGACGCACGGCTCCGCATCGGCGAGCTCGAGCGGCTCCTCATCGGCCAGACGATGGCCTACACGCTGGGCATCCGCACGCTGGCCGACGCCGAGGTGACGCTCTACGCCCTGCGGCGAAGCTCCTTCTCGACGCTGCTGCCGCTCGACAGCTACACGCGCCGCCGCGTGGAGACGGGCGGGGTCTACGCCCTCGACCTCGACACCGAGCGACGCTACGTCCTCAGCTCGCTGCGCCTGGCGCGCGAACTGTTCAACTACCCCGACCGCGCTTCGGCGCTGCTGCTGCGCACCTCGCCGGGAGCCGACCCGGCCGAAGTTGCCGCGCGTGTCGCCCGCATCGCCGGCGACGACTTCCGCATCCGCACCCGCGCCGAGATGCAGGCTTCGCTCTACCGCATCATGCGTTACGAGAAGTGGGGCATCTTCTTCATCTCGCTGCTGGTGCTCGTCATCGCCTCGTTCTCGATTGTGGGGGCGCTGGCGATGCTCATTGTCGAGAAACGCGACGATGCCGCGACGCTCCGCGCCCTGGGAGCCGACACCTCCTTCCTGCGCAGGCTCTTCCGCCAAGAGGGGCTGCTCATCAGCGCCTCGGGCGCCGTGCTGGGGCTTGTGCTGGGGCTCGGAGCCACGCTGCTCCAGCAGCACTACGGACTCATCCGCATCCCGGCCGAGAGCTTTCTGATGCAGAGCTACCCGGTCGAGTTCCGCTGGGGCGACCTGCTGGCCGTCGCAGCGGCCTTCGCCGTCACGGCAGGCACCATCACCTGGGTGACGGTCCGCAGCATGATAAAACGTACCGAACCATGAAATACCGCATCCGTCTGGCGGCGCTGCTGCTGCTCGGCCTGATGGCCGGAGCCTGCGTCCGCCACAAAATCATCTCCGACGAGGAGCTGGCGCACATTTTCCACGACGCCTTCCTGACCAACGCCTACGTGTCGACCGAGCGGCTCAGCCTCGACTCGCTGAACATCTACGAGCCGATTTTCGCCCGCTACGGCTACACCACCGAGGACGTGCAGTACACCATCGGCAACTTCTCGAAGCGCAAGAGCGCCCGCCTGGGCGACGTTGTGGAGGAGGCCATCCGCATGCTCGAGGAGGAGGGTCTGCGCTACGAACACGAGGTGGCGGTGCTCGACACCATCGACAACGTGGCGCGCCGCACCTTCACGCGCACGGTCCTTGCCGACTCGCTCGTCCGCGTGCGCTCGCTGCGCGACACGGCGCGGCTCCACATCCGGCTCGACAGCCTCCTCCCGGGCGAATACAACCTCACGGTGAACTACCTGGTCGACTCGCTCGACCGCAATCCGGGGCTGCGCGGCTCGGCATGGCTCATCCGCACCGACGGCTCCCGCACGAGCAGCTACACCTTCACGATGCGCCGCAACAAGGAGGAGCGCTTCACGCGCCGCTATACGGCCGACAGCACCACGCGCGAGCTGCATCTCAACCTCTTCCTCCCGCGCGAAGGGGCCAAACGCCCCTCCGTCACGCTGCGCGACCTCGAAATCCGTTACACGCCCCCCACGCGCCAGGCCGTGGAGAGCCTCTACCTCCGCCAACTCGACATCCGCATCTTCGCCGATGAATTCTTCCGGGCAGCCCATCCGAAGGATAGCCTCTAACCTGCTCTGGAGCCCCGAGGGGTTCCTCCGCCACCCGCTGGTGACGGTCGCCGCCGACGGTGAGGTCCTCGGCGTGAAGCAGTGCGCCGAGCCCGACCGCCTCGCCGGCGTGGAGTTCTACGGCGGAGTGCTCCTCCCGGGGCTGGTCAACGCCCACTGCCACCTCGAACTCGCGCACCTCAGGGGAGCCATCCCCGCGGGATGCGGCTTCACGGGCTTCATCCGCGCGCTGCGGGCCTACCGCCACGCGGCAACGGCCGACGAGCGCCGCCGGGCAGCCGACCGCACCGACGCCGCCATGCGCAGCCGCGGCATCCGCGCCGTCGGCGACACCTCCAACGGCCTGAGCTCCTTCGCCACCAAGCGCCGCAGCGCGCTGCGCTACCACACCTTCGCCGAGTTCTTCGGGCTGCGCGGCAGTACGACCGACCACCTCGCGCCGCTGCTTGCCGAACCCGACACCTCGGCCACGCCCCACTCGCTCTACGCCGTGCAGCAGGCCCCCTTCGCCGAACTGGCCGCGCGGGGCGACGCGCCGCTCTCGCTCCACTACCTCGAAACGCCGGGCGAGAGGGAACTCTTCCGCCAGCGGGGCGAGTTATGGGAGTGGTACCGCAGCGAGGGGCTCGCGTGCGACTTCCTCCACTACGGCTCGCCGACACGCCGTCTGGTCGAGCAGACGCCCCGCGACCGCTCGCTGCTGCTGGTCCACGCCACCTGCACGACGCAGGAGGACATCGACCTGCTGCGCGAACACTTCACCGCACCGCTCTACTGGTGCCTCTGCCCCGGCTCGAACCGCCACATCTCGGGACTTCGCCCCCCGGTCGAGCTGCTGCGGCGCAACGGCGCCCTCATCTGCCTGGGCACCGACTCGCCGGCCTCCAACCCCGCCATGTCGCTCTTCGAGGAGATGCGGCTGCTGGCCGAGGTGCCGCTCGCGGAGCTCATCGCCTGGGCCACGCTCCACGGCGCCCGCGCGCTGGGCATGGAGCACGAGCTGGGGAGCGTCGAGCCGGGCAAACGACCCGGACTCTGCCTCCTCTCGGGCATCGACTACGCCACGATGCGCCTCACGCCCGCCTCGCAGCTCCGACCGCTGCTCTGAACCGGCAGCCTCCGCCCGCTTCCGCTCCTCCCCCGCTCCGTCGAAGCATCCCCGCTCCGTCGAAGCACCCCTCCCGCGCCGTCGAGGCGAAAAAGGCGGCAAAGGTTTGCAGAAAAGCAAAGTTATGCCTAATTCTACTTGCCGGATTTCGGACTTCCGGCAACCACACTCAAACCCAACCGAAAAATGAAAAGTTTAGGTATAGACATCGGCTCCTCGTCGGTGAAGGTCTCGCTCATGGACATCGAATCGGGCGCGTGCGTCGCTTCGGCCACCCAACCGGCCCAGGAGATGCCCATCGAGGCCATCCGAAGCGGCTGGGCCGAACAGGACCCCGACCTGTGGTGGCACTACGTCGGCGTCGGCATCGACGCCATCCGCGCTGCGGGACACTCGCTTCACGACGTCGCCTCCATCGGCATCACCTACCAGATGCACGGCCTGGTCTGCGTCGACCGAGAGGGACGCCCTCTGCGCAAGGCCATCATCTGGTGCGACTCGCGCGCCGTCGAAATCGGCGCCGAGGCCCTCGAAACGCTCGGCCGCGAACGCTGCCTGAGCCATCTGCTCAACTCGCCCGGCAACTTCACCGCCTCGAAACTGGCCTGGGTCCGCCGCAACGAACCCGAGCTCTTCGCCCGCATCGACCGGGTGATGCTTCCGGGCGACTACATCGCCTACCGCCTCTCGGGCGACATCTCGACCACCGTCAGCGGCCTCTCGGAACAGATTCTGTGGGACTTCGCCGAGGAGCGGCGCGCCGACTTCGTGGCCGACTACTACGGCATTCCCCACTCGATGCTCCCCTCTGCCCGGGAGAGCATCGGCATCGGAGCCCGCACCGACCGGCAGGCCGAGGAGCGCTTCGGCATCCCGGCCGGCACGCCCATCTCCTACCGCGCGGGCGACCAGCCCAACAACGCCTTCTCGCTCAACGTACTGGAGGCCGGCGAAGTGGCCGCCACGGGAGGAACGAGCGGCGTGGTCTACGGCGTGGTCGACACGCGCCGCGCCGACCCGCTTTCGCGCGTGAACACCTTCGTCCACGTCAACCACCGTCCCGCACAGCCCCGCTACGGCATCCTGCTCTGCATCAACGGCACGAGCATCATGAATTCGTGGATGCGCCGCAACGTCACGCAGCAGACGCTCGACTACGCCTCGATGAACCGCCTGGCCGAGAGCGCCCCCGCCGGTTCGGACGGCGTTCTGGTCGTGCCCTTCGGCAACGGAGCCGAACGCGTGCTGGGCAACCGCTGCCCCGGAGCCTGCATCCACGGCCTCGACCTCAACCGCCACACGACGGCCCACCTGCTGCGCGCCACGCAGGAGGGCATCGCCTTCTCGTTCCGCTACGGCCTCGACCTGATGCGCCCGCTGGGGCTCGACCCCGCCGTCATCCGCGCCGGCGCGGCCAACCTCTTCCTCTCGCCCCTCTTCCGTCAGACGCTCACCACGCTGACGGGGGCCCGAATCGAACTCTTCAACACCGACGGTTCGCTGGGCGCAGCCCGCGGAGCCGCTCTCGGCGCGGGGCTCTACCGCTCGCGCGAGGAGGCCTTCGCATCGCTGCGCCGCGTCGATGCGGTCGAAGAGCGCTACGCGCAGTGGCGCACGCTGGTAGAATCGCAAATCGACCTTTAACACCCGAAAACCCTACAAATCAATTCACTTATATTATGTCAACCAAAGAGTATTTCCCCTCCGTAGGGAAAATCCCCTTCGAGGGCAAGGATTCGAAGAATCCGTTCGCATTCCATTACTATGACCCCGAGCGCGTCGTACGCGGCCGCAAGATGAAGGATTGGTTCCGTTTCTCGATGGCGTGGTGGCACACCCTCTGCGCCGAAGGCGGCGACCAGTTCGGCGGCGGCACCAAGAAGTTCCCCTGGAACGAGGGTGCAACGGCCATGGAGCGTGCCCGCAACAAGGTCGATGCCGGCTTCGAATTCATGCAGAAGATGGGTATCGAGTACTTCTGTTTCCACGACGTCGACCTGATTGACGAAGCGGCAACCCCCGAGGAGTACGAGCAGAACCTGAAGGAAATCGTCGCCTACATCAAGCAGAAACAGGCCGAAACGGGTCTTCGCCTGCTGTGGGGCACGGCCAACGTCTTCGGCCACGCCCGCTACATGAACGGCGCCTCGACCAACCCCGACTTCGACGCCGCCGCCCGCGCCATGCTGCAAATCAAGAACGCCATTGACTCCACCATCGAGCTGGGCGGCGACTGCTACGTCTTCTGGGGCGGCCGTGAGGGCTACATGTCGCTGCTGAACACCGACATGAAGCGCGAGAAGGAGCACATGGCCACCATGCTCCGCATGGCCCGCGACTACGCCCGCGCCAAGGGCTTCAAGAAAACGTTCCTCATCGAGCCCAAACCCATGGAGCCGATGAAGCACCAGTACGACGCCGACACCGAGACGGTGATTGGTTTCCTGCGCGCCCACGGTCTGGACAAGGACTTCAAGGTCAACATCGAGGTCAACCACGCCACGCTGGCCGGCCACACCTTCGAACACGAACTGCAGTGCGCCGTCGACGCCGGCATGCTGGGCTCCATCGACGCCAACCGCGGCGACTACCAGAACGGCTGGGATACGGACCAGTTCCCCATCGACCTCTACGAGATGGTACAGGCCATGATGGTCATCCTCCGCGGCGGCGGCCTTCAGGGCGGCGGTACGAACTTCGACGCCAAGACGCGCCGCAACTCGACCGACCTGGAGGACATCTTCATCGCCCACATCTCGGCCATGGATGTCATGGCACGCGCGCTGCTCATCGCCGCCGACATCCTCGACAACTCGCCCTACGAGCAGATGGTCAAGGAGCGCTACGCCTCCTACGACTCGGGTGAAGGCAAGGCCTTCGAGGAGGGCCGCCTGACGCTCGAGCAGGTCGCCGACTACGCCCGCACGCATGAACCCGTGCAGCACAGCGGCAAACAGGAGCTCTTCGAGGCCATCGTCAACATGTACGTATAACCCCCACCCGGCGACTCGCCGGATTCCTGCCCGGGACGCACCGCACGGTGCGTTCCGCGGCACGCCGCATGCCCCTGCCGCCCGACCCCGCGCCGGGCGGCAGGCGGCCGACGTGCCGCACCGAAACGGGTCGCCACGCCTAAACCCACCCGAAAAACATGACCTCGGAACCCAAAACGGGGAGCCGCACCTACCTGCTCTCCATCGTGCTGGTCGCCGTCATCGGCGGTCTGCTCTTCGGCTACGACACGGCCGTCGTCTCGGGCGCCGAACAGGCCCTCGACCAATTCTTCCGCACGGCCCGGGACTTCACCTACACGGCCTGGCTCCACGGCTTCACCGCCTCGAGCGCCCTGCTGGGCTGCATCCTCGGCGGCGCCATCTCGGGCCTCTGCGCCTCGCGCCTGGGGCGCAAGCGCTCGCTCATCCTGGCCGCCGTGCTCTTCTTCGTCTCGGCCGTCGGGTCGTGGTGGCCCGAAAGCGGCATCCTGCCCTACGGCGAAGCCTCCCGCGCACTGCTCGTCTCGTTCAACTTCTACCGCATCATCGGCGGCGTGGGCGTCGGCCTGGCCTCGGCCCTGTGCCCGATGTACATCGCCGAAATCTCGCCGGCGCGCATCCGCGGCACGCTCGTCTCGTGCAACCAGTTCGCCATCATCTTCGGCATGCTGGTCGTCTACTTCGTCAACTACCTCATCCGCAACAATCTGGGCGATACGTCCGAAGCCATCCAGCAGGCGATGGTCGCCATCGGCTGGCGGCGCATGTTCCTCTCGGAGGCCTTCCCGGCCGGCGCCTTCCTGCTGCTCATCCTGCTCGTCCCCGAGACACCGCGCTTCCTGGCACTCAAGGGCCGCGACGAGAAGGCCTTCGCCGTTCTGGAGCGCATCAACGGCACCGCGGAGGCACGCACGATTCTGGCCGACATCAAGTCGACGGTCCACGAGCGGCGCGAACGCCTCTTCGCCTACGGCCGCAAGGTCATCGTGGTAGGTGTCCTGCTCTCGTTCTTCCAGCAGGCCATCGGCATCAACGTGGTGCTCTACTACGCGCCGCGCATCTTCGCCAACATGGGAGCCACGGGCGACGCGTCGATGCTCCAGACGGTGGTCATGGGCATCGTCAACATCATCTTCACGGTGGTGGCCATCTTCACGGTCGACCGCGTGGGACGCAAGCCGCTGCTGATGATTGGCTCGACGGGCATGATGATTGGCATGCTGGCCCTCGCCGTGCTCTCGTTCACCGACGCCATCGGCCTTGCGGCGCTCGTCTTCATCATCCTCTACACGGCCTCGTTCATGATGTCGTGGGGACCCATCTGCTGGGTGCTCATCTCGGAAATCTTCCCCAACACCATCCGCTCGCAGGCCGTGGCCATCGCCGTGGCGGCGCAGTGGGTCTCGAACTTCCTCGTCTCGGCCACCTTCCCGTCGCTGAGCGGCTGGAGCGTCGGGGGCACCTACTGCATCTACGCCCTCATGTCGCTCCTCTCGGCCCTCTTCGTCTGGAAGACGGTTCCCGAGACCAAGGGCAAGACCCTCGAGCAGATGTCGGCCCTCTGGCGCAAGTAACCGCCACAAGCCGACACCCGGAATCCGGCACCCGGCACCCGGACGTTCCGCCGACTGCCGCACCCCGCCTCCGGACACCCGCTCCGGACGCTTGTCTCACGAAAACCCCTTCCCGGTCTCCCGGGAAGGGGTTTTCGTTTCATCCGGGGCGCACGCTCCATCCGGATGCGCCCTTCCGCTCGCGGCTGCCAGCCTCCCACACGCCGGGGGAGGAGGCCCCCCCGCCGCTGCACCCGCACAATGCCGCCGTCAATCCTGTCGCAACAACCTGTCAAGCATCTTGTAGAAGGCCTCGGTCTCCCCATTGAAGCACTTTAGAACCCGACCCTCGGGCGACAGAACGACCTTGAACGGATAGGCCTTCACGCCGTAGCGCACCTCCGTCCTCCCGTCGGGCGAAAAGACCTGCAGCCACGGAATATTGCTCCTCCTTACGGCTGCCTTCCATCGCTCTTCACGGTCCTGGCAGGCCACACCGACAATCTCCAACCGCTCTCCATAACGGCGGTAGTACTCCTCCATGGCGGGAAATCCTTTGATGCACCAGGAACACCACGAGCCCCAGAAGTCGACAACCACATACTTGCCCCGGCCGAAAAGAGCGCTCAACCGGAACTCCTCGCCGTTGATGTCCTTCAGTGTAAAGTCCGGCGCTGGACGGCCCTCCTCCAACTCCAGCCTCGCTGCTGCGGCCGCCTGCTGCTCCCGGGCAACGCGGGAGAATATGGACTCTATCCCGTCTATGTAGCTCCTGAAACGCCCGTTCCGTACCTCGAGCGAGAGCCTCCGAATGGCAGGCATTATCTCCGTATAGTCCTGATTGAGCAGGAGCACGGCCGAGAGCTCATCGTCGGTATGGCTGCTCAGGTATCGGCCGGCAACCTCCCACAACCGCCTGTTTATGGCGCGATTGGCAGCCCCGCGGATGCTGTCGGCCTCCGTGCGGTCGAGTCCCCCGGCCACATCCCGCTCATACCGCGCCCGCACGGCGTCAAACTCCCGGTAGAAGGGCACCAGCTGCTGCCGGAGGCTGTCGAACCGCTGATAGAAGGCCGAGCCCCCGATGCGCCAGTCGCTGGCGGAGGCAAAGGGCCCCTCCACCTCCGCACGCTCGTCGGGAACGAAAAAGAGAAACTCCTCCCGGCCGGTCGAGCGAACGACCAGAGAGGCCTGGCAGGCCTGTTCCAGAGAGCATTCATAGATAAAGAGGCCCTCGCCATCGACGGGAACTGCGGCATTGACCACCCTCTTTTCCGGTTCACACACAACATAGCTTATCGACAGCGTATCATTCGCGACATCGGCAAACTGGCCCCTGAACGTAAAATTCTGAGCCGACAGATTCAAGGCCATTGCCAGCGGAAGAATCACAGAAACAACCGTTTTCATTTTTTTACCGTTTTATTTGTATTTGCGTTCGTATGCCTGCCGGAAGAGACCTCCAACCAAAGACAAGCGCATGGAGGCAAACGAAGCCGGGAAAAAGTCCTGTGCCGGCGCCATACTTTCGAAGACAAAATTAAGGAACTCACGCAAACAGGAGATTGATGCAAATCAATTCATGCCCCCCAAGCCCCATACCGGCCCGGAAAACGGCAACTTGCCTCACAACGGCAGGACAAAACAGGGCCGACAAAAAACGAAAACCGCGTTGCAGACATCTGCAACGCGGTTTCTGTGAGGTCTGAAGCGGATTCGAACCGCTGTACAAGGTTTTGCAGACCTTTGCCTAGCCACTCGGCCATCAGACCATATCGTTTTCCGGAACCCCGTTTTCACGGCGTTTCGGATTGCAAATATATACACTTTTCCGTTATCTGCAAAACTTATTCGCAACTTTACGCATTTTCCTCGTCCGAGCCATCCGTCTTCGCCCGGAAATCACTACCTTTATCTCCCGCAAAAGAGTCCCGCGACGATGACACTCGAAGACATTGCCCTCCAGATGACGCCCGGCATCGGTGTAAAGGGCGCCGCACACCTGCTCGAGGTGTTCGGCGACGCCCCCGGCATCTTCAACGCCACACGCGACGAACTGGAGGAGCGCGCCCGTCTGCGGCCCGACCCGCTGCGGGCTATCCTCCAGCGCAAGGGCTTCGCCCCCGCCGAGCGGGAGCTCCGCTACTGCCGCCAGCACGGCATCCTCGCCATCGCATCGACCGACCCCGAATATCCGCCCCTGCTGCGCGATGTGCCCGACTATCCCCACGTCATCTACCTCACGGGCGACCCGGCACTGCTGCGCACCAGCTGCCTCTCGGTAGTCGGCACGCGCAACGCCACACCCTACGGCCAGGCCATGTGCCAACGGCTCATAGAGGGGCTCGCCGAACGGGTCGGCGACCTCTGCATCGTCAGCGGACTGGCCTTCGGCATCGACGCCGCCGCGCACCGCGCCGCCCTCTCGGCCGGGGTCCCGACCATCGCCGTGGTGGCCAATCCGCTGCCCGGGGTCACCCCGACGCAGCACGCCGGACTGGCGCGCGACATCCTCGACCGGGGCGGCGCACTGCTCACCGAGCTCCATTCGCAGACGAAGCAGAACGGCAGCTTCTACCTGGCCCGCAACCGCATCATTGCGGCGCTGAGCGCCGGCACGCTCGTCGTCGAATCGCCCGCCACGGGCGGCTCGCTCTTCACGGCCCACTGCGCCGACGGCTACAACCGCACGGTGATGGCCCTTCCGGGCCGCATCACCGACCGCACGTCGGCCGGCACCAACTTCCTCATCCGCAACCGCAAGGCCCAGATGGTCCTCACGGCCGACGACATCGCCGAGGAGCTGATGTGGCACTGCGACACACCCCGCCGTGCACCGCAGAAGGCCGCACCCGACACACAGCTGACCCCCGACGAACGGGGACTGCTCGGCTGCTTCCGCACCGACGACCCCCTCTCGCTCGAGACGCTCGGCGAGTTGAGCGGCCTCGACCCGGGCGAGCTGGCCACCCTGCTCGTGGGGCTCGAGCTGAGCGGCGCCGTCCGCCAGCTGCCCGGCAACCGATACATGAAACTGCCATGAGACTCATCGACACCCATTCGCACCTCTACGAACCCGAGTTCGATGCCGACCGCGACGAGGCGCTCGCCCGCGCCGCCGCAGCCGGCGTGGAGCGGCTG
This sequence comes from uncultured Alistipes sp., assembly GCA_900542505.1. Classification (GTDB taxonomy): domain Bacteria; phylum Bacteroidota; class Bacteroidia; order Bacteroidales; family Rikenellaceae; genus Alistipes; species Alistipes stercorigallinarum. The sequence continues at coordinate 53,067 of UQNV01000008.1, forward strand.
CTGCTCCCGGCCATCGACTCCGAAAGCCACGAGCGCCTCTTCGCACTCTGTCGCCGCGCCCCGGGCCGCTGCATCCCGATGATGGGACTCCACCCCACCTCGGTGAACGACAACCCCCGCTGGCGCGAGGAGCTGGCGCTCGTCGAGCGGCTGCTCGACGCTCCGCCCGAGGGCATCGGACGCTTCTGCGCCGTGGGCGAAATCGGACTCGACTTCTACTGGAGCCGCGACTTCATCGCCGAACAGCGGGAGGCCTTCGTCGCCCAGCTGCGCATGGCCTGGCGACGGGGACTTCCCGTGACCATCCATACCCGCGCGGTCTGGGAGGAGATGACCCTCCTCATCGAGGAGGAGTGCGCCCGGGCCCGCAGCGAGGGCGCCTCGCTGCGCGGCGTCTTCCACGCCTTCTCGGAGGATGAGGCCTGCTACCGCCGCCTCCGGGCGTGCGGCGACTGGCTCTTCGGCATCGGCGGGGTGGTCACCTTCAAGCGGAGCCAGGTAGCCGCCGCCGTTCCCGCCATGGAGCTCGGCGACCTGGTGCTCGAGACCGACTGCCCCTACCTCACCCCCGTACCCCATCGGGGCGAACGCAACGAATCGGCCTACGTGCGCTTCGTCTGCGAGCGGGTGGCGGAGCTCAAGGGGCTCCCGGCCGACGAGGTGGCCCGCTGCACGACCGCCTCGGCCGAGCGGATGTTCTCCCTCGCGGCCACGGGGACGGCCGCCGAGACCGCAGAGACTCCCCCGGCTGCCGAGGCAGAAAACCCCGACGCCCGCACCGGAGCCGAACCCGGGACGACGACCGTCACCGACACCGAAACACGTTGACCGACCATACGCACCGCACCATGAAACGCGTCCGCATCACCGTCATCCGCAAGGCCTGCTACCGCGACCTGATGGAGCGCTACGAGAACCCCATTGAGCACGCCTGCGACCTGCACGAAGGCCAGAGCTTTGTTGCCGAGGGCTGGACCCGCCCCGCGGGGCTGTGCGAAAGCGCCTGGCAGACGCTCTCGCCCTTTGTCATGGCCCTGTCCCACGGAGCGACGAACCTCTACGACGGCTGGATGAAGAACCCCGCCTCGGCGATGCTCTCGTGCAACGACGGCTTCCGCCCGGTGAGCTTCCTGGTGGAGGCCCTCGACGAAGAGGCCGCCGACACCCCGGCCAACGCGGGAGACGCCGAAGATACGGCAACCGCCGACAACCGGCCGCATCCGGACGGATGCAGCCCGACAATCCCTGCACCCGGGCGCCCGGCCTTCCCGACGACAGCGCCGCTCCGACCGGCAACCGCCGGCCCCGAACCCGCTGCCGAATCCGCCGACCCCACAGCAACCGGCCCCGAACCGGCCGCCGCCGACCCCGCTGCCGCCGACCCCGCTGCCGGCAGCCCGGCCCGCACCCCGAAAAACACCGATACCGAGAAAACCGAACCATAACCTATGCGCGCATCCATTCTGATTATCTACACGGGCGGCACCATCGGCATGAAGACCGACGCCGCTACGGGAGCCCTCGTCCCGTTCGACTTCAGCGGCATCTACGAGGAGTTCCCCTCGCTCAAGCGTCTCAACGTCGACATCGACGTCGAGACGATGAACCCCGTCATCGACTCTTCGAACGTCTCGCCTGAAAACTGGGTGACCCTCGCCCGCCTGATTCGCGACAACTACGCCCGCTACGACGGCTTCGTCGTGCTGCACGGCACCGACACGATGTCCTACACCGCCTCGGCGCTGAGCTTCATGCTCGAGAACCTCTCCAAACCGGTGGTCTTCACCGGCAGCCAGATTCCCATCGGCGTGCTGCGCACCGACGGCCGCGAGAACCTCATCACGGCCATCGAAATCGCCGGTGCCCACCAGGGCGGACGCCCCGTCGTCCCCGAGGTCTCGCTCTACTTCCAGAACCGCCTCTTCCGGGCCAACCGCACCTCGAAACGGAGCGCCGAGGCGCTCAGCGCCTTCCGCTCCTACAACTACCCGCCGCTGGCCGAGGTGGGGGTCAACATCACCTACAACCACGCGGCCATCCTGCAGCCCGGCCCCGACGGCTCATCGCCCGAACTGCGCATCGCCACCACGCTCGACGACGGCGTGCTCATCGTCAAGCTCTTTCCGGGCATCGACGCCCGCATCCTGCGGGGCATCCTCTCGGTCGAGGGCATCCGTGCCGTGGTGCTCGAGACCTACGGCGCAGGCAACGCCCCGACGAGCGAGTGGTTCATCCGCCTGGTCGAGGAGACCATCGCCCGCGGCATCCTGGTGCTCAACGTCACGCAGTGCGGCGGCGGCCGGGTCGCCATGGAGCTCTACGAGACGGGGCTTCGCCTGCAGAAGGCAGGCGTCCTGTGCGGCTACGACATGACCTCCGAAGCGGCCGTCACCAAGCTCATGTACGTACTCGGAAAAGGGCTTCCGCCCGAGCAGAGCCGCGCGCTGCTGCAACAGCCTCTCCGGGGCGAATTTACCCGGTAGGGCGTTGCACGGATTAAATATTTTTACTATATTTCGCACTGCAAAGCAGCCTTTTCGGAGCCCGCAAAGGGGGTGGAAGAGGGTTACTACGCGAAATACGACGTTGATTGACAGAGAGTTGCATTTTGAGCAACGACGTTTTTCGACGCCGAACGCCCCGACCGGGAAGTTCTCCGAACGACCCTCCGGAAGGTGTAACGGCGGCGAAAAAGCGTGCCGAAGGAGAAGAAAAACGACATTTTTTCGATTTTTTTTGTCCCCCGGAGAAATTTAACGGAAATGTATTTTCGCCGATACCCCTCCGGGCCAACGCAGGAGTGGGCGGGGCGACGAACAGAAAACGGAACTTTAAAACACAAAACGATTAAATTCAACTAATCAAATTAATTTTATCTAACACAACTATGAAAAAACTTTTTTTGATTCTGTCAGTTGTCTTGTTCTCGCTGGGTACTGTTAACGTGTTCGCACAGGAGGCCGAAGCCGCTGCAGCTCCGGCAACCGAGGAAGCAACGGTAGCCGAGGAAACCGCGGTAGCCGAGGATGTAGTTGCCGCCGAGACCGAAATCGCCGGCGACAGCATGCACCACATTCTGATGCAGAAGTTCCTCGAGGGCGGTTGGGTCTGGATGCTCCCGATTCTGCTCTGCCTCGTGTTCGGTCTTGCCGTAGCCATCGAGCGCATTCTCTTCCTGTCGCTGTCGACCATCAACTCGAAGAAGCTCATCGCTGCCGTTGAGGAGGCTCTGAAGAAGGGCGGTATCGAGGCAGCCAAGGAGGTTTGCCGCAACACGCGCGGTCCCATCGCATCGATTTACTATCAGGGTCTCGACCGCTACAACCAGGGTCTGGACGCCGTTGAGAAGTCGGTAGTATCCTACGGCTCGGTACAGACGGGTCAGATGGAGTCGGGTCTGTCGTGGATTGGCCTGTTCATCGCACTTTCGCCTATGTTGGGCTTCATGGGTACCGTTGTCGGCATGATTGACGCCTTCGACCAGATTCAGGCAGCCGGTGACATCAGCCCGACGCTGGTAGCCGGTGGTATCAAGATCGCCCTTCTGACCACCCTCATGGGCCTTATCGCAGCCGTTATTCTCCAGCTGTTCTACAACTACATCGTATCGAAGATTGACTCTCTCGTAAACGCTATGGAGGATTCGTCCATCACGCTGATGGATATCCTGACTGCTTACAGCAAGAAATAATCGAACGCATAAAATAAAAAGCAAATATGAAAAAGGCATTTAACATATTGCTGAGCGTTCTGATGGTCATCACGATTGCCCTCCTGGTCTACGCGGTCGCAACCGGCGGATCGGATGCCGCAATCAGCGCGAACCTGATGTGGGGTTACGCCCTCTTCGTGTTCGCTCTGGCATCCGCTCTTTTCTGCGCCATCTTCGGAATGATCAAGAACCCGGCAGGCATCAAGGGGTCCATATTGTCCCTGGCTCTGGTAATCATAGTCGTTGGCGTGGCCTACTTCTATTCGGCAGGCCATACGGTCAACATCATCGATCTTCAGAACAACGGCTTCTTCGGACACAGCGAAACCGTCATTACCGAAACGAGCATCATCGTAACCTATGTCGCTTTCGCAGCTGCGTTCCTGACGACCGTTGTTACTGAAATTTGGAGAGCTTTCAAGTAACAGACGACAATGGCAATAGATAAAAGAAAAACACCGGATATCAATGCGGGCTCGCAGGCCGACATCGCCTTCCTGCTGCTGATATTCTTCCTGGTGGCCACAACCATGAACACCGACACGGGTCTGGTGCGCATGCTTCCGCCGATGCCTCCCGAGGATGTACAACAGGAGAACATCAAGGTCAAGGAGCGCAACCTGTTCCTGGTACTCATCTCGGGTAGCGGTAACATCATGGCTGGTACTTCGGGCAATCAGGAGATTATCGATATCCACCAGCTCAAGAACAAGACGAAGGAGTTTATCCTCAACCCGATGGACGATGAGAATCTTCCCGAGAAGATGGATGAGACTTTCGACCTGCCCGACGGCAGCAAGTGGACCTATCCCGTAAGCCAGGGCGTTGTTTCGCTGCAGACGACCCGTGATACCGGCTATCAGTCGTATATCATGGTTCAGAACGAGCTCACGCGCGCCTTCAACGAAGTGCGCGACGAGGTCTCGATGCGCAAGTTCGGAAACAAATTCTCCGAGCTTACTGAGGAACAGCGCAGTGTGGTTTCCAAAGCAATTCCTCTGAAGATTTCGGAGGCTGAACCGCGTAACATAAAGAAGTAGCAGGCTATGGCAGTAATGAAAAAGAAGGGCAACAAGGATTTGCCCCCTATCTCGACCGCATCGCTTCCTGACGTAATCTTCATGATTCTCTTCTTCTTTATGGTCTCGACGACCATGCGCGAACAGGAGCTGCTGGTAAGATACAAGCTTCCGGAAGCTACCGAGGTTCAGAAGCTCGAGAAGAAATCGCTCGTCAGCTACATCCACATCGGACAACCTTCGCTGGCCATGCAGGCAAAGTTCGGTACCGCGCCGCGCATCCAGCTGAATGACTCTTACAAGACGACCAAGGACATCCTGGATTTCGTCGCCGCCGAACGAGACAAGCTCAACGAGGCCGACCGTGCTTCGATGACCATCTGCCTCAAGGCCGACGAGAACACCAAGATGGGTATCGTGACCGACGTTAAGCAGGAGCTTCGTCGTGCCAACGCCCTGAAGATTTCCTATGCGGCTTCCAAGTCGCTGGGTTACTAATCCCGAGTCGACCCTCAGACAGAGAGCGGACCTCATCCCGAGGTCCGCTCTTTTTTCATGCCCGCCGATACGGGAAGAGGATGCTTTCAAACTTTGACATGGTAAGGGCAAGCATCGGTCGACCGCCGGCGCAGGAAACGCCCCCAAGTCTGGCCGCAAGGCAACAAGGCAACCCGTAGGGAAAAGAAGAGAGATGCCCGGAAGAGAAAAGCCCTAAAAAAGGAAGGGGAGAGGAACAGGAAAGGCTATGTAAGGAGAGACTGAGTAGGAAAGTCGGAGTTGCACACCGGGGGAAAAGCCCCCGAAAAAGGGAGGAAAGAAATGCAGGAGAGACAGTGCAGGAAAGACGGTGCGGGAAAGACAGTGGAGGAAAGACAGTGGAGGAAAGACGGTGCGGGAAAGACGGTGCAGGAAAGACGATGCAGGAAAGACGATGCAGGAAAGACGATGCGGGAAAGACGATGCAGGAAAGACAGTGCAGGAAAGACGGTGCGGGAAAGACGATGCAGGAAAAACAGTGCAGGAAAGACGGTGCTGGAAAGACGGTGCTGGAAAGACGATGCGGGAAAGACGATGCAGGAAATACGGTGCAGCACACCGGGAAAAAAGGAACCGCCAATCCCCGGAACAAGAACCACGGCCTCCCCGAAGAACCACGACTTCTCTGGAAAAACTCGGCTGGCTCCCAGGAAAAACCCGCTCGTTAGAATCAGAATGAAAACTCCAGCTGGTCGCTCTCGTGGTTGAACGAAAGGCGATGGTAGGGCGTCAACCCGTAGCGGCGGACGGCCAGCCGATGCTTGCGCGTAGGGTAGCCCTTGTTGCGGTCCCAGCCATACTGGGGATACTCCTCCGCAAGACGGCGCATGTACTCGTCGCGGTGGGTCTTGGCCAGTACCGATGCCGCCGCAATGTCGGCATATTTGCCGTCGCCCTTGACGATGCAGCGATAGGGTATCTCGAGCGACGTATAGAACCGGTTGCCGTCGATGGCCAGAAAACCGGGCCGCACGGCAAGCCGCCCGACTGCAAGCGACATCCCCTCGAACGACGCCTTGAGGATGTTGATTTCGTCGATACGCGCCGGCGAGACCGCCTCGACGGCCCACGCAACGGCCTCCTGCTCGATGACGGCGCGCAGCCGGTCGCGGTTGCGTTCGGTCATCTGCTTCGAATCGTTGAGCAGCGGATGGTGGAAATCGGGCGGCAGCATGACCGCCGCAGCAAAGACGGCGCCGGCCAGACAACCGCGCCCCGCCTCGTCGCACCCGGCTTCGGGCAAATCGTATTGAAAACAGGTTTCGAGCATCGTGAGTACAAAGTTACGAATAATTTAGGCCCGTTCGGGCTTTTTCGCTAATTTTGTCGGGTGCCGAACGGCTGCGGACGAAGCGCCGGGGTGAAGAGGAGCAACCAGCGATGAACCGAAGCTCACGCCATCCCCGCAGCTGCAGCCCACCGGGACGAAGGTCCCGGAAGCGGGGCACGCACCCCGACACCCCTGGAAAACCGCAACCTCCACAGGTTGCACGAAGTTCCGAACGATGAATCTCAACATCACAAGAATGCCCATCATACCGGCGTTTCTGACGCTCCTGCTTGCAGGCATCGCCGCAGGCGTCGCCCCCGCACCGGGAGCATACGAGCTCGTGCCGGCAGCACAACTCGGCAGCGCCCTCCTCGGCTTCGAGGCGACAGCCCCCACGTGGAGCCGCGTGTTCGAACTCGTCGCGCTGCTGTGGGCAGGCCTGCTGACGGGACGCATCACGGTCCGCTACGGACTCTTCGCCGCGAACAGCTGCATCGCCATCCCCGTCTTCGGCATCGCGGCCGCCTGGGTGCTGCCCGCCACGGGGCTGCCGGGAGCCGTCACGCTGCTGCTGCTCGCCCTCTCGACCCACAACTTCTGCCGCTCGTTCCGCAACGGCTACGCCTTCGACAACATCTTCCGCGGAGGGCTCTACCTGGGGCTCATCCCGCTCCTCTACCTGCCTGCCACACCGCTGCTGCTGCTCCTCCCGGCAGCCGTCATTCTCTTCAAGCGCACGCTGCGCGAGCTGGCCGTCGCTCTGGCCGGCATGGTGCTGCCGCTGCTGACGGCCTGCTACCTGAGCTGGACCTCGGGAGGGCAGTTCGCAGAGCCGCTGCTCGGCATCGCCGCCACCTTCACGGTCGACAACAACGCCAACATCTGGTCGATGCCGTGGCCCGCGCTGCTGTCCGGAGCCATCATGCTGCTGCTCGACGTGGCGGGAGCCATCACCTACCTCAACAGCGTCTATTCCGTAGGATTCAAGGCCCGCGGCATCCTCGCGCTGGCAGGCTGTATGCTGCTGCTCGCCACCGGCGTCGCGCTGCTTCCCTGCTCGGGCCCGACGGCCCTGCTGCTGCTGGCCGTACCCACGGCGCTGCTGACCCCCTTCCTCCTCATGCGCATGCACCGCGCCCTCTCGCTCCCGCTCTACATGCTGCTGCTCGCCTGGTCACTCGCCGCCCCCTATGTGTGGCCCCTGACGGCCAATTAACCGCCCCGAACACCCGGTCGCGGTCCAATTTTCCTTCCCGCTCCCGCTCCGACCTTCCGCCCCGTGACATAACACACGGCGGCCCCGCACGGCACAACCTGCACCATAAGGCAGCGTGCTGCGCAACGCACCCTCGGGACAAATCACCCGAAACGGACACCCAACTCTCACCCCAGCCCAGCGCCTCGTCTCTGCCCCGGAAACTGCACCACCATCGCCCCGTTCTTAAACCTCGCAGCACGGCACCCGCCCAGTCCCCATTCCCCTGTCTCTTATACACATCTGACGCTGCCGACGATATGCAGTG
>UQNV01000009.1 GCA_900542505.1 uncultured Alistipes sp.
CGGCAGCGTCAGATGTGTATAAGAGACAGGCGGGGCCGCTCCGGCCTTTGCAGCCACCCGTCCGCCCCCGGGGAAAGAAGAAAAAGGTCTCCGAAGCTGCTGCCTCGGAGACCTTTGCGGGGTGTGGCTGCCGACGGGAGGGGCGCTGCTAGCCGTCCCGGGCGGCGGTGCGTCAGAAGAGAGTCTGGCTCTTGTCGTCGTGCTGCCGTGCCGGACGCTCGGGTTGTCCGAGCAGGATGCGGGCCTGCGAGAGGGCTGCATCGGTGATGCGGCTGCCCGAGAGCATCTTGGCGATTTCGGTCGTCCGCTCCTCGGCCGTCAGTCGCGTGATGGAGGTGCGGCCGTCGCGCTTGTAGACCACGAAGTGCGCTTCGCCCTTCGAGGCGACCTGCGGCAGGTGGGTGATGTCGACCACCTGCATTGCGTCGGCCAGCGAGGCGATGATTTCGCCCATCGCGTCGGCGATGCGCCCCGAAACGCCCGTGTCGATTTCGTCGAAGATGATGGTCGGCAGCTGCATGCGCCGTGCCAGCATCGCCTTGAGTGCCAGCATGACACGCGACAGCTCGCCGCCCGAGGCGATGCGCTCGACGGCCTGCGGCGTCATGGCGCGGTTGGCCGAGAAGAGGTATGTCACGGTGTCGCTTCCCGTGCGGGTGAGCTCCTGTGTCGGCTCCAGCGCCACGCGGAAGGTGGTGTCGGGCATGCCGAGCCGCTCGAGTGTCGTACAGATTTCCTTGCCGAAGGCCGGGGCTGCCTTCTCGCGGGCCTTGTGGAGCCGCTCGGCCAGCTTTGTGGCCTGCTCCGTGGCCCGGGCGAGCTCCTCGCGGCAGGCTGCAATCTGTTCGTCGCCGTGGTCGATGGCCGCCAGCCGTTCGAGATAGCCGTCGCGGATGGCGATGAGTTCCTCGGCCGAGGCGGCGTGGTGTTTCTGGGCGAGCGTGTAGAGGGTGTCGAGGCGCGTCGAGAGCATCTGCAGCCGTTCGGGGTCGGCATCGATGCGTTCGCTCTCGGCCGCCGCCGAGGCGTCGATGTCCTTCAGCTCCTCCATCACCGAGCGGAGCCGGTCGGCGTAGTCGCCGGCCTGCGGATAGCGGTCGCGCAGGCGGTTGAGCTCGCTCTCGGTATTCTTGAGCTGGGCGAGCACCCCCGTCTCGTCGTCGTCGAAGCGGTTGCGCAGCGTGGTGAGCGTCTCGCCGATTTGGTCGGCATGCTCCAGTACGGCGAGCTGCTCCTCCAGCTCGGCCTGTTCGCCCTCGCGCAGGTTGGCCGCCGTGAGCTCCCCGGCCTGGAAGCGGAGCCACTCTTCGTCGCGGCGGCCTTCGGCTGCGGCGCTTTCGAGTGCGGCCAGCCGGCGGCGCAGCTCCGCCTGACGGGCGTAGGCGGCGCCGTACTCGGTCAGCAGCGCGGCGTTGCCCGCCACGGTGTCGAGTGCCGAGGTGCGGAACTCTTCCGACGAAAGAATCAGGTTCTGGTGCTGCGAGTGGATGTCGATGAGCTGCGTCCCCAGTTCGCGCAGCTGGGCGAGCTGTACGGGTACGTCGTTGACGAAGGCGCGGCTCTTGCCCGCCGGCGTGATGATGCGCGTCAGCGTGCACTGCTCCTCGTAGTCGAGCTCGTTCTGCTCGAAGAAGGGACGCAGGTCGCGGCCCGAGAGGTCGAAGAGCCCCTCGACCCGGCAGTTGCGGGTCGCATCCTTGATGGCTGCGCTGTCGCTCCGGGCGCCGAGCAGCAGCCCCAGGGCGCCGAGCAGTATCGACTTTCCGGCGCCCGTTTCGCCGGTGATGATGTTCAGATGCGGGTCCAGCTCGAGTTCGAGCTTCTCGATGAGCGCGTAGTTCTCGACCGAAAGTCGGCGTAACATGGCGGTTGGGGTGTTTATGACGTTTGTCGTGTGGGGCCTCCCTGGGCCCGGGGCAGCGACGGCCCCTTCATGCGAAGGGGCCGCCCGCCTATTTCAGCAATTTTTCGATTCGGTCGACGATGCGGACTGCCACCTCGTGTTTCGAGAGCAGCGGCAGCGGTTCGCGTCCCGAGCCGTCGATGAAGGTCACCTTGTTGGTGTCGCCGCGGAAGCCGGCTCCGGCGTCGCGCAGCGAGTTGAGTACAATGAAGTCGAAGTGCTTGCGTGCGAGCTTCTCCTCGGCATGCGCCTCCTCGTCGTCGGTCTCCAGTGCGAAGCCCACCAGCAGGCGGCCCTCCTTGCGGGCGCCCAGTTCGGCGGCGATGTCGTGCGTGCGGCGCAGGCGGATGACCAGCTCGCCGTCGCCCTTCTTGAGTTTGGTCGTCGCAACCTCCTCGGGGGTATAGTCGGCCACGGCGGCGCACATCACGGCGCCGTCCGCCGCCCCGAAGGCCTCCGTTGCGGCGCGGTACATCTCCTCGGCCGAGAGTACGTCGACGCGGCGCACCCCTTCGGGGCAGTCGAGCGACGTACGGCCGCTGATGAGCGTCACCTCGGCGCCCCGTGCGGCCAGTTCGCCGGCAATGGCGTAACCCATCTTGCCCGACGAGTGGTTCGAGATGAAACGCACCGGGTCGATGGCCTCGATGGTGGCTCCCGCCGTAACGAGAAAGCGCCGTCCCGCGAGGCTCTTCTCTGCGGGGGCGAGTAGCCGGGCAACCGCCTCGACGATGTGGGCGGGCTCGGCCAGACGCCCCTTGCCCTCAAGTCCGCTCGCCAGTTCGCCGGCCTCGGGCTCGACGACCCGTACGCCGTGGCTGCGCAGCGTCGCAAGGTTGGCCTGCGTGGCCGCATGGGCGAACATGTCGAGGTCCATGGCCGGGGCGACGACCACGGGGCAGCGGGCCGAAAGGTAGGTCGTCAGCAGCAGGTTGTCGGCCACGCCCGTAGCCATTTTGGCCAGCGTGTTGGCCGTGGCCGGCGCGATGAGGTAGCAGTCGGCCCACTCGCCCAGCGAGATGTGCGAGTTCCATGCTCCGTTCTCGGGGTCGAAGAACTCGACCAGAATCGGGTTCTTCGAGAGCGTGGCCATCGTCAGCGGGGTGATGAACTGCTTGGCCAGCGGCGTCATCACCACGCGGACCTCGGCTCCGGCCGTCTTCAATAAACGACAGAGCACAGCCGCCTTGTAGGCAGCTATGCTTCCCGTAATGCCCAGCAATATGTGGCGCCCCTGCAGCGAGAGGCACTTCGTGTGCTGCGAATCCATCGGACGAGTGGCTGCGTCAGGCCTCTTTCGAATCCTTGCTGCCGCCCATCTTGTAGTAGAGCTCGCCGTCGAGGAACTCCTCGGTGGCGATGATGGCCGGTTTGGGCAGCCGCTCGTAGTAGCGGGAGATTTCGATTTGCTCGCGGTTTTCGAACGTCTCCTCCATGGTATCCGTCGGCGAGGAGAAGTCGGCCAGCTTGCGGCTGAGCTCGTTCTTGAGCTCGGTCGAAATCTGATTGGCGCGGCGGGCGATGATGTTAATCGACTCGTAAACGTTGCCCGTTTCGCGGTCGAAGTCCACCAGTTTCCTCGTGATGGTGTTGTTGGGAATGTTTTTCTTAATCTCCATGACTATATGTTGTTGTCTTTCTTGTTCCGGTCCAGATAATCCTTGGCATGCTTGGCCATGCGCTCCAGTTCGCGGATGTGCTTCGATTCGGGATACTCCTCCTTGAACGAGAGGTAGGAGTCGAGCATCGACAGATAGCGGTCGGTCTGCTTCTCCTGAATCGAATTGCTGGCGTAGCGGTAGCTCGCATCGACAATCAGGTACATGATTTCTTCGCGGTGCGTGCTTTCGGGATACTTCTTCAGGGCGTTCTTCAGCGCGACGATGGCCGAGTTGTACTTGCCGATTTTGTAATAGGTATAGGCGTTCAGGTAGGCCTTGTCGTGGAGGCGCTGCGTGAGCTCCTCGTTGATGCTCTTGAAATTCTCCAGCTGGTCGCTCGCGGGGTAGCGCGACATGAACTCGTTGACGGCGATGATGGCCTGGCTGGTCATCGTCTGGTCGCGCGTAGGTCCGGGCGAGAGGTAGTAGTAGCAGAGGGCGAACATACCCTCGGCATCCTCGATGAAGGCGCTTCGTCCGAACTTGCGGCGGAAGTCGTCGAGCAGCAGCGAGGCCGTTTCGTAGTCGCGGTTCTTGTACTTGCAGCGGGCGTTGAAGAACGAGATGCTGTCTTCGCGCGTGGTTCCCGAGTAGTAGGGCAGCGCACCCTCGAAGAGGGTCGAGGCGCGCGACCACTTCTCCTTTTCGTAGTATTCGAGCGCCTTGGCGTACATGACGTCGGGCTTTCCGCTCTTGAGAATCGAGCTCACACCGGCGCAACCCGTCAGAAGGGTCGCCAGCAGCAGCGAGGCGGCAAAGAGTGAGAGTGAGTGCTTCATCGAAAGTTCGTTTACGGCGCTTTAACGCGCAAAGTTACGCATAAATTAACGAAACGCCAAAAAAAATATTGCGTCCGCCCGCCCCGCGAGCGGCTCACCGTGTGGCGGTTGTGTTCCGGCGGCGCGGCGTGTGCACGGCGGCCCCGGGCTGCGGGCGGGTATGCGGGCGTGCGGGCCCTGCGTGTCGCGGCGGCCTGTGCGGCGGGGTGAAGTTCTGCGAAATAATTTTGGAAAATCGGAAATTACTTCCTATCTTTGTTTCGGTTAAGTATAGGGGTTCTGGCCTTTCGAGGCCGGGATTCTTGTTTTTTATTGGATTTCGTATATGGCTAAAGAGATTATCTATCTGACGGCGGAAGGGTACAAGAAGCTCAAGGACGAGCTCGACCACATGCGTTCCGTCGAGCGTCCGGCGATTTCGGCGGCGATTGCCGAAGCGCGCGACAAGGGTGACCTTTCGGAGAATGCGGAGTACGATGCGGCGCGTGAGGCTCAGGGCCTGCTGGAGATGCGGATTGCCAAGCTGGAGGATACGCTGGCCAATGCGCGTGTCATCGACGAGTCGAAAATCGACAAGAGCAAGGTGCAGATTCTGAGCAAGGTGACGCTTCTGAACCACAACAACGGCAAACAGGTCGTCTATACGATTGTCGCCGAGCACGAGGCCAATCTGCGCGAAGGCAAGCTTGCCATCGGAACGCCGATTGCCAAGGCGCTGCTCGGCCACAAGAAGGGCGAGACGGTCGAGGTGGTCGTACCTGCCGGCACGATTCGTTTCGAGATTCTCGACATCAACATCTGACCCCTCGGGGCGCTTGTCCGCAAGGGGCTGCCGGTGACCGGCGCTTCGGCCCGGACGATACATATTTTCTCCTCCGTGCGGAGGAGGATGCTGCAGGGTCGCTCGCGAGCGGCCCTTTTTTTGTTGTTGCCCGCATGGGTCCGGCAGAGGGTGCAGCCCCTGCTCCCGTGTGACGGGGCAGGTGTGTGGTGCGAGGGCGGCATGCCCCGGGTCGGGAACGAAAAAACCGCACCCGGCGAAGGGGTGCGGTTCCCGAAGTTATGGGTGAGGCTCCCGGATGCCCGCAGGCGGCCGGGGGCTTCTGTTGCAGGATTTAGAGCGCGTTGATTTCGTGCAGCACCTGGTTGGTCTTGCGCACGGCGGCTGCCGAAGTGGCGAACTTCTCGGCCTCCTCCTTCGTGAGCTCGATTTTCACAATCTTCTCGATACCCTTGCGGCCGATGATGGCGGGAACGCCGATGCAGATGTCCGACTCGCCGTATTCGCCTTCGAGGTAGCACGAGCAGGGAATCATCTTCTTCTGGTCGTTGAGGATGGCCTCGACCATCATGGCGGCGGCAGCGCCCGGAGCATACCAGGCCGACGTGCCGATGAGTTTGGTCAGCGTGGCGCCGCCGACCATCGTGCTGGCAACGGCCTCGGCCAGCTTCTTCTTCGAGGCGAACTGCACGACGGGCACGCCGTTGACCGTAGCCTTCGAGAGCAGTGGAATCATCGTCGTGTCGCCGTGGCCGCCGATGACCATGCCGTCGATGTTGTTGATGTTGGCGCCCGTAGCCTTGGCCAGGTAGCACTTGAAGCGCGACGAGTCGAGCGCGCCGCCCATGCCGATGATGCGGTTCTTGGGCAGCCCCGACGACTTGAGCGCCAGGTAGGTGAGCGTGTCCATCGGGTTGGCCACCACGATGATAATGGCGCGGGGCGAATACTTGATGACGTTGCCGATAACCCCCTTCATGATGTTGGCGTTGGTGCCGATGAGCTCTTCGCGCGTCATGCCCGGCTTGCGGGGAATGCCCGAGGTGATGACCACCACGTCGGAGCCTGCGCTCATGCGGTAGTCGTTGGTCGCGCCGACGAGTTTCGTGTCGAAATCCATCAGCGTCGAGGTCTGATACATGTCGAGCATCTTGCCCTCCGAGAGGCCCTCCTTGATGTCGATGAGAACCACTTCGCTCGCCACCTCGCGGCAAGCCATCACGTTCGCACAGGTTGCACCCACGGCTCCTGCACCCACGACTGTTACTTTTGACATAACTTAGGTTTTTTAGGTTGGTACGGTTTTGCGTCGACGTATTCCGTTCTCTTCTCCGGCCGGCAGCCCCTTTTTCTTGCGGCGCGGTCTCTTGCGGCGCAGTCTCTTGCGAGATTTGTTTCCGGTGTCGCCCGTTCAGCGTCGTCCGTTCAGCGTCGTCCGTTCAGCGTCGCCCGTTCAGCGTCGCCCGTTCAGCGTCGCCCGTTCAGCGTCGCCCGGCCGGTGGGTTGCCAGCCTGCCTTGAGTCGGGGGTGTCACCTCCCCGGCACCCCCGACGGGAGCGCCTGTGCAGGTTGTGAAACTTGTGCGGAGGGTCGGAGAAGAGCTCCCGGCCGCATCGCGGCCGGGCTGCTGCTTAACCAATCAGCTCTTCGTACTGGGCCGGCGTGAGCAGCGCATCGTACTCCTCGGGAGCCGACATGCGCACCTTGATGAGCCAACCCTCGCCGAAGGCGTCCTTGTTGACGATGGAGGGGTCGGCGTCGACGGCCTCGTTGAATTCGAGCACCTCGCCCGAAACGGGGATGAAGGCGTCGCTGACGGTCTTCACCGCCTCAATCGAGCCGAACACCTCGCCGGCGGCGAGCGTCTCGCCCACGGTCGGAACATCGACGAAGACGATGTCGCCCAGCTGGCTCTGTGCGAAATCCGTGATGCCGATAACGGCAATGTCACCCTCGACGCGGCACCACTCGTGGTCGTTCGAGTATTTCAGATTGGCAGGTACATTCATGGTAGTATCAGCTTTGTGTTGTGAATTTTCCGTCTGCAAATATAGCAGTTATTTCGGGATGGGCAAATGTTTTGTTATTTTTTTCACACTCCAGGGCGGCACTTCGGCGCGGCGTGCTTCAGAATCTGCTTTTCGGGGCGACGCTTCGGCGTCTGCTTTTCGGGGCGGCACTTCGGCGCGGCGCACTTCGGTGACCCGCTCCCTAAGCACTCCCGTCAGCGCGCCGGCGTACCGGCGGGCGTGTCGCGTCCCTCGATGAGGAATTCGACCTGGCGGAAGAGGTATTCGTGCAGCGTGCCGTCGTCGTGGCGCAGCTGCAGCTCGCCCGTGGGGCGCACCCCTTCGACGGTCGCCCGGACGATGCTCCCGTCCGCAAGGCGGAAGGGGTGGCATGTCCCGAGGCGGTACATGCGTTCGTGGTAGTCGCGCTGCAGGGTCTCCCGCTCTCCCGCTTCGAGTTGCGCGTAGCGGGCCATGAGACGGTCGACCAGGCGCTCCAGCACCTCGCGGCGGTCGAACGTGCGGCCGGAGGCCAGCGCCATCGAGGTGGGGTTGGGCAGCGACGGGTCGAACTCCGTCTGGTTGATGTTCACGCCGATGCCGGCGATGCTGCGGGCGAGGTTCGCCCCGCGCAGGTCGTGCTCGATGAGCATGCCCGCGCACTTGCGGTCGCCGACATAGATGTCGTTCGTCCACTTGATGCGGGCTTCGATGCCGTATTCGCCGAGGGTGTCGACGACCGACAGGGCCGCCACCTCGGTGAAGAGGAACTGCTCCGTGGCGGGCAGGAACGTCGGTTCGAGAATGGCCGAGTAGGTGACGTTGAGCCCCTCGGGGCAGAGCCACGAGTGGCCGCGCTGTCCCCGGCCGGCGCTCTGCCATTCGGCCCATACCACGTCGCCGTGGCGGTAGCGCGCATTGCGGGCCTCGTCGTTGGTCGAGGTGGTCTGCTGTATGTGGTAAATCATGCGTTTGGTCGCGTCGGGTTGGGATTGTTTGGCTGCGGGGCGGGTCAGGCGCTGACGCCGAAGTCGCGCAGCGCGTCGTTGAGCGAGGTCTTCTTGTCGGTCGACTCCTTGCGGCGGCCGATGATGAGGGCGCACGAGACACTGTATTCGCCCGCCGGGAACTGCTTGCGGTAGCTGCCCGGGACGACCACCGAACGGGGCGGTACATAGCCCTTGTAGGTGACGGGCTCCGGCCCCGTGACGTCGATGATGTGGGTCGAGCCGGTGATGACCGTGTTCGAGCCGAGCACCGCCTCGCGGCAGACGTGGGCCCCCTCGACCACAATCGAGCGCGAACCGATGAAGCAGTGGTCCTCGATGATGACCGGTGCCGCCTGCACGGGCTCCAGCACGCCGCCGATGCCCACGCCGCCCGACAGATGGACGTGCTTGCCGATTTGGGCGCAGGAGCCCACCGTGGCCCACGTGTCGACCATCGTCCCGGTATCGACATAGGCGCCGATGTTGACGTACGAAGGCATCAGGATGGCCCCCGGGGCGATGTAGGCGCCGTAGCGCGCCACGGCGTGGGGTACCACGCGCACGCCCAGCTCCTCGTATCCGTGCTTGAGCTCCATCTTGTCGTACCACTCCAGTTCGCCGGCCTGCATCTTGCGCATGGGCTGGAGCGGGAAGTAGAGGAT
Source organism: uncultured Alistipes sp. (assembly GCA_900542505.1). GTDB lineage: Bacteria > Bacteroidota > Bacteroidia > Bacteroidales > Rikenellaceae > Alistipes > Alistipes stercorigallinarum. Next base: position 8,785 of record UQNV01000009.1, read on the forward strand.
GACGGCCTTCTTGACCCATTCGTTCACCTGCCAGAGGCTCCGCTCCGCATCGACCGGTTCGGCCGTGCGCAGAAGCCCCTTGTCCACCAGTTCGACCGTCTGACGCACGGCGTCGCGGACGGACTCCTCGCTGAGCAGTGCGCGCTCTTCCCACGCCTGCTCGATGATTCGTTTCAGTTCGCTGTACATGCTCTTTGTTCGTTGTTTCGGAAGCCCAAAGTTATGCAAAATCTTCGACTCCGGCGTCCGAGTCTCTCAACTTTTTCCTAACTTTGTGCCGATATTAACCTTAATCCGTCGATTATGAGGAAACATTTCTCCGGAGCGGTGTTGCTGCTCGGCGCAGCGGCGATGCTGGCAAGTTGTGGAAGCAAAATGAACATCAAGCACTTACCCTATCCTGCCACAGAGCGAGGCGACGTGGTGGACAACTATTTCGGCGTGGAGGTCCCCGACCCCTACCGCTGGCTCGAGGACGACAATTCGGAGGCTACGGCCGCCTGGGTTGCGGCCGAAAATGCCGTGACGGAGGATTACCTCGCACAGATTCCCTTCCGCGGAGCCATCCGCGAACGGCTCACCGAGCTGTGGAACTACCCCAAGGAGGGTGCACCCGTCAAGCACGGCAACTGGTGGTACTATTATTATAACGACGGCCTGCAGAACCAGTCGGTGCTCTACCGCACGCAGACCCCCGGTCAGGCTGGCGAGGTCTTCCTCGACCCCAACACCCTCTCGGAGGACGGTACGGTGGCCCTTGCGGCGGCTTCGTTCTCGGAGGATGGCCGCTACTTCGCCTATGCCGCGGCCGCGTCGGGTTCCGACTGGGTCGAAATCCGCGTGAAGGATACCGAAACGGGCGAGCTGACCGCCGACAAAATCAACTGGGTGAAGAACTCCGGCGCCGAGTGGGCTCCCGACTCCAAAGGATTCTACTACAGCGGATATGAGGCTCCCGACGGAAGCGTCTATTCGTCGCAGAACCAGTATCAGAAGGTCTACTACCACGAGCTGGGCACGCCGCAGTCGGCCGACCGCCTCGTCTACGAGGACCGCGAGCATCCGCTGTGCTACTTCTGGGCCTGGCCCTCGGAGGACGGCAAGTGGCTCTTCATCCTTGCGTCGGAGGGTACCTCCGGCACCGAGGTGCTCTATCGCCGAAGCTCCGAGAAGCGCTTCCGCACGCTGCTCGAGGGCTTCGATGCCGACTATGCCCCCGTCACGGTGAAGGACGACATCCTCTACTACGTGACCAACCGCGACGCCATGAACTATGCCCTCTGCCGCGTCGACCTGAACAGCCCGAAGCAAATCGAGACCGTCATCCCCGAGCATGAGACGACGCTGCTCGAAGGGGTTTCGTCGGTCGGCGGCTACCTCTTCGCCTCGTACCTCGAGAATGCGCAGGACAAGATTGTGCAGTTCGACTTCGACGGCCGCCGCGTGCGCGACGTGCAGCTCCCGGCCATCGGCACCGTCGGCGGCTTCTACGGTGACGACGAGACGACCGAGCTCTACTACACGCTCACGAACTATACCTCTCCCGCGACCGTCTACCATTACGACATCGCCTCGGCGGAGTCGACCCTCTACAAGGCTCCGGAGGTGAACTTCGACTCTTCGCTCTTCGTCACCGAGCAGGTCTTCTACCCCTCGAAGGACGGCACGAAGGTCCCGATGTTCATCACCCGCCGCAAGGACATGAAGCTCGACGGCAAGAACCCCTGCCTGCTCTATGGCTACGGCGGCTTCCAGATTAACCTCACGCCGGGCTTCAACCCCTCGGCGCTGATGTTCGTCGAGCAGGGCGGCATCTACTGCGTGGCCAACCTGCGCGGCGGCTCGGAGTACGGCGAGGCATGGCACAAGGCCGGCATGCTCGAGAACAAGCAGAACGTCTTCGACGACTTCATCGCGGCGGCCGAGTGGCTCATCGCCCAGAAGTACACCTCGTCGGAGCGTCTGGCCATCAACGGCGGTTCGAACGGCGGTCTGCTCGTCGGCGCCTGCGAGGTGCAGCGTCCCGACCTCTTCGCCGTCTGCCTGCCGCAGGTAGGTGTGCTCGACATGCTGCGCTACCACAAGTTCACCATCGGCTGGGGCTGGGTCGTGGAGTACGGCTCGTCGGAGAACGAGGAGCAGTTCCCCTACATCTACAAGTATTCGCCGCTGCACAACATCCGTGAGGGTGTCGAGTATCCCGCCACGCTGGTGATGACGGCCGACCACGACGACCGCGTCGTTCCGGCCCACTCGTTCAAGTTCGCCGCCCAGATGCAGTATTGCCAGGCGGGCGATGCGCCGGTGCTCATCCGCATCGAGTCGAAGGCGGGCCACGGTGCCGGCAAGCCGACGTCGAAGCGTATCGACGAGGCGGCCGACATGTACGCCTTCCTCTTCCAGAACATCGGCGTCCCCTACCGCGAGGTGAAGTGACGCCGCACGGAGCGGAGTCGTCGGAACGGTGGCCGGTGAGGGCCGTTTGAGCCGCTGCGGGCGGATGGCAGGGTGGTTAGGCGCCTGCCGGGAAACACGCGGGGCGGGGAGGCCCGGGCTGGGTTCCGAAAATGATATGATTGAGAACAACACGTTGTGCGATTGCTGCCGGACGGAGCGGACCCTGCGGGGGAGCGGCCCGTCCGGCAGCGGTCGGAATGAAGATTGACAGCATGAAAGTATACAAGTTCGGAGGAGCCTCGGTCCGCAATGCGGACGGCGTGCGCAACCTCCACAAAATCATCGCCGGAGAGGAGAACCTCTTCATTGTCGTCTCGGCCATGGGCAAGACGACCAACGCGCTCGAGAAGGTCTTTGAGGGCCTGCAGAAGGGCGACCGCGCCCTCTCGGAGGAGCAGATTGCAATGCTGCGCGAATACCACGCCGGTATCATCGGGGATTTGTGGCACGGCCCCAAGCGCCTCGAACGGGTCGAGGAGCTCTTCGCCGAGCTCGAGCAGGTGGCCACGCAGACCGTCTACCGCCCGGAGGATGCCGAGTTGTGGTACGACGCCATCGTCGCCTACGGCGAGCTGCTCTCGACGACCATCGTCTCGGAGTACCTCAATGCGGCCGGCGTTCCGAACCATTGGGTCGACATGCGCCGCTGCTTCCGTACGGAGATGCGCCACAAGGATGCCGGCGTCGACATCGCCGCTTCGACGCCGCTGCTGCGGGCCGAGCTGGCCGGACGTCCCGAGCGGGTCTTCATCGGCCAGGGCTTCATCGGCGGGGCGCCCGACGGGACGACCGCGACGCTGGGCCGCGAAGGCTCGGACTATTCGGCCGCCGTGGCGGCCAACATCCTCGACGCCGAGTCGATGTCGGTGTGGAAGGATGTGGACGGTGTGCTGAACGCCGACCCCAAGATTTTCCCCGACGCCGTGCAGATTGTCGAACTGAACTACCTCGATACCATCGAGCTGGCCTACAGCGGTGCGCAGATTATCCACCCCAAGACCATCAAGCCGCTGCAGAACAAGAACATCCCGCTCTACGTGCGGCCGTTCGGCGACAAGCGCAAGCCCGGTACGGTCATCCGCGCCATGTCGGCGCCGGTCGACGTGCCGATTCTGATTCTGAAGAAGGACCAGGTGCTGCTGACCATCCGCTCGCGCGACTTTTCGTTCGTGCTCGAGGAGAAATTCGCCACCATCTTCTCGCTCTTCGAGCGTTTCCGTCTCAAGACCAACCTGATTCACAACTCGGCGGTCAACCTGAGCCTCTGCGTCGACAACTCGTGGCATATCGACGAGGCGGTGGCGGCGCTGCGTGCCAACGGATTCGACGTGATGAAGACGGGCGACATGGAGCTGCTGACCATCCGCGGCTATACGGACGAGCTGTGGCGCCGCTATGCCAAGGGCCCGCAGGTCTTCATCCGCCAGTCGACGCAGTCGACCGTGCGCGTGGTGCGCAAGCGCGGCCAGCGAGTGGAGTAGCGGCGGGGATATAGACCTCGCCCGCCCGGTGCCGTGCGACCCGTGCTGCGCGCGTGGATTCCGTCATTTGGTGCTGGAGGGCTGCAGGTGAGGATGCCTGCTGCCGGAACAAGGCGACAAAAAAGAGGGGAACGGCTCTTGCCGTTCCCCTCTTTTTCGTTCCGGCGGGAGCCCCCGTGCGGGCTCCTTCCCGTGCGGCTACTCCTTGCCCTGGCGGAGCTGGTGGAGGATGCTCACTACCGAGTGCTCGGGAATCTCGCCCCGGCGCTTCATGCTCCAGATGGTGTGTTCGAGATAGCGCTCGATGTCGTTGTGCAGCCGCTTGTAGAGCGGGCAGCGCGTGTAGTTCTCGTTGTCGAGCAGCACGTCGCGGATGGAGCGCAGCGAATTGGTGTAGTTCGACATCTCGTTCTTCAGCGCGACACCCTTCTTTTCGGACGAGGTGATTTTGGCCACCGACATCTGGCGCAGCTTCTCGCAGACGGTGTTCAGCAGTACGAGCACCACGTTGTCCATGAGCGTGTGGCCGTGCATGAAGAGGTAGGTGTTCTCGGGTCGGAGACCCCGCTCGCGGAGCTGCTCCTCGAACTCCTTCATCGGTTCGACCATCCGCGGATTGCGGCCGCGCAGGTGCTGCTCGCGTTTGGCGACGTTGCGCCGCACCCAGGCCAGCGTATTGGCGCCGTTGTCCGTCAGGTCGAGGTATCCGATGCGGACGGTCGACTTGAAGTCGGCCAGCGTGAAGACCCCCTCGGACGAAAGGCGCGCCGAGTAGGCGTACCAGAGGAAGGCGGGGTAGATGGCGCACGAGTATTCGTGCATGAAGCGCTCGAAGTCGAAGATGTGGGTGTCGTTCTTGGTCGCCCGGACGCAGACGTTGTGCAGCGAGGGGGCGTAGCAGAGGTAGTTCTCGGTGGCGTAGGCGTAGGTGTGGAACATGAAGGTCGCGCCGTTGACCTCGCGCGACTGCTCGGTGGCCTGGTCGAAGAGGTAGTCGAAGTCCGAGTCGACGCAGAGCAGCATCTCCTCCGACGAACGGGGTATCATGCTCATGAGCACCTTCTTGCCCTTCGGGAGGTCGGCGCGGTTGGGCACCGATATCTCGAAGCGCAGGAAGGGGTTCTGGAAGTGGTCGAAGACCCCGCGCCAGAAGGCCACGTCCTCATACCCCTCGACATAGACGTGCACCAGCCGCTGTGCCGGGTCGGCGGGCGGCAGCGGGCGCGGCAGCTCTGCGTTGGAGGCCGTTCGCGCGAAGGGATTCCATCGGCGCAGTTTTTCGCTCAAGTTGGTAGCCATACGTAAACAAAGATAATAATTTTCGTATTTTTGCACAAAATATAATGACTGCTCCGACGTTAGATTGCTACCTTCGGAGCACTTTTTCCGACCATCCATCCACACCATGGCAGACAACGACTGGAAAGCACGGCTCGGAATGGTTTATTCGACCAATCCCGACTATCAATTCGAAACCGCCCGCGAGGAGGAGCCCGCGACGCTCCCGCCCGCGCAGCAGGAGCTGCGCGTATGGCTCGACCGCAAGCAGCGCGGCGGCAAGCAGGTGACGCTCATTCGGGGCTTCGTCGGCACGCAGGCCGACCTGGCCGACCTGGCGCGTCTGCTCAAGAACCGCTGCGGTGTGGGCGGCTCGGCCAAGGAGGGCGAAATCATCATCCAGGGAGACCACCGCGACCGCGTGGTCGAAATCCTGCAGCAGAACGGATACCGATGCAAAAAGGCGGGCGGAAAGTGAAACGTCTGCTGGCCATACTGCTGCTTGTCGGTGCGCTCTGCTGCGTGGACCGTGCCTCGGCCCAGTACTATACGTGGGGCTCGGACCCCGTCGGGCTGAAATGGAGCACGATGCGTTCGCGCGACGTGAGGGTCATCTATCCCGATACGGCGGCCGACATCGCCCGCCATACGCTTTTCTACATCCGCCGGGTCCAGCCCTACATCTCCTACGGCTTCACCCACGGGCCCATGCGGATTCCCTTTGTCATCCACCCCGAGAACTTCCAGTCGAACGGCCTGGTGATGTACCTCCCCAAGCGTGTCGAGTTCCTCTCCTCGCCGGCCATCGACGGCTACTCGATGCCGTGGCTCAAGCAGCTCGTCGCCCACGAGTACCGCCATGCCGTGCAGTACAACAACCTCGACCGGGGCGTCATCCGCGGACTGAGCTACCTGCTCGGCCAGCAGGGGTCGACCATCGGCCTGCTCTGCATGCCCTTCTGGGCGATGGAGGGCGACGCCGTGATGTCCGAGACGCAGATGTCGTCGTTCGGCCGCGGCCTGCAGCCCTCCTTCACGCTGGCCTACCGCGCCATGGGGCGCGTGGGCGACGGACGGCGCAACATCGACAAGTGGTTCTGCGGCTCCTACCGCGACTACGTCCCCGACCACTACGAACTGGGCTACCAAATCTGCTCCTACGCCTGCGACCGCTACGGCCCCGATGTCTGGGACAACGTGGCGCGCTACGGCTCGCGCAACCCTTATGTCCTCGCCATCACGCGCGTGGCGCTGGGCAAATACTACGACACGAACGTCTCGAAACTCTTCCGCGAGACGTTCGATGACCTGCACCGCCACTGGGACTCGCTGCCCGCCGTGGAGGACAGCGCGCAGCCGCTCGTCCGGCTGCCCGAGGACAACCACACCGCCTACCGCTGGCCGCTGCCGCTGGGCGATACGGCCGTGCTGGTGCTCAAGGAGGATTTCGACCGTCCCGACCGCTTCGTGCGGGTCAACACCCGTACGGGCGAGGAGCACACCCTCTGTCACGTAGGCTCGGTCTCGACGCGTCCGACCCTTTCGGGCGGCCGGGTCTGGTGGACCGAGTACCGGCGCTCGAAGCTCTTCGAGCAGCGGGTCAATTCGCAGCTCTGCTACATGAATCTGGCGGATAACCGCCCGCGGACCTTCGCCGGGCGGCGCAACGTGCTCTATCCCACCGGGGCGGGCGACGATGCGCTGGCATGGGTCGAGTACACCCCCGACGGCCGTTATACGGTGGTCCTGCGCCGCGGCGAAGAGGAGGAGCGTTTCGCCGTCGGCGGGCTCACCGAAATCCACGGACTGGCGTGGGACAACCTCACGCAGGCGCTCTACGTGCTGGTGACCGACGATTCGGGCATGTGGCTCGGCCGCATCGGGGCCGGGGGGCTCGAACCCCTCACCCGGGGTGCCTACATCACGCTGAGCGACCTGCGGGCCGCGGACGGCCGCCTCTGGTACGGCTCCATCCAGTCGGGCAAGGACGAGGTGCACTGTTTCGACCTCGGGAGCGGCCGCGAATACCGCCTCTCGACCTCGCGCTACGGCTCCTTCGACCCGATGCCCTCGCCCGGAGGGGTGCTGATGACCACCTATGACCGGCTCGGCTACCGCCTCGCACGGCAGTCGGCCGACAGCCTCGCCTGCTGCGTCGAGCCGGCGCGCCTGCCGCTCAACATCGTCAACCCGCCGCGCCGCTCGTGGAACGTCATCAACCTCGATACGGTGCGCTTCGCCTTCACCGATTCGCTGGCCGCCGCGCCGAAGTTCCGCACCAAGCGTTACCCGAAGGTGCCCAACCTGGTGAACGTCCACAGCTGGATGCCGGCTGCGTTCAACCCCTTCGAGCTGGCCGACGAAAAGAACCTCAGCCTCAATCTGGGCGTGACGCTCGTTTCGCAGAACCTGCTCTCGAACACCGAAGGCTTCTTCTCCTACGGGTGGAACCGCTCCGAGGGGTCGCTCTTCCGCCTCGGGGTGCGTTACTTCGGGCTGGGCGTCTACCTCGACCTCGATGCGGCCTACGGCGGCAACCAGATTTTCTACGGGCTGGGCGGGCAGCGTACGCCGAGCCCCGACAAGTACTACTCCGTGGGGCTGGCGGCGACCCTGCCGCTCTACTACCAGCGTGGTTACCACACGCGTCAGCTCTCCGTCTCGACGGGCTGGAACTTCTCCAACGGCATGGTGGCCAACGTGGGCAACATCCACTGGGACGAGGAGACGGGCTCCATCACCAACATCGAGCACATCGGCTTCCGCGAAGGACTCCACAGCCTCTCGTTCTCGGTCGGCTATTCGGACCTGACGCGGCTGGCTCACCGCGACTTCGTCTCGCCGTGGGGCTATACGGTGAGTGCCGGCTATACGGTCAACCCCTCGGACAGCCACTTCAGCGACCTGCTTTCGGGCTATGCCAAGCTCTATACGCCGGGATTCTTCGCCCACAACTCGCTGACGCTGGCCGCCACCTACCAGACCTCGGTCGGCGGCTACAAGTTCCCTTCGGGCTATGCGCCGTTGAGCTACCGCTCGTCGCGGCTCGTGCCGCGCGGATTCTCGTCGGCCGATATCGTCTCGAACGACTATCTGGCCGCCTCGGTCGACTACCAGTTCCCGCTCTGCTATCCCGAGGGCGGTATCGGCTCGGTGCTCTACTTCAAGCGTATCCGGCTCAACGTGGGCGGTGACTATGCCCAGTTCCTCACCACCGGACCGTGGCACTACCGCGCCTCGACGCTCGGCGGCGAGGGGGAGATTTACCCCGGCAACATGACGCGCCGGCGCATCTGGTCGGTCGGCGGTGACCTGATTTTCGACCTGAACGTCTTCCGCATGCCGGCTTCGGCCACCTCGACCGTCAAACTCTCGTTCTACCGTCCCAGTACGGGCGGCATGTGGTTTACCGCCTCATTGGGGCTTCCCTTCTGAGAAAAATTCGTACCTTTACCGCAAAATTCGGTTTTATGGCACAAAACAAAAAGACGGGAGCGCGTTCTCCGCTCATCCGAATGTCGCCCCGGGCCGTCCGCTGGCTCTGGATTGTGGCCTTCGCACCCTTCGTGCTGCTGGGCTTTCTGCTGTTGCTGACGGCCGTCGGCGTCTTCGGCCGGATGCCTTCGTTCGAGGAGCTGGAAAACCCCAAGAGCAACCTGGCGACGGAAATCTACTCCGAGGACGGCAAGGTGCTCGGCACCTTCTTCGTGCAGAACCGCTCCTACGTGCAGTACGACGAGCTCTATCCGGCCGATTCGACGCTGCACATCCGTCTGGGCGACCACGAGGTCCCGCCCGTCGTGGCGGCGCTCATCGCCACCGAGGATGCCCGCTTCCGCAGCCATTCGGGCATCGACATCCCCTCGCTGGCCCGCGTGGCGGTGAAGACCGTCCTGCTGCAGAACACCTCGCAGGGCGGCGGCTCGACCATCACGCAGCAGCTGGCCAAGAACCTCTTCCCGCGCGACACGGCCCGCAACCGCGGCAAGATAGCCCGCACGTCGAAACTCGTCGTCTCGAAGCTCAAGGAGTGGATTACGGCCCTCAAGCTCGAATACAACTATACGAAGGAGGAGATTGCCGCCATGTACCTCAATACGGTGGCCTACGGTTCGAACGCCTACGGCATCAAGTCGGCGGCCCACACCTTCTTCAACAAGGAGCCCAACGAGTTGAACGTGCAGGAGGCGGCCGTGCTGGTGGGCGTGGTCAACGCCCCGACGCGCTACTCGCCGGTGCGCAATCCCGAGAATGCGCTGGCGCGCCGCAATCTGGTGCTCACGCGCATGGAGCAGGCCGGAGCGCTGACGCGCGCCCAGGCCGACTCGCTCTCGGCGCTGCCCATCGTGCTCAACTACAAGCCCGTCTCGCACAACGAGGGTGCGGCGACCTACTTCCGCGAGATGCTCCGCCTGGTGATGAATGCCGAGCCTCCCCGCCGCAACCAGTTCTACAACGAGTGGGACTACGAGGTGGCCCGCAAGGAGTATGAGCAGAACCCCATCTACGGCTGGTGCCACAAGAACCGCAAGGCCGACGGCACACCCTACAACATCTACCGCGACGGCCTGAAAATCTATACTACCGTCAACTCCGTCATGCAGGCCTACGCCGAGCAGGCCGTGCAGCGGCAGATGGAGCGCGAGATTCAGCCCAAGATGGATGCGCAGTACCGCCGCACGAAGGTGCTCTTCGTCGATGCCGACCGCGAGGAGCGCGAGCGCATCATGCGCCAGGCCATCCGCTATTCGGACCGCTACCGCGAGATGCGCGATGCCGGGGTGAGCGAGCGCGAAGTGCTGGCCAGCTTCGACAAGCCCTGCGCGATGAAGGTCTTCACCTACAAGGGCGACCGCGACACGGTGATGACGCCGCGCGATTCGATTCTCCACCACAAGCGCATCATGCGGGCCGCCTTCGTGGCCGTCGAGCCGCGCACGGGCTATGTGAAGGCCTATGTGGGCGGACCCAACTTCCGCTACTTCAAGTACGACATGGCCAAGCAGGGCAAGCGCCAAATCGGTTCGACCATCAAGCCCTTCGTCTATACCTTCGCCATCGACCATCTGGGGCTGAGCCCCTGCACGCCGGTGCCCAACCTTCCGGTGACCATCGAGACGGCCAACGGCACGGCCTGGTCGCCCAAGGAGGCGGGCCGCGTCGAGCAGCAGGGCGAACTGCATCCGCTCAGCTGGGGTCTGGCCCACAGCCGCAACAACTATTCGGCGTGGATTATGAAGCAGGCCAAGCAGCCGGCTGCCGTCGCCGACTTCATCCACAACATGGGTATCCGCAGCTTCATCGACCCCGTGCCGGCGCTCTGCCTCGGCCCTTCGGAGTCGAACGTCTACGAACTGGTGAGCGCCTTCGCCACCTTCGCCAACGAGGGCGTCCATACCGACCCGATTTTCGTCACGCGCATCGAGGACCGTCAGGGCAACCTCATCGCCAGCTTCATCCCCCAGTCGCAGGATGCCATCAGCGAGCGGACGGCCTATACGATGCTGACGATGCTCCAGGGTGTGGTCAACGGCGGTACGGCCGGACGTCTGAAGTGGCAGTTCGGGCTCGACGGCGTCGAACTGGGCGGCAAGACCGGCACCTCGAACAAGAACCGCGACGCGTGGTTCGTCGGCGTGGCGCCCAAGATTGTGGCCGGCGCGTGGGTCGGCGGCGAGGACCAGTCGGTGCACCTGCTGGCGCGCGGTGAGGGCAGCGTAGTGGCGCTGCCCATCGTGGGCGACTTCCTCAAGCGGGTCTACGACGACCCGCGGCTGGGCATCAACCGCACGGACCGCTTCGTGCGTCCGGCCATGATGCCCCACTACGACTGCGACGAGGAGCTCACCTCTTCGTCGGGCGACGAGCCCGGCGATGAGGAGGAGGACGAGATGTTCTTCAACTGACCCCGGGGCCGCAGGTCGGGGGCGGATGCACACCGGGTGCCTGCTGATCGGTGGCGGTCCGGAGGGGACGCACACCGAAGGCCGGAGAGGGCCGGAGCTGCCGCACTGCACTGCACCGCATCGGACCCGTCGGCGCGGCAAATTGGAAACAAGAAAGGTTTTAATATAAAGGTTGGTTATGAAAATTGCTATTGTGGGGGCCAGCGGAGCCGTTGGCCAGGAGTTTCTCCGAATTCTCGAGGAGCGCGAGCTCCCCATCGACGAACTGCTGCTCTTCGGTTCGCAGCGCAGCGCAGGGCGTACGTACCGCTTCCGCGGCCGTGACCTTACGGTGCGGCTGCTGCAGCACAACGACGATTTTCGCGGGGTGGATTTCGCCCTGACGTCGGCCGGAGCCGGCACTTCGCGTGAATTTGCCGAGACCATCACGCGCCACGGTGCGGTGATGATTGACAACTCGAGCGCCTTCCGCATGGATGCGGACGTGCCTCTGGTGGTTCCCGAGGTGAACCCCGAGGATGCGAAGAGTGCGCCGCGCCGGATTATCGCCAATCCCAACTGCACGACCATCCAGATGGTCGTGGCCCTGAATGCCATCGAGCAGCTGTCGCACATCCGCCGCGTGCACGTTGCGACCTACCAGTCGGCCAGCGGTGCCGGCGCTGCGGCCATGGACGAGCTGGTGCAGCAGTATGCCGACCTGGGGGCGGGCCGCGAGCCGAAGGTCGAGAAGTTCGCCTTCCAGCTCGCCTACAACGTGATTCCCCATATCGACGTCTTCACCGAGAACGACTATACGAAGGAGGAGATGAAGATGTTCAACGAGACGCGCAAAATCATGCACTCCGACGTCCGCGTGTCGGCCACCTGCGTGCGCGTGCCCGTGATGCGGGCCCATTCGGAGAGCGTCTGGCTCGAAACCGAGCGTCCCGTTTCGGTCGAGGAGGCGCGTGAGGCCTTCTCAAAGGCTCCGGGCGTGGTGCTGATGGACGACCCCGCGAACAAGGTCTACCCCATGCCGCTCTTCATCGCCGGCAAGGACCCCGTCTACGTGGGCCGCATCCGCAAGGACCTGACGTGCGACAACGGTTTGACGTTCTGGTGCGTGAGCGACCAAATCAAGAAGGGTGCGGCGCTCAATGCCGTCCAGATTCTCGAGACGCTGATTTAATGTGCATGGCATGGCTGCGGCGGTTGATGCCGCGTGCACACGGAAAGGGCTCCCGATTGCCGGGAGCCCTTTTGTTTTTGGGGAGGGGAGGATGCCGTGCGGCCGGGGAGGCATCGGATTGCGGTTGCGGTCGTGGGGCGCCGTTGTGTGGGGGGCGGTGTCGGACGTGTCTGTATCTGTGAGACGCGCTGTCGGATGCGGCGGCAGGGCGCGGCCGCCGTCGGGGAGGAGTAAAAGAGACGGAGGCACGGCCCTGCGGTCGTACCTCCGTCGGTGCGGTGTTGGTGCCTTGCGGGCGCCGGGCGTCAGATTTTCTCCAGCTCCACGGTGAAGTGGCGCAGGATGGGGGCCTCGAAGGTGATGCGGTAGCCCGTCGTGATGGACTCGCGGCGCTCATAGATGTTGCGGCAGGCGGCGGCAATCACGCGGATGTGGTTGTCCGTGTAGACGCGGCGCGGAATGGCCAGACGCAGCAGCTCGAGGGCCGGGTAGCGGTTTTCGTGGGTCTCGGGGTCGCGGTCGGCGAGAATCGAGCCGATTTCCACGCCGCGGATGCCCGCTTCGAGGTAAAGTTCGACGGCTAGCGTCTGGGCGATGAACTGCTCCTTGGGCAGGTGGGTCAGAATCTTCTTGGCGTCGAGGAAGATGGCGTGGCCTCCGGCCGGACGCTGGAAGGGTACGCCGTATTCGTCGAGCAGGTCGCCCAGCAGCTTCACCTGGCGGATGCGGGCGTCGAGCTGTTCGAATTCGGTGTTTTCGTCGAGACCCACGGCCAGTGCGTCCATGTCGCGGCCCGACATGCCGCCGTAGGTGACATAGCCTTCGAACATGATGTTGTACATCATCGCCGAGCGGAAGAGCTCCTCGGAGCGCATCGCCACGAAACCGCCCATGTTGACCACGCCGTCCTTCTTGGCCGAGATGGTCATGATGTCGGCGTAGGTGTAGATTTCGCGGACAATCTCCTTGATGCTCTTGTCGGCATAGCCCTCCTCGCGCGTCTTGATGAAATAGGCGTTCTCGGCGAAGCGGGCCGAGTCGATGAGCAGGGGCACGCCGTAGCGGCGGCATACCTCGGCCGTCTCGCGGATGTTGCGCATCGATACGGGCTGTCCGCCGGCCGTGTTGTTGGTGATGGTCAGCACCACGCAGGGAACCTTCTCGCGGGGATTTTCCTTGAGGATTTTCTCCAGCTTGGCGGTGTCCATCTCGCCCTTGAAGGGGATTTCAAGCTGCGTGTCGGCCGCCTCGTCGATGGTGCAGTCCACGGCGTGGCAGCGGCGGAACTCGATGTGGCCCTTCGTGGTGTCGAAGTGGGAGTTGCCCGGCACGATGTCGCCCTCGTGGAGCAGTGCCGAGAAGATGACGTTCTCGGCCGCACGGCCCTGGTGCGTCGGCAGGAAGTAGGGCATGCCGAAAATCCGCTCGATGGTCTCCTTGAGGCGGAAGTAGGAGGTGGCGCCCGCGTAGCTCTCGTCGCCGGTCATCATGGCGGCCCACTGGTGGTCGCTCATCGAGCCGGTGCCCGAATCGGTCAGCAGGTCGATGGTCACCTGGTCGGCGCGCAGCTTGAAGAGGTTGTAGTGCGCCTGGCGAATCCATGTTTCGCGCTCCTCGCGGGTCGAGGTGCAGATAGCCTCGGTCATCTTGATGCGGTAAGGCTCGGCATAGGGTAGTTTCATAATCGGGAATGAGTTTTAAGGTTTATAAGGTTACGGATTGTTAGCTTTTCCTTCAAAAATAAGAAAAATTTTCGATATATTCGTAGTCGGCATCCGTTTTGTGCTTAAAAAGCCGGTTCCCGTTCCGCTTGTGTGCAGTCGGCGGGGCGTCTCGCCCGTCGCCCGCCGGCCAAGGGTGGCCGGGAGTGAACGTGCCGGGGTGCTCCGGGGTGTTCCGAGGTGTTCCGGGATGTTCCGGCGTGCGAGCGGCGTACGAGCAGCGGCAGCGGCGTGCAGCGGCGGTCCGTTTGGTCCGTTCGGTCTGTTCGGCCGGCGGGAAGGCCGGGGCTGGCGCGGACCATTCGGCAGAGTCTGCCGCCCGGGAGCGGTGCGATGCCTCGGCATCGCCGAAACGTGCAACTGAACCTTAAAAAACAGATAGTGTCATGACAAACGATGCAATGAAGCAGCCCCGCTTTGCGGTCGAAGAGCTGCCCTATGCCTACGATGCGCTGGCGCCGCAAATCTCCGAAGAGACGATGCGCTACCACCACGACCGCCACTATGCGACCTATGTCGCCAAACTCAACGAACTGACCGTCGATACGCCCTATGCCGACCAGCCGCTGGAGGACATCGTCCGCTCGGCCGACGGCCCCCTGTTCAACAATGCCGCCCAGGCGTGGAACCACGCCTTTCTCTTCGGTTCGCTCTCGCCTGCGCCGCAGACGGCGCCCGACGGGGCGCTGCTCGCGGCCGTCGAACGCGACTTCGGGTCGTTCGAGGCGCTCCGCACCCGGATGACCGATACGGCCGTCGGGCTCTTCGGTTCGGGCTGGTGCTGGCTGGCGAAGGACTCCTCGGGCCGCCTGCAGGTGGTCGCCCGTCCCAATGCGGGCAATCCGCTCTGCGACGGTCTGGTGCCGCTGCTCTGCATCGACGTCTGGGAGCATGCCTACTACATCGACTACCGCAACCGCCGCGCCGATGCCGTCAAGGCATTCTGGGAGCGGATTGACTGGCGCATTGTCGGCGAGCGTTACGCACGGTAGCGGCGCGGCGCAGGGGCTGCCGCGGTGTGCCGGCGGCCCGTGTAGACGCATCCCGGCTCCTTCTCGTCCTTCGTCTTCAGCCCCCTCCGCGTGCGGAGGCGGAGGCAAGGGCGGAGGTCTCTGTCGCCGCACGGCCCTGCTGCACGACTCTGCCGTACGACCCTGCCGCATGATTTTGCCGCACGACTCTGCCGCATGATTTTGCCGCACGGCCCTGCCGCATGATTTTGCCGCACGACTCTGCTGCATGATTTTGCCGCACGGCCCTGCCGTACGGCCCAACGGTGCAACCCTGCCGCGTCGGCATCCCTTGCCTGCGGCACGGCAAAAAAATCCGGAGGCCCCAGTCGGGGTCTCCGGATATCGTTTGCACGATGACCGTCGATTAAGCCTTGCCGGCCGAACCGAGGACGTTCTCGCACTTGTGCTTGTAGAGCTTCTTCAGCTCGTCGCGAGCCGGACCCAGGTACTTGCGGGGGTCGAACTCTGCGGGCTGGTCCACGAAAATCTGACGGATGGCGGCGGTCATTGCCAGACGGCCGTCCGAGTCGATGTTGATTTTGCAGACAGCGCTCTTGGCAGCCTCGCGCAGCTGCTCCTCGGGAATACCTACCGCATCCTTCAGCGCACCGCCGTGGGTGTTGATGATGTGGACATACTCCTGCGGAACGGACGACGAGCCGTGGAGCACGATGGGGAAGCCCGGGATACGCTTCTCAATCTCCTTCAGGATATCGAAACGCAGGGGGGGCGGAACGAGGATGCCGTCGGCGTTGCGGGTGCACTGCTCGGGCTTGAACTTGTTGGCGCCGTGCGACGTACCAATCGAGATGGCCAGCGAGTCAACACCGGTCTTCGATACGAAGTCAACCACGTCGTTGGGGTCGGTGTAGTGCGAGTGCTCCGAAGCTACCTCGTCCTCCACGCCGGCCAGTACGCCCAGCTCACCCTCGACCGTTACGTCGAACTGGTGTGCATAGTCAACGACCTTCTTGGTCAGGGCGACGTTCTCCTCGTAGGGCAGCGACGAACCGTCAATCATCACCGACGAGAAGCCCATGTCGATGCAGCTCTTGCAGAGCTCGAACGAGTTGCCGTGGTCGAGGTGCAGCACGATGGGAATGTTCTTGCCCAGCTCCTTGGCATACTCAACAGCACCCTGCGCCATGTAGCGGAGCAGCGTCTGGTTGGCATACTTGCGGGCGCCCGACGATACCTGCAGAATCACCGGCGACGAAGCCTCGACGCAAGCCTGGATGATGGCCTGCATCTGCTCCATGTTGTTGAAGTTGAACGCAGGAATCGCGTAACCGCCTTCGATAGCCTTGGCAAACATCTCACGGGTGTTCACAAGGCCCAAATCTTTGTACGATACCATAGTAATGAGTTTATGTGAATTGTGTAGTCTCAAAAACCGCCACAAAGTTAGTAAATATTCTTAAGAAACAGAGCCTCCGGACAAAAAAATCGAGGCGGGCGGGAGCCGTTGCGGCGGCATGCGCCTCGTTGATAACGTGGCGGCTGGCTCTCAGGCGGGTGCCGGTGCATGGCTCCGTCGCGTCGGGGCTGTGCCGGGTGGGGGCTCCGCCTGCGCGGCGGCGTGCGGCGGCGGGTGCGGCGGCGGGACGTTACGCGGGTGCGGGGATGCGGCGGTTATTAATATCGGTGCGGCGTGACGGGGCGTCCTCTCACGTGCCGTGCGGCATCGCGTGCGCGGAGGCTCCGGGGCCCGATGCGGGGCGCGTCCGGCCGGTTTGTGAAAAAAATAACAAACGGCCCGCTTTTGTTGCGTTTTTTCGATAGTTTTTTGTATTTTTGCGGTGGTTGAGCCGCCCTGCGCCAACGGCGGAACGGCTCCCGACCCCAAGCGTCAACAAACAATAACAAACATACGAACCATGTCTGAATTCATCTATCAGGAGCCGTTCCCCGTCGGGGAGGACAAAACCGAGTACCGTCTTTTGACGAAGGATTACGTGAAGGTTGTCGAGTGCGACGGCCGCAAGATGCTGAAGGTTGACCCCGCCGGCCTCGAACTGCTCTCGAAGGCCGCTTACAGCGACGTGTCGTTCTACCTGCGTGCGGCGCACCTCCAGAAGCTGCGCAACATCCTCGACGACCCCGAGGCGACCGACAACGACAAGTTCGTGGCCTACACGATGCTGCTCAACCAGTGCGTGGCCGCCGAAGGCGAGCTGCCCACCTGCCAGGATACGGGTACGGCCATCTGCATCGCCCACAAGGGTGAGGACGTGTGGACCGGCGCCGACGATGCCGAGTGCATCGCCCGCGGTGTCTACGAGACCTACAAGGAGCGCAACCTCCGCTATTCGCAGGTGGTTCCCTTCACGATGACCGACGAGAAGAACTCGGGTACGAACCTCCCGGCGCAGATTGACATCTACGGCGGCAAGCCCGGCATGGAGTACGAATTCCTCTTCATCACCAAGGGCGGCGGCTCGGCCAACAAGACCTTCCTCTACCAGCAGACCAAGGCGCTGCTCAACGAGGAGTCGCTCACCAAGTTCATCAAGCAGCATATCTTCGACCTCGGTACGTCGGCCTGCCCGCCCTACCACCTGGCCATCTGCATCGGCGGCACGTCGGCCGAGATGTGCCTCTCGACCGTGAAGAAGGCCTCGGCAGGCTATCTGGACGAGCTTCCGACCTCGGGCAACGAGGGCGGCCGCTGCTTCCGTGACCTGGAGTGGGAGGAGAAGGTGCTGAAAATCTGCCGCGAGAGCGGTGTGGGCGCCCAGTTCGGCGGCAAGTACCTCGTGCACGACGTGCGCGTCATCCGCGCTCCGCGCCACGCCGCATCGTGCCCCGTGGCCATCGGCGTCAGCTGCTCGGCCGACCGCAACATCAAGGCGAAGATTACCCCCGAGGGCATCTTCCTCGAGCAGCTCGAGAAGAACCCCGCCCGCTTCCTCCCGAAGGAGGCTCCCGCCATGTCGCCGGCCGTGGACATCGACCTGGACGAGGGCATGGACAAGGTGCGCGAGATTCTGACCAAATACCCCATCAAGACGCGTCTGAACCTGCGCGGTACGCTCATCGTGGCGCGCGACATCGCCCACGCCCGCATCAAGCAGATGCTCGACGAAGGCAAGCCCATGCCCGAGTACTTCAAGAAGCACCCGGTCTACTATGCCGGTCCGGCCAAGACGCCGCAGGGCATGGCTTCGGGCTCGTTCGGCCCCACGACGGCCGGCCGCATGGACCCCTATGTGGACCTCTTCCAGAAGCACGGCGGTTCGATGGTGATGGTGGCCAAGGGCAACCGCTCGCAGGCTGTGACGGATGCCTGCAAGGCCAATGGCGGCTTCTATCTGGGCTCCATCGGCGGCCCGGCAGCCATCCTGGCCAAGAACTCCATCAAGTCGGTCGAGGTGGTTGACTTCCCCGAACTGGGCATGGAGGCCGTGCGCAAGATTTACGTCGAGAACTTCCCCGCCTTCATCATCGTCGATGACAAGGGCAACGATTTTTTCGCCGATTTCAAGCACTAAAATCCTTCGCCGGCGTATAATAACGGCGCCCGGACGCCGTTATGGATACGGAAAGCGAACGTATACGAATCGATGAGAGCATTCTTTGCGAAAATATCCTTGACGGCACTCTTCGTGCTGGCGGTCTTCTCGGCGTTCGGCGCCGAGAAGGTCACTTTTGAGGCCCATGCTCCGTTGACGGTTGCCGTGGGCGAGGCCTTCCGTGTGGAGTTCTCGCTCAACGCCAAGCCCGACGAAAGCACCTTCTCGGCCCCTTCGTTCGAAGGGTTCGACGTGCTGGCGGGCCCGGCCGTTTCGAAGGGTCAGCGCATCTCGATTGTGAACGGCTCGATGGACAAGACCGTCGAGTACAAAATCACTTACGTGCTGCTGCCCCAGGCCGAGGGCAACGTCACCATCGGCAGCGCCTCAATCGGTGTCGACGGTACGACCTATACGACCGAGCCCGTACCGGTGGAAATCGTCCGCGAAGCGGGCGGAGGCGCCTCCCCGGCGCAACAGGGCGGTGGCGGCGGCCGGTCGGCCGACGACGAGGGTGTGGCCGACGCCCAGGGCCAGCTGGCCAAGGACGACGTGCTGCTGCGCGCCGAAGTGTCGCGCACGTCGGTCTACAAGGGTGAGCCGCTGCGGGTGAGCTTCAAGCTCTACACGCGGGTGCCCATCGTCGGTTCGCAGGGCGAGGCGTGGCCTTCGTTCAACGGTTTCTGGGCCCAGGAGCTCGACGTCAATTCGTCGCCCCGAGCCGGCCGCGAGACGCTGGGCGGCAAGGTCTACAACGCCCAGGTGGTGCGCGAATACCTGCTCTATCCCCAGCAGGCGGGCAAGCTGGTCATCGAACCGGCCGAGCTGACGCTGCTGGCCCAGGTGGTGGTGCAGAACAGCCGCAACATGGACCCCTTCTTCGGCGGAGGCCCCGACATCTACAACGTGCCCCGCAAGGTGGCCACGCAGCGCGTGACGGTCAACGTCAAGGAGCTGCCCGCAGGCGCGCCCGAGAGCTTCAGCGGCGCCGTGGGCAACTACACGATGGAGACGACGCTGCCCGAGGAGCATCTGGCCGCCAATTCGGCCGCAACCTATACGGTGAAAATCTCGGGTACGGGCAACCTGACCTTCGTCCAGGCGCCCAAGCTCACGCTGCCTTCGTCGTTCGAACAGTACAACGTCAAGACGACCGAGTCGCTCAAGAGCTCCGTTGCCGGAACGTCGGGCTACCGTCAGTTCGAATACCCCTTCATCGCGCGAGCCGAGGGAACCTACGACATCGCGCCGGTGGAGTTCACCTACTTCAGTCCCGAGCGGATGCAGTACATGACGCTCCGCTCCAAGCCGCTGACGCTCGAGATAACGCCCGATGCCAAGGGCGGCGGCGATGCGGCGCTGGTCATGCAGGGGCGCGGCATGTCGAAGGAGGAGGTCCGTCTGCTGGGTCAGGACATCCGCTTCATCAAGCTGGGCGGGGCCGGGCTGCGGCCCATGCGGGCGCCGTTCCTCTTCAGCGCCGCCTACTGGGTGCTGCTGGTCGGCATCCTCGTACTCTTCGGCATGGCCTATGCGGCGCTGCGCAAGCAGATACGCGACTCGCAGAACGTCGCCCTGCTGCGCGGACGGCGTGCCAACAAGGTTGCCGTGCAGCGCTTCCGGGCCGCCAAGCGGTACATGACCGAACAGAACCGCCATGCCTTCTACGAGGAGATGCTGCGGGCGCTGTGGGGCTACATGGGTGACAAGTTCAACATCCCCGTGGCCAACCTTACGAAGGAGAACGTGCGCGAGGAGCTGCACAAGCGGGGTGTCCCGGCCGAGGATTCGCAGCGTTTCACGGCCATCATCACGCGGTGCGACGAGGCGCAGTATTCACCCGTCGAGTCGTCGCGCATGAGCGATGTCTATGCCGAGGGCGTCGACCTGATTTCGCACATCGAGTCGATAATCAAGCGATGAGCAGCCGGCAGCTGCGGCGCAGAGCCGCGGCGCGGAACAAGGAAAAGATGTTAGCAATGAGAAAATATTTGTTGTGCATGGCGCTGATGCTCGGCGTGGCAGGGTCGCTTCCGGCCCAGGAGCAGGCCGATTCGCTGGCCGGCGCTGCGGCTCCGCAGAGCCAGCCCGAGGCTGTGGCGGCGGATGCTGCCGCCGCGCTGACCGAGGCGCAGCTGTGGGACAAGGCCAATACGGCCTACATCAACTCCGACTACCACAAGGCCATCGATGTCTATGAGCAGATTCTGGCCCGCGGGCTCGGCTCCGCAAAGCTCTACTACAACCTGGGCAACGCCTATTTCAAGGAGGAGCGTCTCGGCAAGGCGATTCTCAACTACAACCGTGCGCTGAGGCTTGCGCCCGGTAACGACGACATCCGCTACAACCTGGGTGTGGCCGAGGCGATGACCAAGGACAACATCGAGGATATCCCCGAATTCTTCCTCGTCTCGTGGCTGCGTGCCGTGCGTCACACGATGGGGTGCACGTCGTGGAGCATACTCTCGCTCGTGGCGCTGCTCTGCATGCTGGGGCTCTTTCTGCTCTACCTGCTCTCGCAGCGGCTCTCGCTGCGCAAGGCGGGCTTCTACGGGACGCTCGTAGCCTTCCTGCTTTTCGTGGTGACGATGTGGTTCGCTGCGGCCGAGCGGCACGAAATCCTCGACGACTCGCAGGCCGTGGTGATGGCCTCGGCGGCAGCCGTGAAGAGCTCGCCCGACACCTCGTCGACCGACCTCTTCGTGCTCCACGAGGGGACGACGCTGACCATCACCGACCGGCTCGGAACCTGGTGCGAGGTGGTCATCGCCGACGGCAAGAAGGGGTGGCTCGAGAGCAGCAAAATCGGGGTCATCTGACCTCGGAACCGGGCCTCGGCGGCGGACGGGTGACTCCCTCGCGGCGGACGGGGCCGGTGAACGGAATGTGGAATTTTTTAGAACGACGATAAGACTTTGTCCCGACTTCTTCAGGATGTCGTCGGCGAGCTGACGAAGTTGCCCGGAGTGGGGCGCCGCACGGCGTTGCGGCTGGCCATCCATATCCTGCGCATGGAGCCCGAATCGGTGGGCGACATGACGCGCAGCATCGACCGCTTCCGCAACGAGGTGAAGTATTGTGCGCAGTGCAACAACCTCTCCGACGAGGAGATATGCCCCATCTGCGCCGACCGTGAGCGCGACCACTCGACCATCTGTGTCGTGGAACAGGTCGCCGACGTGCTCTCGATTGAGAACACGCACCAGTACCGGGGGCTCTACCACGTCCTGGGCGGCGTGATTTCGCCCATGCAGGGCATCGCCCCCTCGGACCTGAAAATCGACCTGCTCGTCGACCGCATCGCCCGCGGCGGCGTCCGGGAGGTGATTCTGGCCATCTCGACCTCGGTCGAGGGCGAGACGACGCTCTTCTACCTGATGAACCGCCTCAGGCAGTTCGAGGGGCTGAAGGTGACGGCCATTGCCCGGGGTATCGGCTTCGGCGACGAACTGGAGTACGTCGACGAACTGACCATCGCCCATGCGCTGATGAACCGCCGCGAGGTGGAGTAGCCTCCGGGAGTCCGGGCCGCCGTGCGGAGAACGCCGTGCGGAGTGCGGACAGAGCGCGGTGCGGGGCGTCGGACGGCAGGCCGCGGCTGCGGAATCGGACGAGTGGCCCGTGGAACCGGGAGAGCAGCTGCGGAACTGGCCGAGCGGCCCGTGGCGGTACGGAAAACCTCGGGTCAATATCCCGGGATTCTGTCCGATGCGGCTCCGATGCGGGCGAAGCCCTGCGGCGTAGCGGAAAGGAACGGAAAAGGAACGACGTATAAGGATATACGTTACAAGTTATACAAGTGTTCAACTTTTAAAACAGAACGATTATGGAATTTCTGACGAACGAGAAACTGACCATCGTCGGCGCAGCCGGCATGATTGGTTCGAACATGGCCCAGACGGCGCTGATGATGCGTCTTACGCCGAACATTTGCCTCTACGACCCCTTCGGCCCCGCACTCGAGGGTGTTGCCGAGGAGCTCTACCACTGCGCTTTCGAGGGTGCCAACATCACCTGGACGACCGACGTGAAGGAGGCTCTGACGGGCGCTTCGTACGTCGTATCGTCGGGTGGCGCCGCCCGTAAGGCTGGCATGACCCGCGAGGACCTGCTCAAGGGCAACGCCCAGATTGCCGAGGAGTTCGGTAAGAACCTCAAGGCTTACTGCCCCGATGTGAAGCATGTGGTCGTAATCTTCAACCCGGCCGATATTACCGGTCTGATTACGCTGATTTACAGCGGTCTGAAGCCCTCGCAGGTGACGACCCTCGCAGCCCTCGACTCGACGCGTCTGCGTTCGGAGCTGGCCAAGTACTTCAAGATTTCGCCCGACGAGGTGAAGAACTGCCGTACGTACGGCGGTCACGGCGAGCAGATGGCCGTATTCGCCTCGACGACGATGGTTGCCGGCAAGCCGCTGTCGGAGCTCATCGGCACGCAGATGCCCCAGGCCGACTGGGAGGCTCTGCAGCAGCGTGTAATCCAAGGTGGCAAGAACATCATCGACCTGCGCGGCCGCTCGTCGTTCCAGAGCCCGGCCTATGTCTCGATTTGCATGATTGCCGCCGCCATGGGTGGCAAACCCTTCGAGTATCCGGTCGGAACCTATGTACACAACGGCGAGTTCAACCACATCCTCATGGCCATGGAGACCGAAATCACGAAGGACGGTGCCCACTACAAGGATGTCAAGGGTACGCCCGAGGAGCACAAGAAGCTCCAGGAGAGCTACGAGCACCTCTGCAAGCTGCGTGACGAGGTGATTGAGATGGGTGTGCTGCCCGCCATCGACAAGTGGGGCGAGCTGAACCCGAACCTGAAGTAATCCCTTCGTTGCGAAGGGCCCTTCGGGGCAAAAGCAGAGCCGGTTTCCCTTGCGGGAAGCCGGCTCTTTTCGTCGATGGGGCTCCGTTGGCGGAGGGGAAGGGTGCCGCCGCGTATTTTTCGGGGCCCGGGACATGAGCCCGGAACGTGCCCCGGCGCGTGGCCCCGGAACGCGGTCTTGGAGTGCCTCCCCGGAACGTGGCCCCGGCATGCGGCTCCGGAACGCCTCGGCGGGTCGCTGCACCGGGGTAACGGGGCGGAATGCAGCATCGAAACGCTGCGGGGGGGGCGGGGCGCTGCGGCTTGCGGTGAGGTGCGGGACGGATACGGCAAGGGGCGCAGCGGGGCGTGTGGCCCCGTGCGCCCCTTGCATGTGGCGTGCGGCTCAGGGCTTGGCCTGGAAGACCGCTATCAGGTCGCCGTTCGAGAGCAGCAACAGCATCGGACCGTCCATCTCGTAATGGGTGGTCGACTCGATGGCTGCGGTGAAGGCCGCCTCGTCCGCTCCGTCGGGACAGGCCATCCGCGTCGAGGCGAGCGGCGAGATGGTCAGCGCACGGCGCTCGCCCAGCGTGTAGCTTCCCGTTAGGTGGTTGCAGGCGCCGACTCCGGCCACGCGGTTGTCCTCGGCCAGGAAGTTGAGCGTGAATCTCCCCTCGACGGGCTGTATATGGCGGCCTCCCAGCTGGATGAGCTGCCATTCGGTCCCCACGAGCGGCCGTTGCGTGCGGCGCTGGTAGGAGCGGCAGGGGCAGCAGCCTGCCGAGGCGAAGAGCAGCAGCAGGAGCGTTGCGATGACGGATTGGGTGGTGAACTTTTTCATGGCTTGTGACGTTTTGGTCGTTCGGACCGTAAAGATACGACATGTTCGGCTGACGGTCAAGTCCCGGGGGCGATAAATCGACCCCGGCAGCCTGCACCGCGATGCGGATTTCCCCGGCTTCGGCCGTCGCGAGGGTTGTAAATGAGCGGGCGATTCCGTATCTTTGTCCGAAACAACCGACCACACCATGAAAAAGATTATTGCATCGCCCCTGGCCCCGAAGGCCGTGGGTCCCTATTCGCAGGCCGTCGAAGCGGCCGGAACAATCTATGTTTCGGGGCAGCTGCCCATCGACGCCTCGACGGGCAAGATGCCCGAGGGCATCGAGGCGCAGACGCGCCAGTCGCTGACGAACCTCCGCCACATCCTCGAGGAGGCGGGCAGCTCGCTTTCGGACGTTGTCAAGACGACCGTCCTGCTGCAGGACATGGGTGACTTCGCCGCCATGAATGCCGTCTATGCCGAATTCTTCACGCAGGAGATGCCGGCGCGCATGTGCTACGAAGTGGCCCGTCTGCCGATGGGCGCCCAGGTCGAAATCGACGCCGTTGCGGTACGCTGATTCGTCGGCCGAAAGCTCGGAACGCGCTCCGGTGGCACCGGGCGCGTTTTTTTCGCGGCTGTAGATAACTTGTGGATAAAATTGTTTTTTTTAATTGCTTTTTATTGAAAAAAGCGGCAAATTTGTAAAGCCGGAGTTTGCGCCGGATACATCTAATTTGCTGATAAACTGAGAAAAAGATAAATCCTATGTCAAAAACCGAAACAACCGCACCCTTGGTGAAAGTCGCCTACAACGATGCGGTTGCCGAATCGAAAAAATACTTCGACGGAGACGACCTCGCCGCTACGGTGTGGGTAAGCAAGTATGCGTTGAAGGACTCGTTCGGCAATATCTACGAATCGTCGCCCCGTCAGATGCACGAGCGCATCGCCGCCGAAATCGAGCGCATCGAGCGGAAGTATCCCAACCCCATGTCGAAGGAGGAGGTTTTCGAGCTGCTCGACCATTTCCGCTATGTGATTCCCCAGGGCGGCCCGATGACCGGCATCGGCAACAACCTGCAGGTGGCCTCGCTCTCGAACTGCTTCGTCATCGGCCACAAGCATCCGGCCGACAGCTACGGCGGCATCTTCCGCATCGACGAGGAGCAGGTGCAGCTCATGAAGCGGCGCGGCGGCGTGGGCCACGACCTCTCGCACATCCGTCCCACGGGCAGCCCGGTGCTCAACTCGGCGCTCACCTCGACGGGTATCGTACCCTTCATGGAGCGCTATTCGAACTCGACGCGCGAGGTGGCGCAGGACGGCCGCCGCGGCGCGCTGATGCTCTCGCTCTCCATCAAGCATCCCGACGCCGAGCGCTTCATCGACGCCAAGGTCGACACGGGCAAGGTGACGGGCGCCAACGTCTCCATCAAGATTGACGATGATTTCATGCGCGCCGCCATCGCCGGCAAGAGCTACCATCAGCAGTTCCCGATTAATTCGTCGGAACCGCTCTACCAGCAGGATATCGACGCCCGCAAGCTGTGGGAGAAAATCATCCACAACGCCTGGAAGTCGGCCGAGCCCGGCGTGCTCTTCTGGGATACGATTATCCGCGAGAGCGTGCCCGACTGTTATGCCGACGAGGGCTTCGTGACGGTTTCGACGAACCCCTGCGGCGAGATTCCCCTCTGCCCCTACGATTCGTGCCGTCTGCTGGCGCTCAACCTGCTGAGCTATGTCGACGACCCCTTCACCGAGAAGGCGCGCTTCAACTTCGAGCGTTTCAAGGCGCACGTGGCCAAGGCTATGCGCATGATGGACGACATCATCGACCTGGAGCTGGAGAAGGTCGAACTCATCATCGCCAAAATCGAGGCCGACCCCGAAGACGAGGATATCCGCAGCGTGGAGCTCAACCTCTGGAAGAAAATCCGCACGATGGCCTCGAAGGGCCGCCGTACGGGGCTGGGCATCACAGCCGAGGGCGACATGCTTGCCGCGCTCGGGCTGCGCTACGGCTCGGACGAGGCCATTGATTTCGCTGTCGAGGTGCAGAAAACGCTGGCGCTCGAGGCCTACCGCGCCTCGGTGACGATGGCCGGCGAACGCGGAGCCTTCCCCATCTACAATGCCGACAAGGAGTGCAACAACCCGATGATTGGCCGCATCCGTGAAGCCGACCCCGAACTCTACGCCGAGATGGTGAAGAAGGGGCGCCGCAACATCGCCATGCTGACCATCGCCCCGACGGGCACCACGTCGCTCATGTCGCAGACCACCTCGGGCATCGAGCCCGTCTTCCGTACGGTCTACAAGCGCCGCCGCAAAATCAACCCCTCGGACGTGGACACCCATGTGGACTATGTCGACGAGACGGGCGAAAAGTTCCAGGAGTACAACGTCTACCACCACAACTTCGTCAAGTGGCTCGAAGCCAACGGTTATGACACCTCGAAGCTGGAGACCATCTCCGATGCCGAACTCGAGCGCTGGGTGGCCGCGTCGCCCTACCACGGCGCTACGGCCAACGACATCGACTGGGTGGCCAAGGTCAAGATGCAGGGTGCCATCCAGAAGTGGGTCGACCATTCGATTTCGGTGACGGTCAACCTGCCCAACAACGTTTCGGAGGAGCTGGTTGCCCAGGTCTACCGGACGGCGTGGGAGTGCGGATGCAAGGGTGTGACGGTCTACCGCGACGGCTGCCGCGACGGTGTGCTGCTCGACAAGAAGTCGAAGAAGGCGAGCCGCTGCGAGGAGCATCCCGGACAGGTGCAGAAGCGTCCCAAGTCGATTCCGGCCGACATCGTGCGCTTCAAGAACGGTGCGGAGGACTGGATTGCCTTCGTCGGTCTGCAGGAGGGACGTCCCTACGAAATCTTCACGGGTAAAATCGAGGAGGATGCCATGTACATCCCCCGGAAAATTACCAAGGGCTACATCATCAAGGTGCGCGAGGCCGACGGCACGAAGCGCTACGACTTCCAGTATACGGACCGTTACGGCTATACGAACACCATCGGCGGCATCTCGCGTCTGTTCAACGAGGAGTTCTGGAACTACGCCAAGCTGATTTCGGGCGTGCTTCGCCACGGAATGCCTATCGAGAAGACCGTCTCGCTCATCGAGTCGCTCCATCTGGACAGCGAGTCCATCAACACCTGGAAGACGGGTGTCTGCCGCGCCCTGAAGCAGTATATCGTCGACGGCACGAAGACCAAGGGCAAGTGCCCGAGCTGCGGCCAGGAGAACATGGCCTACCAGAACGGCTGCATCACCTGTATGTCGTGCGGCTATTCGAAGTGCGGTTGATGCCGCTGCGGAGCACCCGCCCGGTGCCCCGGCGAACGGAAAATGTCCGAAACATGTGTTTCGGACATTTTTTTCATCTGAATGTGATTTTTTTTCTCCCGATGAGCCGAATTAGATGATTTATTGCTATATTTGTAAAGAATTTTAATATCCGTTTCGGACTTTAAATCTAATGAGAAGCATGAAAAAATTATTCCTGACATGTGCCTTGATTGCAACGGCATTCGTTGCAACGGCTGGTGAGGAGCCGACCCGTCCGAGCTGGTCGGGCTTTGTAACCAACGGCTTTTGGGATAACTGGGAGGTATCGGTAGGACTCGGAGCGGGTACCGCCTTCACGTCGGGTACGAATGCCGGGAGTTTCGGCGAGCGGCTCGGTTTCGAGGGCAACGTCTCGGCTCTGAAGTGGATTACGCCGGTTGCCGGTCTTCGCGCACAGCTGCAGGGCGGCAAGTTCGGCAACTTCGACTCCGAACTGGGCAAGGCCAGATGGCCCTATCTGTTCGCCCACGTCGACCTCACGCTCAACGTGTCGAACTGGATTGGCGGATACCGTGACGACCGGGTTTACTATGCGGTACCCTTTGTCGGCTTCGGTTATATGGCCAGCAGTTTCACCGACGAGATTCAGTCGAAATTCGCAACCAGCGCAAAGGATGACTTCGCGGTGACCTACGGTATCCTGAACAAGTTCCGTGTATCACCGGCTTTTGATATCAACCTTGAGCTCAAGGCCTTCATTACCCATTCGCAGATATGTCCCGCCGCAACCGACGGTGCCGTTCTCCACGGTGTGAGCGCAACGGCGGGTGTCACCTACCGCTTCAACCACCGCGGTTGGGAGCGCGGTGTGGCTGGCTTTACGCAGGAGCACATCGACGCTTTCCAGCAGGCTGTGGCCGATGGCAATGCACAGCTGGAGGAGGCTCGCGCCGAGAACGACCGTCTGAATCGTGAGCTCGAGGCCGCCAAGGCCGATGCCCTGCGTGCCGAGGCTGCCGCCAAGGCTGCCGAGGATGCAGCAGCTGCCGCTGCCGCCCGCGAGCTGAACCCCAACCCGATGTCGGTGATTTTCTACGACTACAGCATGTCGAAGCTCACGGCCAAGGAGAAGACCCGCCTGCTGCTGATGGCCGACGTCATCAAGAACGGCCCGAAAGACCGCATCTACAAGATTCAGGGCCACGCCGACAAGCAGACCGGTACGCCGGCCGGCAACAAGCGTGTGGCCGAGAACCGTGCCAAGAATGTCTACGACTTCCTGGTGGCCAACGGCGTCAACCCCAAGCAGCTGACCTACGAAGGCCTGGGTGATTCGCAGAGCCCCTACGGCTTCAAGGAGGCCAACCGTGCCGTGATTATCAAGTAAGGAGGCCGGTAAGTAGTCCGCTCGGCGGATTCCGTCGAAAGAGCGCATCCCGCATCAAATGCGGGATGTGTTTTTTTGTCTCTCAGGCCGTCTCGGG
Source organism: uncultured Alistipes sp. (assembly GCA_900542505.1). Classification (GTDB taxonomy): domain Bacteria; phylum Bacteroidota; class Bacteroidia; order Bacteroidales; family Rikenellaceae; genus Alistipes; species Alistipes stercorigallinarum. The sequence continues at coordinate 37,740 of UQNV01000009.1, forward strand.
TGGGGTGGGGTTGTGCGGCGGCAATCCTCCGGGGCAGGCTGCGTGTGCGTTTGTGCGGGCGCTTCCGGAGAGGGGTATGGATGGCGGAACCTGGATGTCTAGCGATGGATGGGGAGGATTCGGGGCAGGGGAGTCGCTGCCTGCGGCTGCCGGTGTTCGAATGGACCGGGTATGGTCATGGCTGTACGGAGGGCGCTGGCTGCGCGTGTGAAACCCTTCGGAAGAGCCGGTGCGGGATGGTGCATGCTCTGTTTCGGGCGTTTTTCGCGGGTAAAGGGGCGACGTATGCTGCCGATTGGAAGAGATGTCGGCCTGTACGGTTGAGGCGGGAGTTGTGGACGGCTCCTGCACGGGATAAAAAGAACGGGGGACCGAACGTCATCGGTCCCCCGTTCCTTTTGTCGACGTTTTCTGTAGCTCCGCTTCGTCAGTTGATGTTGCGGCGGTCGGGCTCGTGGTTGGGCGAAGCGGCCTCCATGTCAATCTGGAGCTTCACCATCTGGATGGCTGCGGCTGCAGCCTCGTCGCCCTTGTTGCCCAGGCGGCCTCCGCAGCGGTCGAGCGCCTGCTGCATGTCGTTGACCGTCAGCACACCGAAGGCGATGGGCATGTTCCACTGAATCTGGAGCTGCGTGATGCCCTGCGTGACGCCCTGGCAGATGAAGTCGAAGTGGCGCGTGTCACCCTGAACAACGCAGCCCAATGCGATGACGGCATCCACATCGGTGTATTCTGCGAAGAACTGGGCGCCGAGCGAAAGCTCGAACGTGCCGGGAACATACTTGATTTGGATGTTGATGTCGGGGCATCCGGCGCTGCGCAGCGTCCGGACGGCTCCCTCGAGCAGCGCCTCCGTCACTTCGCGGTTCCACTCGGCCACGACGATGCCGAAGCGCATGTCGGCGGCCGAAGGCAGCGGAGAATCGAACTGCGAAAGGTTGTGGTTTTTCGTTGCCATCTTGTCGCGCGGATGTTATTGGTTGATGCTTCCGAGGAGTTTCTCGGCCTCACGGGCCTCCATCGACGAGGGGTAGGTGTCCAGGATGCGCTGGAAATAGGCGGCCGCACCGGCGTTGTTGCCCTGGGCCTTCTCTGCCAGACCTGCCTTGCGGAGGTAGAGCGGAGCGGTCATGTTGTTGTCGGCTGCCGCGATGGCCTTCTCGTAGAACTTCACGGCTGCGGCATAGTCGCCCTGCTCGACGGCCACGTCACCCTGCAGACCGTAGTTCTGGGCGTTGGCCAGAGCGCCGGGCAGACCCTTCACGGGCGAGAACTTCGCCAGATAGAGCGCTGCGTTCTCCAGGTCGCCGCTCTTCAGGTAGCAGATGCCGGCATAGTGCTTGGCCAGATTGCCCGAGGGGGTCGAGCCGTACTGGTCGATGACGTCGAGGAAGCCGGCGCCGTTGGCGTCGCCGTTGAGGGCCAGCTCATAGTCGGGATTCTCGGCCTCGAAGCGCGACTGCGCCTGGGCAATCATCTCGGCGGCCTTCTCGGCGCGCGGCAGCACGATGAGGCTGCGGTAGCCGAATACGAGGGCTGCGATGATGAGCAGTCCGATGAAAATGTACGACATCAGTTTGCCGTTCTTCTCGAAGAAAAGTTCCGTTTTGTTTATCGCCGTGCCGAGTGCTTCCTGCGCGGCGACTTGCTCCTTTGCCATAAAAAATATCGGTGTTTTGGGTTTATAATTTCACACAGTAGGCAGCAAAGATACAAAACTATTCAGAATGTACAATGCGTGACTCCGATTTTTTTGCGGCGCGCAGCAGCGTAAAGTGCGCCTATTTCAGCGCCGAACGCAGCCGTCCGAGCGTGCGGCGCGTCATCACCTTGCCGTTGAGGAACGAGACGATGTGGCCCGTGATGCAGGCTGCGATGACCGTCCCCTCGCGCACCCCCTCGATACGGCCCGAGAAGAGCAGGCCGAGCGCCACGGCAATGAGCACCAGCGTGACGTCGAAACGCACCTTGACGCGGCCGAACTCCATGCCGTAACGCTGTGCGGCATACTTGACGAAGGCCTCGGCGCTCATCATCGCCACGCGCGGCTTGAGTTCGAGCACCACGCCCGCCGACTGGATGAGGCATCCGCACAGAAGCAGCCCCAGGGCCGCGAGGTAGCCGTCGGGACGGAGCGTTGCGGTCAGCGCCATGTTCAGGTCGATGAAGAGCGTGAAGAGGAACGAAAAGGGGAGCTGCAGCAGGATTTCGACCGTGTCGCGGCGGGTTCTGCGGCCGCGCAACAGCCAGAACTGTCCGCCGATGAGCAGCAGGTTGGTCAGGAAGGTCCACCATCCCAGCGAGATGGGGGTGTGGAGGCTCAGTACGTAGTTTTCGCTTGATATGGGGGTTGTCCCGAGCGACGAGCGGACGATGAGTACGATGCCGAGGGCCAGAAGGTAGAGCCCTCCGATGAAAATGGCGTAACGGGTGGCCAGTTGTTTGGATTCCATGGGCGAAGTCTTTTTTTTCGGCGGCCTCCGGCCTCGGCCGGAAACCGACGTGCAAAGGTCCCGAATTTTCCGCAGAATGAGTTGGCAGAAAACGGCCATTTTTTGTCGAATTGGAAATAAAAGCCTATCTTTATGATGAAAAATGCTACCCGAATGAGTGAATTGCGAACCTACGACATCGACCAGATACTGCATCGCTGGCCCAGTTTGCCCCACCTGGGCAACGAAGTGGTCTGCTTCATGAGCCGGTATGACGATATCCATCATCCGCTCGGCGAACGCTACTTCAACCGCGAACTGATTCTGGTGCTGCTGCTGGCGGGACGCTCCGATATCCGGCTCAATGGCTGGGCCGTGTCGCTCGAGACCGGGACGCTGCTGCTGCACGGTCCGGGCTATCTGACCGACCACCGCTATGCGACGCCCGATATCGAGTTCATCACCCTGTCGCTCTCCGCCTCGCTGTGGAAGGAGGTGCCGTCGCTGGCGCGTACCGTCTCGCGGGTCGTCGCTTCGATGAGCCGCGACGGCGACTGTACGCTCCGCCTCGATTCGGCGGCGACCGGGCGGCTCCGGCGCGGGCTCGAGACGCTGATGACGATTCTCGAGTCGGACCATCGCTTCCTGCGGCGGCGCGTGCAGTTGCTCTGCGAGACGCTGATGCTCGACATCGCCGACTCGGTCGTCCGCCGGACCGTCGTGCGCGAACATGTGAGCCGCCGCGAGCGGCTGCTCCACGAGTTCCACACCCTTGCCCTGCAGCATTTCCGTGAGGAGCATACCGTCGGATTCTATGCCGACCGGCTGGCCGTGAGCCGCCAGTACCTCACGCGGGTGCTTCGGGCCGAGACCGGACGCGGTGTGACCGACATCCTCAGCGAGCTGCTTCTGGCCGAGGCCCGTTCGCTGCTCCTTTCGACGATGTTGCAGGTGGGCGAGGTGGCCGAACGGCTCGGTTTCGGCGATACGGCCGTCTTCTGCAAGTTCTTCAGGCGCCATGTCGGCTGTACGCCGCTCGCTTTCCGGCGTCAGCGCGGCCTGTAGCCCGGCGCGTCGGCCTGTGCCGGCCGGGTGCTCCGTCCGGTTGGCCGTGCGGGATTGCGGGCCGTGATGAGAAATAAATTTGGTGTTCCCTCGCGCATGTCGTATCTTTGCAGGTGGAAGGTGCGCCCGCAGGCGCCGTCCCACAGGCCATGTATCTGAAACGATTGTCGCTGCTCAACTTCAAGAATGTAGCCCAGGAGGAGCTCAGCCTCGTCCCGGGCATCAACTGTTTCGTGGGGGACAACGGAGCCGGCAAGACCAATATCATGGAGGCGGTCTACTACCTCTCGATGTGCAAGTCGTCGCTCGGCATGACCGACGGGCAGAGCATCCGCCACGGGGCGGACTTCTTCGTGGTCGAGGGGCTCTACCAGACCGATGCGGGGCGTACCGAGCAGGTCGTCTGTTCGTTTGCGCGCAAGGGCGGCAAGGTGCTCAAGCGCAACGGCAAGGAGTACGACCGTCTGTCGGACCACGTGGGGCTTGTCCCCGTGGTGATAGTCTCGCCCGCCGATACGGCGCTCATCAGCGATGCGGCCGACGAGCGGCGCCGCTACCTCAATGCCTTCATCTCGCAGCTCGACCGGCCCTACCTGGCTGCCGTCATGCGCTACAACGCCGTGCTGGCCGAGCGCAACCGCCTGCTCAAGAGCATGCCCGACGAGACGATGCTCTCGATTTACGACCGCCAGCTCTCCGAACACGGGCGGTTAATCCATGCGCGGCGAAGCGAGTATGTCACCCGCCTGCAGCCCGTCGTCGAGGAGTGTTACCGCCGGCTGTCGGGCGACCGCGAGCAGGTCGAGCTGACGTACCGCTCGGAGCTCAACGACCGGCCGTTCGAGGAGCTGCTTCAGGCGTCGCGGGCCCGCGACCTGGCCAACGAGTATACCACCTCGGGCATCCACCGCGACGACCTGGTGCTTCGCATCGGCGGTTATCCGCTGCGCAAGTACGGCTCGCAGGGGCAGCAGAAGTCCTTCCTCATCGCCCTCAAGCTGGCGCAGTACGCCGTCGTGGCCGAGGCGGGCGGCGAACGCCCCATCCTGCTGCTCGACGACCTGTTCGACAAGCTCGATGCGGGGCGGGTCGAACAGCTCATCCGCCTCGTCTCCGAGGAGAAGTTCGGCCAGATTTTCATCTCCGACTGCAACAAGACGCGCCTGCGCACGATTCTCGACCGTGCGGGGGCCGATTATTCGCTTTTCGAGGTCGAGAACGGAACAATCACCCGATGAGACGGACGAAGACCATGCTGATGGGCGACCTGCTCGAAGAGTTCTTCAAGCGCCCCTATGTTGCCGCCAAGGTAGCCGAAGGCAAGCTGCCCGACACGTGGCGCGACATCGTCGGCGAGGAGGCGGCGCGCCAGACTGTCGAGCTGCGTCTGGAGAACCGCGTGCTCTACGTACGCCTGCGTTCGAGCGTCCTGCGTTCCGAGTTGCTCTATCAGCGCGAGGCGCTGCGCGACGAAATCAACCGCCGCTCGGGTGTGCGGCTGGTCTCTTCGGTCGTGGTCCGGTGACGGCGCTGCTGCTGCGGCCTCCTCCTTATCCTCTTTATCCCTCTTTCCCTCTTTCCCTCTTTCTCCGGTCTCTTCCCGGTCTTCCTCCGGATGTTGTTTGCGACTCCTCCGGCAGGTCCTTTTGCGCCTCTGCTTCCGCATTCCCGGGGCTCGCCTCCGGATAAGCTCCGGCCTGTCTGTCCGGCGTATCGTCGTAGTGTCGCATCCTGCCAATCTGCCGCCTCCGCAGTCGGGCTGGCGGGCGAAATGCAAAGAGCGGTGTCTCCCTGCACGGGAGACACCGCTCTTTGGTTGTCGGCAGTCGGTTTATTCGACCACTTCGATGCGCGGGCTGTCCTTGTAACCCGTCTCCACCGAGCTGGCCCAGCGGCAGGTACCGCCGTTGGGGTTGGGCAGAGCCTGGTTGCCGCCCGTGCAGTTGGCGGCGCAGATGAAGCGGAACTGTACCTCGCCGTCGGGGATTGCACGCTTGAAGGTGACGGTTGCCGATACCTCCAGGTTGGGCGTGCTGGTCGGCAGGATGTGGGTATAGGATACCTCCTCGCCGTTGAAGGTGGTCGTCTTGAGCTCGCTGGCGGCCTTCCACGTCGTGCCGTCGAGATACTCGAGTCGCCAGTACTTCTGACCCGTACCCGAGATACGGCTTACGCCCGAGAAGCGTACATTCGTGCCGGCCTTGAAGTTCTTCACCGGGACGCTGAAGAGCCAGTAGTCGCCCGGCCATGCGCCCGTGACGTAGGGTTGTCCCGTGCCACCGATGAAGCGTTCGCAATCGGGGTCAGGTTGTCCCTGGTCATCGACGTAGGTGTGGGTATAGGAGAGGTAGCCGACACCCGAGACGGCGCGCAGGCTGTTCTCCTCGACGAACTGCTTGGTCGGCGTGGTGTAGTCGGTGCCCGAGGCTCCGTTGAAGAACCACTCGACGGGTTTGTCCAGACCGGTCATCGGAGCGCTCGAGCCCGAACCGGTCTCCTGCGAAATCGTGATTTCGAAGATGCCGCTCTCGCCCAGCACCTCGACCGTACGGATGGTGACCAGACCGTAGCGCATGTCGCCCGTGTTGTCGGTCGGCGTGATGGTCAGCGTGTACTCCTGGTCGGCCTCGCCGGCGGCGGGCGATACGCTGTACCATGCGTCGGCCTCCTCGACAATCGACCAATCCCAGTTGGACTTGAGCGTTACCGAAATCGGTTTGGCGCCCTGTGCGGCGAAGGGAGGCAGCGAGTTGTCCGACGTGTCGAGGTCTTCGCTCGTCACCTCGATTTTCGGGGTGATGGTCTGCAGAATGTCGATGCGGCTGGTCGTCGATTCATATTCGCCCGCACCCTTGAAGGTGATGGCGCAGCTGCGCTCGAGCTCGGTCGGCTGTTCGGGATAGGCGGCAACATCCAGCTTGAACTGGCCGTTGCCCGTCTCGGTCAGCGTCGCCCAGTCGTTCTTTTCGAGCGAGTAGAAGAAGTCGACGTTGGCGTTGACGCTGATGTCGTAGCTCTGTGCATAGCGACCGGCAACGATTTCGTTGGTCAGCGAGTTGTTGACCGAGATGGTGATATGGGGCACGTTGGCGGCCTGCTTGACGGCCAGCGTTGCCTCGGTCTGACGGCCGTCGGCATAGCGGAATACGACCGTCGTGGCGCGCGGGTCGGGATTGTCGTTGTCCGTCACGCAGAAGCGCACCTTGCCGTCACCCGAACCGTGGTCGGGCCAGATGAGCAGCCAGTCGGCGTCGGTCGAGTTGGCCTCGACCGTCCAGTCGCAGTTCGAACGGATGTCGTAGCGGATGAGTTCGAGTGTCGGGTCGCCCACCATGGCCTCGACATCGAAGCCCAGTTCGGACGAGGAGGTGACCATCTTGCTCGATACAACGACATTCTCGAGGCGGAAGTAGGGGCTTCCCGTCGACGTGTCGTCGTCGTTGCACGCTCCGGTCAGCAGCGTCGCCAGCAGAAGCGCTGCGGCTCCTGCCCCTCGGCGTATCTTGCGGTATAAATCTTTGGTATTCATAATCGTTCTACGGTTGAAGGATTATTCGATTTGACTCTCGTCGGCGATGATGTTGTGACGGAACGAGTGTTCCCACGGCGTGCCGGCATCCTTGGCCACGGCCTGGCCGCTCCACCATACGGGCAGAATCATGTTGTTGTCGTTGAGCGTGGCGCCCTGCTCGACGAAGGCGGCCTCGTAGTTGGCGCGGTTGTTGGCGATGGCAATCTGCGGGTAGGCGTAGCGGGCGATGAACTTGCCGTCGGTGTAACCCAGGTCGACGGTACCCTCGCCGGTCATGCACTCGGGATAACCCGTGCGGCGCATCTCGTGGTACATCTGGAAGCCGACCACCCAGAACAGTGCCAGCCACTTCTGCTCGGCCAGGCGCTGCTCCGTGCCGTCCCATTTGCCCTCGTCGCTGGCCAGGAAGGCCGCAATCTCCTTGGAGCCAATCGATACGGTCGACAGAACCACCTCGCCCGAAGCGTTGAGCACCGGATAGGCGGCATACTGTCCGTATTCGTTCCACTTCTCGCACGATGCGGTGACGGCCGCCTCGTAGTACTCCTGGGCCGAGCCGCCAATCCATCCCTTCATCGCCGCCTCGGCCTTGATGAAGAGCAGCTCGTCGTAGTCGAGCAGACGGTTGGGGTTCGTGTCGCGCACGAGGGTTTCGTAGTGGAGGTAAGGCTCCTTGTCCGAACGGATGGAGTTCGAGTTGAACTCGATGGTGCAGCCCGAGAGGGCGCCCACCATCTCGCGTATTTCGTTGTTCACGTAGCGGGGCTTAATCCAGACATACATGCGCGGGTCGGCGAATCCCGTCTCGGCGTTGTAAATCATGCCCAGGAACTGGCTGGCCACATGGTGGTCGCCCGAAAGACTCGTGTCGTTGGGGAAGGTCGTGGTGTTGAAGTAGTTGCGGTAGTAGGTCGCCGTGCCCGAGAACTTCACCGTCGCATTGTCGGCGTTCGACGTGAAGACGGGATAGGTCGTCGGGTTGTCGATGATGGCGCGGATGCGGTCGCCGACCGTCGGGTTGAAGGCGTCGTTGCGGCCGCTCACACGCATCAGCAGACGCAGGTGGAGCGTATTGGTGAACTTCTGCCACTTGGTGATGTCACCCGCATAGATGGCATCCTTCGCGGGGTCCTCCATCTCCTGGCTGGGGTTGTAGAGCGAGTTGGCGGTCTCCAGGTCGGCCATCATCGCCTCGTAGACCTCCTTCTGGGAGTCGATGCGGGGTTTGAGGTTGCCCTCGTCGCCCTTCAGCGCCTCGGTGTAGGCCACCGAGCCGAACATGTCGGTGCAGATGGACATGTAGTAGACCTTCAGCGTGAGGCCGATGGCCTGGAAGTTGGGCTGGTTCTGCTCGACGGCCAGGTCATACATGTGGTCGGCGTTCTTGGCCCACTTGTAGCAGAGGTTCCAGATTTGCTGGAAGTTCTGGTTGCTGAGGTTGTAGCAGTGCTCGCGGCGGGGCGTCGACTTGGCGACGGTCACCTGCGAAATCTCGTTGGCGATGGCGAGCATGTAGTTGTCGAACGAATTGGTTGCCGAATAGAGCAGCGGTTCCAGCATCGAGATGGGGGTGATGGAGCCCTGCGTCAGCTTGTTGGGGTTGGTGTTGTACTCCTCGAAATCCCCCGTGCAGGCCGTGGTGACGGCGAGTGCGGCCACTGCGGCATAGAGCGTATGTTTCAAGTATTTCATGGCTTGCATCGTTTTAGAACTGAAGTTTGAGGTTGAAACCGTAGGTCCGGGTCATCGGGAAGGTGACGGTCTCGATACCGGGGTAGATGTTCGTGCCGTTGACGAGGCTGGCGGCCTCGGGGTCGTACTGCGGCCAGTCGGTGATGCAGAAGAGGTTCGTCGCGAAGAAGCCAATCGAGGCGCCCTGCAGGAAACGCGTCTTCTTAATCAGGTGGGCCGGCAGCTGGTAGTCCAGACGCAGCTCCTTGAGCTTGAGGAAGTCGGTGCTGAAGGTGTTCGTCCGGGCATTGTCGCGGTTCCACTTGTAGGTCTGGTAGTAGGTGTAGACGTTCTCGGTGATGGTCGTGTTCTTCTTGTAGGTCACGTTGCCGTCGGCGTCCGTCACGGCGTTCACACCCGAAACGACCAGACCGTCGTCACGACCGGCGAGCGAGTTCTTCAGCTTGCCCTGGTACGAGAGCGCGAAGTTGGTCGCCGAGTAGGCGTTGCCGCCGACCTGCGCCGTGAAGGTGGCGCTCAGCGAGAGGCCCTTGTAGCGGAGCGTCGTGCCGAAGCCGGCGCGCCAGTCGGGATTCACCTGGGCGATGTACTGGTCGGGGTCCGTGAAGGAGGGATAACCCGTCGTCTCGTTGATGATGGGCATGCCCGAGCAGTCGATGCGCTTGCCGTTCTCGTCGGTGTAGTACGAGCCCTCCGGGGCGCGCACCCAGTCCTTACCGTAAATCTGGTGCATGGCCTGTCCGACGTAGGAGTAGATGTAGACACGTCCGCCGATGGTCGTCGAGGTCGAGGTCTGGAGCGGGGTCTTGGGGTCCCAGCCGTCCTGCAGCTCGCAGAGCTTGTTCTTGTTGAGCGACCAGTTACCGTTGATTTCCCACGAGAAGTCCTTCGTGCGGACCGGTACGGCGCGGAACGAAACCTCGATACCCTTGTTCTCGATGCGGCCGGCGTTGATTATCATCGACGTGGCGCCGATTTCGGCACTCTGCGAGGCGCTGATAATCTGGTCGGTGGTCGTGGTCTTGTAGAGGGCCAGGTCGATGTTCAGCCGGCTCTCGAAGAACTTCGTGTCGAGACCGATTTCCCAGCTGTTGGTCTTCTCGGGACGAATCAGGGCGTTGGGCAACGTCGTGGGCAGCGTGAATCCGCCGGGGTAGTCCGTCGTCGAGTAGTCGGGATAGAGCGAGAAGACGCTCGTGTCGTTACCGACGCTGGCCCACGATGCGCGGAGCTTCACCATGTTGACCCAGCGCGAGTTGAACTTCAGCGCCTTGTCGAGCAGGATGCTGGCGCTCACCGAGGGGTAGAAGTAGGACCACTGCGTGGGGTGGAGCGTCGACGACCAGTCGTTGCGGGCCGTGATGTCGAGGAAGTAGGTGTCGTCCCACGAGAGGTTGAGGAAGCCGTAGAGGCTGTGGATGGCCTTGTTGCTGCGGTAGGGCGATACCTCGAGCGCTACGGCCGAGTTGGCGAACGAGTACATGCCCGGACCCTCGACCAGCAGCTGCGAAGCCTCGGTGGTAATCGAGTAGTACTTGTTGCGCAGCGAGCTGCCGCCGAATGCCGCCGTCATGTGGAAGCGCTCCCAGAAGCTCTTGTCGTACTTGAGCAGGAAGTCCGACGAGTATTCGTACTGGCGGATTTCCTTGGTGCGGTACATACCGTCGGGATAGTCGAGCGACATCTTGGGCTTCTGCTGCGAACGCCACTCGATGTTCATGTCCATACCGCCGCGCAGGTTGAGCGTCAGCTCGGGGAGAATCTCGAAGGTGATGTTCACGTTACCGAACATGCGGTCGCGGTCGAGCTTGTTCAGCTCTTCATAGAGCGTACGGTAGGGGTTGTGGCCCTCGAGGCTGTTGTAGATAAGGCTCGAGGTGACGTTGTACTTGTCCTCGGAGTTACCGGCGTTGAAGTTGGCCATCGTGTAGCGGCCCTTCATGTACTCGTCGCGGTAGGCCGAGATGGGGTTGGTGTTGTAGCCCCAGATGAGGCCGTACATGGGCGATGCCTGGCTGTAGCCCGACATGGGCATGTTGTCGCTGTCCTTGCGGACGTAGTTGACCTTGGCCGAGAACTGGATGCGCTTGCTGATTTTCTGGTTCAGGGCCAGTGCGAAGGACTGCTGGTTGTATCCCGTGTTGGGCATAATCCAGTCGTTGCGCGTGTCGGTGAACGAGAATCGGGCGCTGGTGCCCTTGCCCGTCGAACCGTCGATGGTGACGCTGTTGGTCCACGTCACACCCGTCTCGAAGAGTCCCGTGTACCAGTCGTCGGCATAGACCCACGGCAAGCGGGTGAATTCGCCCGTCTCCCAGTTCTTCGACATGTAGAGGTAACGCTTCTTGTTGGGGTCGAAACGCTCACCGTAGGTGTAGCGCGAAATCTGCTGGCGTACGGCGATGCCGTCCTTGGTCATCGAGGCGGGAAGACCCCAGGCCGATGCCTCGCGGTTGGTCAGCGACGTGGTGACGGCCGACGGACCGTACTCGGTCTGGAAGTCGGGCCAGAAGCCGGCCTGCTCGAACGATACGGTACCGTTGTAGGTCACGCCGATACCCTTCTGCTCGCGGCCGCGCTTGGTGGTGATGAGGATGACGCCGTTCTGGGCCATCGAGCCGTAGAGGGCTGCGGCGGCGGGGCCCTTCAGCACCGATACGCTCTCGATGTCGTCGGGGTTGAGGTCCGTCACGCCGTTACCGAAGTCCACCGGGGCGTCGGCGTTGGCGTAGTTGGCGCCCGAACCCGAAGCGACCGTGTTGGTCATCATCGGGATACCGTCGATGACGTAGAGCGCCTCGTTGGCGCCGTAGTTGAGCGACGAGTCACCGCGCAGCGTGACACGCATCGTACCGCCCGGGCCCGTACCGGCCGACGACATGGTCAGACCGGCCACCTTGCCGTTGAGGTTGCTCACCCAGTTCGTGGTGGTCGACTGCGTGAGGATATCGCCGTCGACCTTCGAGATGGCGTAGCCGACCGATTTCTCGGAACGGGTCAGACCGAGTGCCGTGACGACCACTTCGTCGATTTTCTGTGCGGCCTCCTTCAGCGTGACGTCGAGCCGCGTGCGGGGACCGACCGTAATCTCCTGCGAGTCGTAACCCAGCGACTGGAATATCAGAGTGGCGTCGTCGCCCGGTACCTCGATGGTGTAGCTTCCGTCGATGCCCGAGATGACGCCGTTGGTCGTGTTCTTGACCAGAATCGTGGCGCCGACCATCGGTGTTTTACCGTCCGTGTCGTAGACGATACCCGTAACGCTTCGGCTTTGCGCCCATGCGTTGCCCGCAAGCAGCACGAGCACGATGGTCGCGAGTAAGTTTCGTAGGTAAAATTTCAGCTTCATATCGCGTTTCTTTATTTATTTGTTCGGAAGGAACGGGACGGCGGCGGCTCGGCGGAGTCTCCGCCGTCCCGATGTTCAGCTGTTATTGAACCGCCTCGATGCGCGGGCTGTCGGCCGTTCCGGCGCCGGCCCAGCGGCTTGTGCCGGTGTTGGGAGCCGAAAGCGGGGCCTCGTTGCTCGACTGTGCGTTGGCCATGCAGATGAAGCGGAACTCGATGTCGCCGTTGTTGATGGCGTTGGTGAAGGTTACCGTTGCATCGACCTCGATGTTGGTGCTTCCGTCGTTGGCCATGGCGTGGGTATACTCGACCGTCTCGCCGTTGACCTCCTTGGTCAGGAGCGTTGCGGCAGGCTTCCACTCACCGCCGTCGTTGTAGACCAGCTTCCAGAACTTGTGACCCGTTTTCGAGGTGCGGGTGATGCCCGTGAAGCGAATCTTGCTGCCGGCCGCAAGCGAGGCGACGGGTACGCGGAAGGTCCAGTAGTCGCCGGGCCATACGCCGGTTACGAAGGGATGTCCCGTGCTGCCGACCTGGCGCTCGCAGACGTCGGGCAGTCCTTCATAGTTGTGGGTGAAGGAGATGTAGCCCGAGCCCTGGTCGGCCGGCAGGGCGTTCTTCGAGGTTGGGTCGCTGGCCTTGCCGTTGAAGAAGTCCTGGTAGTTGGGCTTGTTCTCGGCCGAGAAGTTCCACTGTACGGGGGCCGAGAGGTCCCACATCACCTCGGGCGAGTTCTGCGTCACGGTGATGGTCTCGGTGACGGGCTCGAGTCCCTCGGGGGTCATCGTGAGGGTGAACGAACCGTTGCGGGCGGCACCTTCGTTCTTCTCGGCGGCGCTGACGGTCACCTCGACCGCCTGGCCTGCGGCACCCTCGAGGGGCGATACCGTATACCACGTTTCACCGGAGGGAACCGAAGCCGTCCAGTCGTGGGTGCCCGTGACGGTGAAGGTTACGCTCGCCTCGGACGATGCGGGGTCGGCCGCAAGCGTGACCGCGTTGTCGTTCAGCCCCTGGATGTCGAAGCTGGCCGGTGCGCCGGCCTCCTGCTTGACGGTGACGGTCTCGATGGTCTCACCGTTGACCTTGATGAGGATATGGCCCGTGCGGGCTTCGGTCGTCTTGTTCTCGGCGGCTGCAAAGAGCGTCTGGTTGTAGGGCAGGCCCGTGGCGCTCACCGTGGCGATGCCGCCCGAGAGCGATGCGCCGTTGTCGGCGCCCGTGCCGGTCGAACCGCAGCGTACGGCCGTGATGGTGAGCCAGTCGCAGTCGCTCTCGGCGCTCCATGCCTTGTTGACGCGGACGGAGTAGAGCAGCGTGGCGCCATCCTTCGATACCTCGTTCGAGGAGTTGTAGGTGCCGGCCGGCGAGTTGTCGACAATCTCCTTGTCGAGCGGCGTCTCGACGGGCTGCGGCTCGGGAGCCTCGGCCCCTTCGTCGGCTGCACGCGAGATGGAGATGTTGTCCAGATAGAGACGGCACTTCACGGCGCGCTCGCTGCCGAAGGTAATCTTCGTCTCGGCCGTTGCGCCGTAGACGAGTACCGAGTAGCGGGTCCAGCTCCAGACGTTGGTCACCTCGATGCCGACTTCGCTCTCCTCCATGCCGTCGATGGTGGCCGGGGGCGTTACCGAGACATAGAAGTGCGTGTCGCCGTTGTCGACTGAGCCGCCAGCCGACGAGTAGGCCGCCGCGTCGAACTGCACGAGCAGCGTGGCATTCTTGCCGGCGTCGATGTCCGACAGCGAGGGGGTGGTGATGGAGCCCATGTTAGCCGTCTTGCCCAACTTGAGGTGGCCTTCGTAGCGTGCGTATACCGACGGGCTGTAGGTGTATCCCTTTTCGGCTGCTGCCGAAGCCATGCCGTCGGTCGAGAGGGCGAATTCGTTGTTGTTCTTGCCGTCGATGGCGACCGAAGGCCAGCCGTACTTGGTGTAGGGCTCAACCCAGTTTTCGGTTACCCAGCCGAAGTCGTCCTGCCAGAAGACGGTTCCCTCGGGATGCGAATCCGAAGGCGGCATCTGGACGAGTGCGATTTCGCGTGTAGCCGTATTTTCGGGGTAAATCGGGTCGGTTGCCGTGATGGTCATCGTTGCCTCGTGGCGTTTGCCGTCGGTGCTGGGTTTGGGCGTCACCTTCACAGCCGTACGCTCGGAGGCCGTACCGTTCATCGGCGAGATGCCGACCCACGAGTCGTCGCTAAGCGTAATGTTCCAGTCGTAGGAGGCCGTTACGTAGAGCGTCGTGGCGGCCGACTCTTCGGCGGCAAAGGTCAGCACATCCTCCGTAAGTCCCTCAACCGTGATGCCTGCGGCACGGAACGCATCCTGACGCAGTTCTACAGTGTATTCGGTGTAGACCGGATGGAGGTTGTTGCCGCTGTTGGCGCGGATGGTGAATTCGCCCGTGCGCTCCTCGCCTTCGTTCTGGTCGGCGAGCACTGTGATTTCGATTCCCTGGCCTGCTTCGCCCTCCTTAGGCGAGACGACAAACCAGCCGGACGTTTTGGTGATTTCCCACGGAGCGTCGGTGCTGAGCAGGAAGGTTTGGGGCTCCTGGGCCGAATAGAGGAACGAGAAGCCTCCGTCGGGTATGTTCTCGGTGGTCAGCGTCGGAGGCAGCGGTTCACGGGTGCCGCTCTCCGTGTCGTCCTCCGAGCAGGCTCCCGTTGCCAGGAGCGCTGCGCAGAAGAGCGGCAGAAACCATTTGTTGCGTAATTTTTTCATGGGTTCAGATTTTTGCGGATTAGAAAGCGGTCGTCAACTCCTTCGGACGCGTCATGCTCTCGCTGTAGACGTTGCCGAAGCGGTCGGTAACCGAAATTTCGAGGGTCGAGTTCTCGGACGATGCCGTTACCGAGAACATGTGCGGACAGTAGGTCGAGGGGAACGTGAGCGAGTTCGAAACGCCGCGCGGGATGTCGTAGGAGATGGTGTGGAGCGGGTCGCGCTTCCATACCTGCGAGACTTCGAGTTCGCGGCCGTTCTCCGTCACGGTGATGTCCCATCCCGGCTCGTAGGCCCAGACGTTGATGTATACCTCGTTGTCACCCACCGAGCTGTAGTCGTTGCGGCGGTTGGGCAGGTTGCCCGAGTCGAAGGCCTGCTGGGCCTTCTCGTTGGTTGCCCAGTAGCTCTTGACCTCGTTCATGTCGTAGGTCATGAACTGCCGCTCGACGGGCAGGCCGACACCCTTGTACTGCCACTTGAAGTCGGTGCCGTTGACCGTGAAAATCTTGTAGCCGGCCGGTGAGCCGTCCGTGCAGACGTTGATGCCGGCGTACTGTTCGGTCCACCACCAGGTGCCGCAGACGGCAGCCACGTTCTGCTCATAGACGTTGTCATATTTGGGCGACTGGATGTTGCGGTTGACGTGCGTGTGGCCCGTCACGAAAGTGACGTTGGTGAAGCCGTCGAAGCAGCCGAGGATGTTGTCTACATCCGACGAACTCTTCAGCGACGTGGTTACCAGGTCGATGCCGATGTAGTTGTAGAGCGGGCAGTGTGCGCCGACCACAATCGGGGTCGACTTGTCGACGACATACTTGAGTTCTTCGCGCAGCCAGGCCAGCTGCTTGGCGTCGAAGCGGCGTTCGTATTCGCGGTCGCCCACGACGCCCTGCGAACCGCCGGCGTTGGTGTATTCCGTGTCGTCGAGCATGATGTAATGCACCTTGCCGATGTTCATCGCGTAGTATACCGGTCCCATGTACTGGCGGTAGGGAGCCTCGGCTCCGAAGTCATTGGCCACATAGGGGTCGTTGTCGTGGTTGCCCATGGCCGACCAGATTTGGAAGTCGAAATCCTCAACCGAGCTCTTGCACTCGGGCAGCGCCCACTTGTTCGAGTACCAGTAGAGGTCCCACGAGAAGTCGCCCAGGTTGAGCATGTAGACCTTGCCGGCCGAGCCGTTGTAGGTACCGCTCACCTCCTTGACGAATCCGTCGCCGAACTGTACATAGTCGAGCGGCGTGTTGCGGTTGGCCAGGTGCATGTCCGTCGCAACGAGCATCGTGTGGTTGTCGTTCTGGGTCGGAATGAGCTTGAAGTCGAGCTGTTCGCACGTCGAGGCGTCGAGCGTACAGGGCTTCCAGAACTGCGGCATGGCCTTGCTGGTCGGGACGTCGTAGCCCGAAGGCAGGATGACGAAAGCCAGTGCGTTGCGCTTCTCGGAGGCGAGCCAGTAGAAGCCGTTTTCGTCGGTGCGGGTAATGAGGTCGCCGTCCGAGACGAGCACGTCGGCGATTCCACGGCCGTTGGCGTGGACGATGCCCTTGATGGTCATGCCCTCCTTGTCGGGAACGACGGCCGAGGTCGAGAGGAAGAGGTCGGCCGTGCCGAGCTCCTGAGACTCCGTGCCGCGGCGGAGCGTGAAGGAACTCTCACCCTCGGCAACGCCCGCCGGAACGATGAAGGTGAGCGACAGGTCGTCCACTTCGCTCGGCGTGATTTCCCACGAGTCGTCGCCCTGGCTGAGCACCAGTACGTCGGTGGCGCGGAATCCCTCGCCGCGGATGACGGCGGGACCCTCCCACGAGGCGGAGATGGTTCCGCCCAGGTCGACGTTGATGACCAGTTTGACGGTCAGCGTCGAGGCGCCGAGCACCTGGTAGTCGTCGCCGCGGACCAGAACGAACTTGTAGGTGTGTCCGTCCTCAATCTCCTCGGGCAGCGTGAAGGCAAGTGCGTCCGAAGCGGAGACTTCGGTCTCCATTTCGATGTCGGTTTCGGCGCGGAGCAGCATGCGGTCTCCCGATTCGAAGCCTTGGCCTTCGATGGAAATCGTCATACCTTCGAATACCTCCATCGAGGTGTCAATCACCACGTCGGAAACCAGTCGCCCTTCGTCTACATAGACGGTGTCGCCGCTGTCTTCGCATCCCGAGATGCAAAGCAGCGCGCACGACAGCGACAGAACGGTTAGCAGCGTAAAGAGTTTTTTCATACGGTATTGGTTTTTGGTTTTGTCGGTAATGTTCGGTTTCGGGTCATCGCAGCCGGACCTGTTCGGTGTAGCGTCGCCCGAACCGGTCGGTGGCCACGACGGTGACTTCACGCGTGCCGGCCGACGGACGGGCCGTGAAGTAAAAGACGGCGGGGCGTGCCGCCTGCGGACGGGCGAGCTTGACGCCGGCGCCGCGCAGCGAGTCGAGTCGCGCCGTATAGTCGGGGTCGGCCATGCGGGTGCGCTGCATCGAGCCCTTGTAGCAGCCGTCCTCGTACCAGACGACCGTCCAGTACGAGTCCCAGTTCCATGCCTTGACCACCAGGCGGTTGGGATTCGCGGCCGTCTGGCCCGGGAGCCAGACCTTCAGCTGGCGTTGGGCCGGCTCGTCGAGCCGCTGGTACTGCCATGCGAAGCTGTCGCCCTCCTCGCGGAAGAGCTGGTAGCCTTTCGGCGTGCCGTCGGCATTCATCGGGTCGTGCCAGAGGTTGCCGCAGAGTTGGGCGACGTTGTGTTCCGTGACGCCGTCGCGCAGCTCGTAGTTCGAGTTGATGTGGGTGTGTCCCGTGATGAAATGCAGCTCGAAACCGGCGAAAGCCGCCAGAAGCGGCTCGATGGACTCCATCGTGTGGTCTATCCACGCCTTGTAGACCGGGGCGTGCATGGCGATGCAGACGCGCGAGCCTTGCGGCAGCAGCCGGGCGTAGCGCGACGCCCAGTCGAGTTGCAGCGAATCGAGTTGCTCGTCGTAACGCTTTTTGCCGTGGTAGACGATATCGTCGAGGACGATGTAGTGGGTGCGGCCCAGGTCGAATGCGTAGTAGGTCGGGCCGAAGTGGCGGCGGTAGTTGGCAGCCGAGGCGTCATCGTCGTTCACCGTGCGGTCGTGGTCGTGGTTGCCGATGACGGGATAGATGGCGATGCCCAGCTCGCCGAAGAGGCGCTTCACGCCGGCCATCAGCTGGGGCGAATCCCAGACGATGTCGCCCAGAATCAATGCGGCCTGCGGGGTCGCTTCGGCGGCGGCAAGGGCGCAGCGGCTCTTCAGTACGGGGATGATTTCGGTCGAGAGGCGTTCGAAGTGGGCCTCTGTCTTGGGCTGCGGGTCGGCGATGGCCAGCAGCTCGTATCCGGCGGCGGGTGCCTCCCAGCGCAGCAGTTCGAAGTCGTAGCGCGACGTCCGCTCCTCGACCGCACGGTAGAAGCGCGGGAAGCCCTCGTCCGAGGGGGCGATGTAGCCCGAAGGGGTCACCACCGAGACGAAGTGGGCCCGCTCGTCGAGGTCGAGCGTGTAGTTGCCCGCCGCGTCGGTCCGTGCAAAGGAGTATCCGTCGGTGACCAGGACGTCTCCGACGGGACTCTTGTCGCAGAGAACGCGACCCTTGACGGGACGGGCTGCGGTTCCGAGCCAGAGGATGCTCGCCAGCAGGCAGAGGAGCGCTCTTTTCATGGTTTCAGGGATTAAACCGGCAATCAGGTTGAACAATCGCATCAGTCAGTTTCGCGGAGAAACAGAGCTCTGTCAGAAGGGATTCTGGGGCGGGGCCCAGTCGTAGAACGTTCCGTAGTCGCCCCGGCGCGGAGCTCCGGGACAGTCCGGATAGAAGTTGTCGTATTCATCGACCCGCTCTTTGAGTGCGGCAACGGCGCTCCGCACCTCCTCGGAGGCGCTGTCGTAATAGGTGGGGTTGGTGAACGTGGGGTCCTCCTTGTAGCGGTAGATTCGGCCGTCCCAGAAGTAGGCATACTCGTCGTTCATGGCATAGCGCGACGCCTTGGGTGACGGTGCGGTTGGCCAGAGCGGGTTGAAGTGGATGAGGGCGAGTTCCTTCTCCACGGTGCCGCCCAGCAGCTCCGGGTAGAGGCTGACGCCGTCGAGCCCCTCGGGAATCCTGCCTCCGGCAGCCTCAATCATGGTGGGCATGATATCCGTAAAATCGACGATGTGGTCAATCCTGCGCGGCTCGATGCGGTTGCCCCAGGTGATGATGTAGGGGACGTGCGTTCCCCGCCAGTTGGGCTCTCCCTTGCCGCCGCGGATGGTGCTTCCGTCCTTCTGGCGGGAGACGATGCGGGTGGAGGTTCCGTTGTCGGCTGCGAATATGAAGATGGTGTTGTCCCACACCCCCTTCTCCTTGAGGTGACGGACCAGTTCGCCGACCTGCTTGTCCATGTATTTGACCATGTCGCGGAAGCGGCTTGTGTCCTGCGCTGCGGTGAAGCGGCTTTCGTAGAGGATGTCCCAGTCTTCGGAGTCGGGCGTCGTCACATGGGGGGTATGTACGAGCGGCTCGGTGTAGTAGAGCAGGAACGGCTGCTTCCCGGCCACCTGGCGGTCGATGTAGTCGAAAGCATATTCCTGCATCGCATCCGGGCCGTATTGCGCATATTCGTAATGCTTTCCGTTGTTGTCCCACATGCTGTTGGCATACCGGTCGGTCTTTTCGGGTCCGCGCGACTCGCGGTAGAGCTTCACCTGCGAGAGGAAGGTCTCGTCGAATCCCAGTTCGTGAGGCAGCCTGCGGTCGCAGCCCAACTGCCATTTGCCGACCATGGCGGTGCTGTAGCCAGCCTCCCTGATGCATTGCGCAAAGGTGGTCTCGTCGGGGTTCATGTAGCCGAACGCCACGTAGTTGCGGTCGTTGTAGAGACCGGTCATGGCCTGCACTCTCGAGGGGGAGCTGAGCGGCTGGGCGTTTCCGTTGGTGTACATCAGGCCCTCGGCTGCGAGCCTGTCGACGTTGGGGGTCTCATATTCGGCTCCGCCGTAGCATCCGAATGCTTCGGTTCCTATGTCGTCCGCCAGGAAAAAGACGATGTTGGGCTTTTGCTCCGCGCTCTGACATCCGGCCAGTGCGGTCGAAGCAACGCCAAGGTACAGGGGTAATTTCGAGGGCTTCTTCATAGTGGGAGGGTATATGGGTCGGGGTAATGTTCCGAGTCGGGTCGGTTGGGGCGTCTTGCTGTTGCGGGGCGGGGTGAACTCAGTGGGATTTCGGTTGTACCTATATATTACGGTCCTGTCGAATCGTTGAGTCTGTAAAGGCTGTCTCTTATACACATCTGACGCTGCCGACGATATGCAGTGTGTAGAT
>UQNV01000010.1 GCA_900542505.1 uncultured Alistipes sp.
AGATCCTGAGATGTCTCGTGGGCTCGGAGATGTGTATAAGAGACAGGGCGGAAATCGCGGAAATTGTTGAAATCCTCCTTGAAATAGATACCCAGGCCGTACTCCTGCAGACCCTGGTTCTCGTCGAAGCGGTCGATGGTCTGCGTGAAGAGCTTCAGCCGCAGCGCCCCCGAACGGTCAATGAGGTAGGTCACATAGGCCTCGCCCATGAAGTTGGACATGGCGTCGTTGTTGACTGCCTGCTTGTTGTCGATGATGTAGTTGCCCTCCAGCTCGACGAACAGGCGGTTGTTGATGAGGCTCTTCGAGAGGCCGAAGTCGACCTCGTCGCTGGTCAGTTCCGACTTGGGCCGGTAGCGTATGACCAGATTGTAGTCGTCGGCCGAGAGCCAGTTGCTGAGCTGGTTGGTCAGGAACTCGAGACCCGTGGCGGCCGACACCGAGGCACCCATGTTGCTACCGGCAGCCGAATTCTCGGCCATGAAGCTGTTGAAGAGCAGCAGGTAGAGGAACTGCATGTCGACCGACTCGGGCGTGCTGAGCGCATTGGCGATGATGCTCTGCATCTCGGGGTCGACACCCGGCACGCGCACGTCGAATCCGATGGCCGGATTGGTCAGCCGCTCGCCCAGATGGATGACGCACTCGACCGGCACCGAACGGTCGCCGCTCACGTCGGCCGTACCCTGCAACAGCGGCTGGAGCGACGCCTTGACCTTGTATACGGCGTCGATGTCGAGCATCGCATCGGTCGGCGCTCCGGTCCACTGGATGGTCGAGCCGTTCTCGATGACGAACTTCTTGTTGATGAGGTTCTCGAGCGAGAACTGATAGCTTCCCTCCGCAATCGTATAGTCGCCATACATCTCGAAGACTCCGGCCCGGGGGTTGATTTGCAGGTTGAGCGACCCCTCGCCGCGCGCCCTGACGGCGTTGCCCGACACGGTCAGCTCGACCTCGGTATTGGGCCGCACGTCGAGTGCCAGGGCAATGTTCATCTGCCCCGGTGCGGCGCTCTTCTTGCGCTGTTTGCGTTCGAAGCTCAGTTTCTTGAGTTCGACCGTCGAGAGCGAATCGGACGGAGCGGGCTGGACGAAGGTGACGAAATTGGCCGCCGAGATGTTCGACTTGCCCGAAAGCGGCATGAAGAAGGAGGAACTGCCGGCCGTCGTCGCCGTCACATCCATGTTGACCCCCAGTTTGTCGCCCCGAATCCGCGCAAGGCCCGAGGCATAGACCTTGCCGTAGAAGAGGTCGTTGTCGCGGCTCGTGGTATTGAGCACCAGCATGCGGTCGGGCGTCACGCGCAGGTCGTAGGCGATGTTGGTGACATGCCCCAAATCGAGGCTGAAATCCAACAGGCCGCTGTTGCCCTCCATATCGAGAACCGGTGCGTTTTTCGTACTGAAGAGGCTGTTCTTCACATCGAGCGTCACCTCGGGGACCGTATAGGTCACCTGCGTGAAGTCGACCGTGGTCGAGAGGCCCGTCGCATGGATTTTACCCGAGAGTTCGCCGTCGCGGCCGCGCCCCGTCAGCACCAGGTCCATGTCGGCCAGGCCGCGCGTACGCGAGACTACGCCCGAGAGCACCGGGTCGAGCAGCCCCATGTCGAGGCTGTCGATGCGCATGCGGGCATAGTAGCGATGCTGCGAGGGGGCATAGAAACCCCGCACGAGCGTATCGCCCTTGATGCGGTTGGCGACCGTCAGGCCGGCGCGGTTGCGCTGGAAGTCCCATTGCGAGGTCAACCGCATCGGGGGTGCCGGGATGTCGTTCACCTCGAGGCTGTCGAGCATGATGTCGGCCGTGAACTGACCTTCGCGCAGCACCGATTTCATGATGGCGAAGCCGTCGGTCCGACCCTCGACCACATAGCCCATCCGGTCGGCGAACTGCGTCAGGGGCGCCAGGTCGAAGTTGCGCAGGCGGAGCGTCAGCGAATCGTCGCGGCTGCGCGAAGCGATGCCGTTGAGCGCCAGCACCTGCTCGTCGTTGCGCACATAGAAGCGGTCGATGACCACGCGCGTGGTGTCGAACTGGATGTTGCGGGCCATGATGCGCCACATCTTGTCGCCCCGCACGATGCGCGAGGGGAGAATCCTCAGGCCGACGACCCGCCCCGAAGGACCGTGCTCGTCGGCAATCGAGGCGCGGACGCTCAGCTGGCCCGAGAAGCGGCGCGTCGTATCGGAGAAACCGGTCGAAAGCTGCACGTCGCCCCGTCGGGCGCCGCCCGTCACCGAGAGGTTGGGCAGATGCAGCATGCCCAGATAGAGGTCTTCGGCCGAAGCATACAGAGTGAGCGAATCACCCCGGTTCGAGGCGTTGACGTTCAGCCGCGTGGCAAGCATGCGCTTGCGCTCGATGTACTCCGACGAGGCCTTGAAGGAGAGCTGGTTGCCTGCCGGATTGAACAGCAGCTGCAGCTTGGAGCCGTCGGCCACCTGCAACCCCTCGGAGATGGCATCCATCACCGGATTGATGTTGCGGATGTTGACCGACAGCAGCGAGTAGTCGTCGGGCAGCGCTATCTGCCGCTGGGTCTCTTCGCCCCGGAGCTTCTCCTCGTGGAGAATCGGCAGATACTTGGCGGCGCTTTCGCGCAGATAGGCGAAGACCTCGCGGTAGCTGGCCTTGCTGCGGAAGGTGGCATCGGCGAAATCCGAGCGCAGTTCGACGAACTTGCTGTGCTCCGAATTCTCGCCCGTCACCGACACATCCTTGGCCGTCAGCGACTTGTCGTTGTAGCGATAGGTGGCATCCAGCACCCGGATGCGTCCGTTCAGGTCATCGAGCGAATGTCCGCCCGCACGGGCCTCGACACGCGCCGAGAGTTCCGAGATGGAGTCGCGCCGGTTGAGGTGCAGCGCCGCAAGGTCGGCATGATGGAGGTCCATCACAAAATCGTAGCGCGGCATTTCGTCGTTCAGGTCGACCAGACCGAGGAAATCGAAATCGAGATTGGGGTCGCGGGCGAAAATCCGGCCGTCGAACTCCTTGTTGCGCAGACGTCCGTCGAGCCGTACGTCGCGGTAGGCATAGCCGTTGAAATCCAGCTGGGCGATGTTGCCGCGCACCTCGGCATCGGCAAATCCGCGGCCGACGGCGCCGTCCACACGGGCCGTAAGCGTCGTGGAGCCCAACAGCTGCGGCTTGCCCAGCAGGTCGCCCAGACGGAACGAGTTGACCCGCACGCTGCCCGTCACCTGACGCCGTCCGGCACGCAGGGGTTTGGTGGCGAGCTTGCCGGAGATGTGGCCCAGCGGCGTACGGAGCCGCATCTTCAGGTCGAAGAGCGACAGCGTGCCGCGGAAACTGGCGGCCAGGTCGATGCGGCCCGCGCGGCCGATGACGGCAACGGTCTGCGCCGGAAGCTTCGTCCGGCCGACCGATGCGGCAAGCGTCCGGATGGAGCGGGCCGAGGTGGTCAGGCGCGGCAGTTCGACGTCGAAACGGGCCGACGCGATATCGGGAAGTCCCGTCACCGTCGCCTTGCCCGTGAGGGTGGTCCCATCGACATCGAGGCTGCGGATGCGCGTCGTGAAGTTGTCGACCGTACCCGAGGCCTCCAGGTCCACGTCGGAGAAGAGCGTATGCCACGACCGAAGTTTGGGCGAGAAGTAGGCCAAATCGTCGCTCGAAAGCGTCGAGCGGCGGAACTCGGCGTCGATTTGCACCTCGCCGATGAAATCCTTGTATTCGTTCCACGAACCGCCCACCAGCGTAATGGAGGGTATCTCGAGCTGCGAGCGGGGCGTACGGATGGTCGCCTGCTCGAACCCGATGCAGCCGTTGGTCAGATAGAAGGCCCCGGTGAGGTTCTCCAGCCGGAAGCCGCTCCGCTCGGTGGCCGAAAGGCTTTCGAAGGTGGTATGGATGACCGAACCGTCGATGGTCAGGTCACGCACCCCGGAGACCAGGTCGTAGATGTGCAGATGCGAGAAGTCGATGCCGTATTCGGGGTTGCGGTGCTCGAGTTTTTCGAGACAGAACTCCATGCCGTCGATGGTCGCATCGTGAATCGTCAGCTTGAATTCGCCCTTTTTCTTGCGGTCGGGATTGCTCAGCCGCTCGACCACCTGCTTGATGTTCATCTCGCCGCCGGGCGTCTCAAGCAGACAGAGTTTCGCGCCGCCCAGTTCGGCTCGGCTCAGGACGATTCCGTCGCTGAAAAGTCCGAAACCCGTCACGAAGGCTTCGGCCTGGCCGACATACAGGAGCGTATCATGCCGGAAATCCTCCACATAGAACCCTTTGACACGAACCCGGCTGAACAGCCCGATATCCACCCTGTCGATGGCGACCTTCGTCCCGAGCTTCTCCGAAACCAGCGTCACGGCCTTCTGGACCACGAAATTCTGGACCGCCGGAATATCGAGCAGCAGCGAGAGCAGCAAAGGGAGAAAGAGCAGCAGCAGAACCGCGGCCGAGAGCACCTTTCCCAATATTTTCATACCTTTGTGCATCGAAAGTCGTTTAATCCGCAAATTTAACTATTTTTGCAATAAAATAACGAAAAACCACATGGATATTACAATCTTAGGCATCGAATCCTCGTGCGACGACACCTCGGCGGCAGTCATACGCGGCAACGTGCTGCTGTCGAATGTCATTGCCTCACAGGCCGTTCACATCAAGTACGGGGGCGTGATTCCCGAACTCGCCTCGCGCGCCCACCAGCAGAACATCGTTCCGGTGGTGGACACGGCGCTCAAAGAGGCCGGCATCACGGCCGACAAGCTCGACGCCATCGCCTTCACGCGCGGTCCCGGTCTGGTGGGGTCGCTGCTCGTGGGCGTTTCGTTCACCAAGGGGCTCTCCATCGCCCACAACATCCCGATGGTCGAGGTGAACCACCTCCAGGGACATATCCTCTCGCACTTCCTCGACCTGCCGGACCGCCAGCTGCCCCACCCCGACTTCCCGTTCCTCTGCCTGCTCGTCAGCGGAGGCCACACGCAGATTGTGCGGGTCAACTCGCCGCTCGAGATGGAGATTGTCGGCACGACCATCGACGACGCCGCAGGCGAAGCCTTCGACAAGTGTGCCAAGGTGATGGGGCTCCCCTACCCGGGCGGCCCGGTCATCGACCGGCTGGCCAAGGAGGGTGACCCCAAGGCCTTCCGCTTCGCCCGACCCCACGTCGACGGATTCGACTACTCCTTCTCGGGACTGAAGACCTCGTTCCTCTATACGCTGCGCGACGCCGTGGCCGAAAAGCCCGACTTCATCGAGAAGCACAAGGCCGACCTCTGCGCATCGCTGCAGGCAACCGTCGTCGGCATCCTGCTCGACAAGCTGGTCAAGGCATCG
Organism: uncultured Alistipes sp.; assembly: GCA_900542505.1. GTDB lineage: Bacteria > Bacteroidota > Bacteroidia > Bacteroidales > Rikenellaceae > Alistipes > Alistipes stercorigallinarum. The sequence continues at coordinate 5,317 of UQNV01000010.1, forward strand.
AAGGAGTTCGGCATCCGCGACATCGCCATCGCCGGCGGCGTTTCGGCCAACTCGGGACTGCGCAACGGCATCGTCGAAGAGGGTCGCAAGCGTGGCTGGCGCACCTTCCTGCCCGAATTCAAGTTCACCACCGACAACGCGGCGATGATTGCCATGGCGGGATTGTACCACTATCGTGCCGGCCACTTCTCGTCGCTCGAAGTTTCGCCCGTGGCACGGCTCGAGGAGCTGCTCTGAGTCCGGCGGACCGTCCGTCCGACGCAATACGGCGAAGGCCGCGAACCCTGTACGGGGTCCGCGGCCTTCGGCTTTGCAGAGGTCGGTCACACCGGCTCAGAACGCCAGAATCGGGCGCGCATAGCAGTCGGCGTCGTACCAGTTGGTCATGCACTCGATGAGCCCCTCGGAGCCGATTTCGAGGATGCAGGCCGACTCGCCATCATAGGGGGTCGACGCCCAGAGCGAGCAGAAGGGATGGGAGTCGTCGTCGTTGACCAGCAGGTCGCGTTCCGCCTCGGGTATCTTCGAAAGCGTCTCGTTGAAGCGGGCCATCGCATCGTAGGAGACCGTCTCGGAGCAGTACCACGTGGCATCCTGCGAGAGGGTCTGCCACTCCTTCATGCAGCGGGCCACCTCGTCGCCGCACAGATTGGCGGCCATGTCCCACAACTGGCCCGTCGAGGGGAGGAACCATCCGCTCGTATTCTCGGGAGCCGGCAGCGAGAAGCCGTTGAGCACGCACCCGAAGGCGGGCATCATCTCGTCGAGGCCGCTGCCGTAGGTATCGCGTACGGTCATCGTCTCGGCATAGCCGTTCACGTTGGCATACCACGTTTCGGCCAGCTTGGCACCCTTCAGGCAGGAGAACTCCCAGTCCTTCGACCAGAAGGTCGTCATCTTGTCCGCCCCGTGGGCAAACCGCACGGCCACCACATACCCGTGGGTAAAGCCCGCCTCCACGTCCGACGGGGCCATACGCGAAGGCTCGGTCTGGAAGACGATGCCGATGACCTGTTTTCCGGCCACGGGCGCAGGCTTCTCGTCGGCCCAGACGGGATTCAGACCATCGGCCTCGATGCTGAGCAGTCCGCCGTCACTCCACGTACCGTCGCTGTAGAAGTAGTCGCCCACCTTCGCGGGTTCGGGCTGCGTCACCGTCACACGACACGAGGCCGAGGCCTCGCCCACCGATGCCGTAACAAGCGTTTCACCTTTCGCTACGGCCGTCACCACCCCCTCGGCGACCACGGCCACCTCGGGATTGGCCGACACCCATTCAACCACCTCTCCGGCCGCAGCCTCGGGCGTCACCCGGGCAGTCAGCGTATGCGTCTCTCCCACCATCAGCTCAATCGCTTCGGCGTCGAGCGTCACCTCGACACGACCTGTTCCCGTTCCTGAATCATCGTCATCACAGGCGCAGAAAGCGAACAGCGCACAGGCCAGCAATAGCGGCCTCATCATCACTCGTTTCATAGCATCGGTTTTTTAAGGGTTTGATATTCCGGTCGTGGGTCCCGACACCTCAGCCCGGAAGCCGAAGTCCTCGCCGCGGCATCGGAGCCACAATCCGCTGTCACCCAAATATACGGAATTTGGCCCGAATTATCCATTTCATCCACAATTTTCCAAGAAACCGGACAATAAATAAAAGAGCAAAAACGCGCAATTCCTTTTCGCATGCAGAGCAGACCACACAGACTTTTCGAAGAGTTTTTCGGGCAATTCGACCTAAATTCATGCAATCCCCGAAGAAAATCCCTATCTTTGTCCCCGAAAGCAGACGGGATACCGGACACCAGGTCCGCACAACGCCATTTCCGGACAGAGGCGTCCGTCCCGCCCGGTCCGCAGCCCCCGTGGGGCTGCGAAAACATCAGCCGCTCCCCCTCCGTCCGACGGCATGCGCTGCATCGCGGGCTCCGCGCCCGCCTCCCGCAGCCGACGGTGGACCGGACAGCCGGTCCGGGAGACGGTCCTAACTCAAACCAAACATGAAAGCACTGAAAATCGGAAATCTGCTTGCTCCGGTCCCCATCGTTCAGGGAGGCATGGGCGTAGGCATTTCGCTCTCGGGACTCGCCTCGGCAGTCGCCGAGCAGGGCGGCATCGGCGTCATTTCGTCGGCCGGTCTGGGAGCCATCTACAACGACTATTCGAAGGACTACCGCAAGGCCAGCATCTGGGGCCTCCGGGAGGAGCTGCGCAAGGCGCGCGAGCGGACTCGCGGCATCATCGGCGTCAACGTCATGGTCGCCATGTCCAACTTCGCCGACATGGTCCGCACGGCCATTGCCGAGAAGGCCGACATCATCTTCTCGGGTGCGGGACTTCCGCTCAACCTCCCCTCGTTCCTCACCGAGGGTGCGCGGACCAAGCTGGCCCCCATCGTCTCGTCGGCCCGTGCCGCAGGACTGCTCTGCCGCAAATGGTTCTCGGAGTATCACTACATCCCCGATGCCATCGTCGTCGAGGGACCCAAGGCGGGCGGGCACCTGGGCTACAAGCCCGAGCAGCTCAACGACGAGCACTATGCGCTCGAGGCGCTCGTACCGCAGATTGTCGCCGAGGTCCGCGCCTTCGAGGCGGAGCACGACTGCCACATTCCGGTCATCGCCGGCGGCGGCATCTATACGGGCGAGGATATCTACCGCATCATGGCGCTGGGCGCCGACGGGGTTCAGATGGGCACGCGTTTCGTGACCACCGAGGAGTGTGACGCCGCACCCGAATTCAAGGAGAGCTACCTCAACGCCCGCAAGGAGGACATCGAAATCATCCAGAGTCCGGTCGGCATGCCGGGCCGGGCCATCCACAACTCCTTCCTCGAGCGGGTCAAGGAGGGGCTCAAGCGTCCGCGGGCATGCCCGTTCGACTGCATCAAGACCTGCGACGTGACGCACAGCCCCTACTGCATCATGCTGGCACTCTACAACGCCTTCAAGGGGAAGCTGCAGAACGGCTACGCCTTCTGCGGCGCCAACGCCTGGCGCGCCGAGAAAATCCAGAGCGTCCGCGAACTCATCGCCTCGCTGCGCAGCGAATACGACAACTTCTCGCTCCGCGACCGGCTCTTCGGCGCCAAATAGCCCGAACGCCGATGCGCACAAACGGAGAAACGCCCCGGAGAGTGACTCTCCGGGGCGTTTCCCGTATCGGACGGCATCCCGGCCGTCACAGGTCGAAGTTGCGGCGGATAATCTCGCGCATGCGCGGATTGGCCTCGTCCGTATCGCCGAACTCCGCGCGCAGACGCAGCAGTTCGCGCTTCATGGCACGGATAACCTCCGCGTAGGCCGGGTCGCCATAGGCGTTGCGGTTCTCGTGGGGGTCACGCTCCAAATCGTAGAACTCCCACGAAGGCTGCGACACGAAGGTGTCGGAACCCGTCATGCCGAGGCGGTCGCCGTAGACGAAGAGCAGCTTGTAGCGGTCGTTCCGCACGCCGATATGGGCCGGGCGGATGTCGTGCTGCGTCCAGTAACGGTAATACATGCTCGTCCGCCAGCCGTCGGGAGTTTCGCCCCGAAGGTTCGCGCGGAAGCTGCGCCCCTGGGCCCCATCGGGCGCCTCGGCCGAGGCATAATCGGCCAGCAGCGAGGCGAAATCGATGTTGAGAATGATGTCGTCGTTGCGCGTACCGGCCGGAATCTCGCGCGGATAGCGAACCACAAAGGGCATGCGCAGCGACTCCTCGTAGAAGAGCCGTTTGTCGAAAAATCCGTGCTCGCCGAGGAAATAGCCCTGGTCCGAGACGTAAATCACCACCGTATTCTCGGCCAGGCCCTCGCGGTCGAGCATCTCGAGCAGGCGGCCGATGTTGTCGTCAATCGTGGCGCCGCAGCGCAGATAGTCGCGGATGAGCTTCTGGTAGATTTTCCGCCGTGCGGCAATGCTGTCGAGCCCCTCGCGCGTGAAGGGCAACTCGGGATAGCGGCACCACCACCCTTCGGGGTCACGCGAGGCGGTCTCCCAGCGCCAGGCCAGATTCTCGAGCTGCTGCCCGGGGAAGGTCCGCCCCGAGGCCTCGGGGCCGAACTCCAGCAGATTGGCCGGTTCGGGGAAGGTCACCCCGTCGTAGAGGTGGCGGTTGCGTTCGGGAAAGTCCCACGGTTCGTGCGTCGCCTTGAAGTGGCAGCACATCAGGAACGGACGGCTCTTGTCGCGCTGCTCTATCCAGGCAATGGCCTTGTCGGCGACCAGGTCGGTCGAGAATCCGCGCTCCTGACGTCCGCTGCGCCCTTCGGTATCGTCGACCCATCCGTCGGCGGTCTTGAACAGCGGGTCGACATACTCGCCCTGGTCGTGGAAGACGCTGAAGAAGTCGAATCCCGAGGGCTTGGTCTTGAGGTGCCACTTGCCCACGAGCGCCGTCTGATAGCCCGCCGCGCGGAGCCGCTGCGCAATGTTGTCGTGCGCCGGGTCGAGGGCGTCGTCGAGCGTATAGACCCCGTTGCGGTGGCTGTACTGCCCCGTCATGATGGCAGCCCGGCTCGGGACCGAGATGGAGTTGGTGCAGAAGCAGTTGTCGAGCACGCAGCCTTCGGCGGCAAGGCGGGCGATGTGCCCGTTGCGGACATAGGGGGCAAGGATTCCGCCGTATATGCCCCAGCTCTGCGACGTATGGTCGTCGGAGAGGATGAAGAGGATGTTGGGCCGCGCATCGGGTTCCGGAGCCGCAGCAGGCCCGGCCGCCACAGCTGCCGTCGGCGCAAGGCAAGAGGAGGCCGCACACAGGCCGAGAAGCGATTTGTTCGTCATGGTGTTCGTCGGGTTCAGGTTTGTAGGATACGGGCCGGATGCGGGGGCTGCCGGCCATACGCAACCGGATGCCGCCGGAGGAGATTCCCCGCCGACGGCATCCGGAAGAAGAGGGTTCGCCCGCGGGTGTTACCTCGTCTGGCGACGGAGGAAGCACTCGATGGTATTCTCCATCAGGCAGCAGATGGTCATGGGACCCACGCCGCCCGGCACCGGAGTGATGACCGAGGCCTTGGGTTCGATGGCCGCAAAGTCGACGTCGCCGCACAGCTTGCCCGTTTCGGGGTCGCGGTTCACACCCACGTCGATGACCACCGCACCGTCGGCAACCATGCCGGCCGTCACGAATTTCGGGCGGCCGATGGCCACTACCAGAATCTCCGCCTGGCGCGTCACCTCCGCAAGGTTGCGCGTACGGCTGTGGGTCATCGTCACCGTGGCGTTCTCGTCGAGCAGCAGCTTCGAGACGGGAAGGCCCACGATGTTGCTGCGGCCGATGACCACGGCACGCTTGCCCGTGAGCTCCACGCCGGCGGCCTTCAGCATCTTGATGATGCCCTTGGGGGTGCAGGGAAGCGTGCAGGGCTGCTTCTGCCACAGGGCGGCAACGTTCAGGGGATGGAATCCGTCGACATCCTTCGCCTTGTCGATGGCGGCAATCACCTTGTCCTCATCGATGTGTTTCGGCAGCGGCAGCTGCACCAGGATGCCGTCCACCTCGTCGTCGGCATTGAGCTCCGCAATGATGTCGAGCAGCTCCTGCTCCGAGATGGTATCGGGCTTGCGGATGGTGGTATTGCGAATCCCCACCTCGGCCGAGGCCTTCGCCTTGCCCGTCACATAGCTCACGCTGCCCGGGTCCTCGCCCACGAGAATCACCACCAGGTGGGGCACCCGTCCATATACGGCGGGAAAGCCCTTCACCTTCTCCGCCATCTCGGCCTTCAGTCGGGCCGAAAGTTCTTTTCCGCTGATAATCATGCTGTCAATCAGGTTGTTCGTTCGTCGTTGTTCGGTATCTGTCTCTGCAGGCCGCTACTACTTGCTGAGCGCCCAGTGGCCGATGTCGGTACGGTGGAAAAGGTTGTCGCACTCGATGCGGGCCACATCCTCCAGCGCCCGCTTGCGCGCCTCGGAGAGCGTCGCCCCCTCGCCCACGACGAAGAGCACGCGGCCTCCGGCCGTCACCAGACGGTCGCCCTCCATGCGGGTGCCCATGTGGTAGACCTTGCCGTGCACGCGGTCGAGGCCCTTGATTTCATGCCCCTTCTCATAGCTGCCCGGATAGCCCTTCGAGGCAAGCACCACGCCCAGCGTGGCGAAGTCGTGCCACTCGAGCGTCGCCTCGCCGCCGTCGGCCACGGCGCAGAAGATGTCGACGATGTCGCTCTTCAGACGCGGCAGCACCACCTCGGTCTCGGGGTCGCCGAAACGGGCGTTGAACTCGATGACCTTGATGCCCTGGGCCGTCTTCATCAGACCGCCGTAGAGTACTCCCGTGAAGGGACAGCCCTCCTGCACCATCGCATCGGCCGTACGCTGCATGATGTTGCGCAGCGTGAACTCCTCGTCCTCGGCCGTGATGAAGGGCAGGGGCGAATAGGCTCCCATGCCGCCCGTATTGGGACCCTCGTCGCCGTCGAAGGCGCGCTTGTGGTCCTGAGCCAGCACCATGGGCCACACCTTGTGACCCGAGACGAAACACATGAACGAAAATTCGGGGCCCTCGAAGAAATCCTCGACGACGACCTTACCCTCGCCGAAACGGTCGTCGAGCAGCATCCCGCGCAGCGCCTCGTCGGCCTCCTCCATCGTGGAGGCAATCACCACGCCCTTGCCGGCTGCCAGGCCGTCGTACTTGAGCACGGCAGGCAGCGGACGCGAGGCGACGTAGGCGCGCGCCTCTTCGTAGTCGGAGAAGGCGTGGAACCCGGCCGTCGGCACGCAATACTTGGCCATCAGCCGCTTGGCAAACTCCTTCGAGGATTCGATGCGCGCGGCAGCCTGCGTCGGACCGAAGATGCGCAGCCCCGCAGCGCGGAAGACATCGACCACACCGGCGGCCAACGCCACCTCGGGACCGACGACCGTAAGACCGATGCCCTCGGCAGCCGCAAAATCACGCAGCCGCTCGACCTCCGTGTCGCGGATGTCGACGCACTCGGCCACGCGGGCGATGCCGGCATTGCCCGGTGCGCAGTAAATCTTTTCCACTTGTGCCGAACGCGTCAGCGCATCGACGATGGCGTGCTCGCGGCCGCCGCTTCCTATTACCAGTACCTTCATATGCGAACGGTTGTTTGTATCGTAATCGTAATGCGGTAGGGTTCCGAATCAATGCTTGAAATGGCGCTCGCCCGTGAAACACATGGCAATGCCCTTCTCGTCGGCCTTGCGGATGGAGTCCTCGTCGCGGACCGAGCCGCCCGGCTGGACGATGGCCGTCACGCCGTACTCGGAAGCCAGCGCCACGCAGTCGTCGAAGGGGAAGAAACCGTCCGAAGCGAGCACCAGCCCCTCGGTCACACCGGCCGCACGCGCCTGCTTGAGGGCGATTTCGGCCGAGCCGATGCGGTTCATCTGGCCGGCACCCACACCCAGCGTGCGTCCGTCCTTCACCGCCACGATGGCGTTCGACTTCACATGCTTGACGATGCGCCAGCCGAAGTTCAGGTCCTCCATCTGCTCGGGGGCGGGCTGCGCCTTCGTCACGCACATCGAGGCCTCGACCTGCTTGGTCTCCAGGTCGAGGTCCTGCACCAGCAGACCGCCGTTCACGCTCACGTACTGCTTGCGGTCCACATCGCCGCGCGTCATGTCGACCTCGAGCAGACGCAGGTTCTTCTTCGTGCGGAGCACCTCCAGCGCCTCGTCGGTGAACGACGGGGCCATGATGATTTCGAGGAAGATGGGCTTCATCAGCTCAGCCGCCTCACGCGTCACGGGACGGTTCGTCGCCACGATACCGCCGAAAATCGACACCTTGTCGGCCTCGTAGGCCTTCGTCCACGCCTCGACCACGTCGCGGCCCGTAGCGGCGCCGCAGGGGTTCATGTGCTTCAGCCCCACGCAGAACGGCTCGTCGAACTCGCGCACGATGCAGAGCGCCGCGTTGGCATCCTGGATGTTGTTGTACGAAAGCTCCTTGCCGTTGAGCTGACGGGCGAAGGCCAGCGAATAGGGAACCTGTTTCTCCTCGCGGTAGAACTTGGCGGCCTGGTGGGGATTCTCGCCGTAGCGCAGCGACTGCACCAGGTCGAACTCGAGGAAGAGCTTCTCGTTGAGCCCCGCCTGGGCACGCATGTAGGTGGCAATCATCGCATCGTACTCGGCCGTGTGCGTATAGGCCTTGGCCGAGAGGCGCAGGCGCGTTTCACGACGCGTCTTGCCCTCCGCACGCAGTTCGTCGAGCACCGGGGCATAGTCGGCCGGGTCGCACACGACCGTCACGTCGGCCCAGTTCTTGGCCGCCGAACGCAGCATCGACGGACCGCCGATGTCGATGTTCTCGATGGCGTCCTCCATCTTCACGTCGGGTTTGGCAATGGTCTGACGGAAGGGATAGAGGTTGACGCAAACCATGTCGATGAATTCGATGCCGTTCTCCTTGAGCGCCGCCAGGTGCGACGGGTCGTCGCGGCGGGCCAGCAGACCTCCGTGTACCTTGGGATGGAGCGTCTTCACGCGGCCGTCGCAGATTTCGGGGAAACCCGTCACGTCGCTGATGTTGATTACCTCGACACCGCTCTCAAGGAGCAGTTTCATCGTGCCGCCCGTGGCGATAACCTCCCAGCCGAGGCTCCGCAGTCCCCGGGCGAAATCGACCACGCCGGTCTTGTCGCTTACGCTGATTAATGCTCGCATATCGTTTCTATCGTTTGTTTTGTTTGTTGTTTTTCAATAGCAATGGCGCGCAGCCTTCTGCACGCACTCACGAAGAGCGTCACACCGCCGCAGCGGGACAACGCTCCGCACGCCGGCGGTCCTCATCTCCCGAGCAGACGGGCGATGGTCTCGACATAGAGCGGATGCTCCACGGCATGGATTTTCGCCTCCAGCTCGGCCAAATCCCGACCTTCGTAGGCGAAGGCGCGCTGCGCGACAATGCGTCCGCCGTCGAGCGTCGCATCGACCCAGTGAATCGTCACACCGAAGACCTTGACACCATAGTCGAACGCCTGCTCGATGGCATGCGCCCCCGGGAAGGCCGGCAGCAGCGAAGGATGGAGGTTGACCATCCGCCCGCCGTAGGCCCCGAGCAGCGTCTCGCCCACGATGCGCATGTAGCCGGCCAGGCAGACCAGCTCCACCCCCGCTTCGTCGAGCCGCCGGACGATTTCACGCTCGAAATCGGCCTTCGAGGCGAACTCCTTGGGCGAAAAGACGTAGCTTGCGACGCCGTGCGCCGCGGCCCGCCCGATGACCCGGGCTCCGGGCCGGTCGCAGACCAGCAATGCCACCTCGGCCTGCAGCACACCCGTGTCGCAGGCCGTGGCTATAGCCTCGAAGTTGGAGCCGTTGCCGCTGGCGAAGACCGCAATCCGATGCTTCATGACGCTACCGGATGACGACCCCTTCGGTGTCGGTCACACGGCCGATGACCGAGGCCTTCTCGCCTGCGGCCGTCAGGATGTCGATGGCCCGCTGCGCCTCCGATGCATCGAGCGCGATGACCATGCCGATACCCATGTTGAAGATGTTGAACATCTCGCGGTGAGGCACCTTGCCGTACTTCTCGAGGAAGCGGAAGACGGGGAGAATCTCCCACGTACCCTCCTCGATTTCGAGTCCCTGCCCGTCGTGCAGGATGCGGGGAATGTTCTCGTCGAAACCGCCGCCCGTGATGTGGCTGATGCCGTGCACGTCGCAGTTGCGGATGACCTCCAGCACCTGCTTCACATAGATTTTCGTCGGCGTGAGCAGCACCTCGCCCAGCAGACTGTTCGACAGCTCGGGATAGACCTTGTGGAGGTCGAACGAGTTGTCGGCCACGATTTTGCGCACCAGGCTGAAGCCGTTCGAGTGCACACCGCTCGAAGCGATGCCCACCAGCACGTCGCCCGCCTTGACCTTCGAACCGTCGATGAGCTTCGACTTCTCGACCACACCCACCGTGAAGCCGGCGATGTCGTACTCGCCGTCGGCATACATGCCCGGCATCTCGGCCGTCTCGCCGCCGACCAGAGCGGCACCCGCCTGACGGCAGCCCTCGGCCACACCGGCCACGATGGCCTCGATTTTACGCGGTTCGTTGTGTCCCACGGCCACGTAGTCGAGGAACAGCAGCGGTTCGGCGCCCTGCGCCAGCACGTCGTTGACGCACATCGCCACGGCATCGATGCCGATGGTGTCGTGCTTGTCCATCTCGAAGGCCAGCTTGAGCTTCGTGCCCACGCCGTCCGTGCCGCTGACCAGCACCGGCTCCTTCACGCCGAGCGACGCCAGGTCGAACATACCGCCGAAGGCGCCGATATTACCCATCGTACCCGGGCGCGAGGTCGATGCCACATGCTTCTTGATGCGCCGCACCACTTCGTATCCGGCTTCGAGATTCACGCCGGCCTTTTCATAGGATTGAGCCATGAATTTATATGATTTTTAAGGTTCTTACTCCAAAATTATAGATTACTTGCACTCCTTGTTGGCCTCCTCCACACGGCTGTAGAGCGCCGTGGGATAGTGTCCCGTGAAGCAGGCCATGCAGAGCTCCCGACGGTTGCCCGCACGGAGCAGCGACTCGGGCGAGAGGAACGCCAGCGAATCGGCCCCGATTTCGGCGCAGACGCCCGCACAGTCCTTACGCGCCGAGATGAGCTCCTCGTAGGTCGAGGTGTCGACCCCGTAGAAACAGGGGTTGGTCATCGCGGGGCTGGCAATGCGCACGTGCACCTCGGTGGCACCCGCCTGCTTGAGCATCGTCACGATGCGGCGCGAGGTCGTGCCGCGCACAATCGAGTCGTCGACCAGCACCACGCGCTTCCCCTTGACGATGGTCCGCACGGCCGAGAGCTTCATCCGCACGCCCTTCTCGCGCAGCTCCTGCGAGGGCTGGATGAAGGTGCGGCCGATGTACTTGTTCTTGATAAGCCCCATCTCGTAGGGAAGGCCGCTCGCCTCGGCATAGCCCATCGCGGCGCTGAGGCTCGAATCGGGGACACCCACGACGATGTCGGCCTCGGCCGGCGCCTCGCCGAAGAGCAGACGGCCCGACTCCTTGCGGTAGGCGTGGACGTTGCACCCCTCGATATCGCTGTCGGGACGCGCGAAGTAGATGTACTCCATCGAACACATCTCGTGACGCTTGTACATCGAGTAGTCGCGGCTGCGGATGCCCTTTTCGTCGATGGTGACAATTTCACCCGGCTCGACGTCGCGCAGGAACTCGGCGCCGATGACGTCGAAGGCGCAGGTCTCGCTGCTGAGCACGTATCCGTCGCCCAGACGTCCGATGGAGAGGGGGCGCAGGCCGTACTTGTCGCGGCAGGCATAGATGCGGTTGCCCGTCATGATGAGGAAGGCGAAGGCTCCCTCGAGCATGTTCAGCGCATCGATAATCGAGAAGATGCGCGGACGGTCGTGGTAGCGGGTCTCCTTCTTGATGAGGTGGGCCAGGATTTCGCTGTCGGAGGTCGACTGGAAGAGGCTGCCCCGGTTCTCGAGGTAATCGCGCAGCAGCTGCGAGTTGACGATATTGCCGTTGTGCGCCAGGGCGAAGTCGCCCGAATTGTGGCGGAACAGGAAGGGCTGGATGTTCTCCGAACCGCCGCCGCCCGATGTCGTATAGCGTACGTGGCCGATGGCCATGTCGCCCCGGAGCGTAGAGAGCTTCGACTCGTCGAACACTTCGGTCACAAGTCCGGCGCCCTTGATGCGGCGGAAATTCTTCTCCGCATCGACGGCAACGATTCCGGCTCCCTCCTGCCCGCGATGCTGCAGGGCATGGAGTCCGTAATAGGTCAGCGAGGCGGCGTTGGGCACTCCGAAGACGCCGAACACTCCGCACTCCTCGTGCAATTCACGGTCTTGTATCTTCCGTATCATCTTATTCACATATTTTTTTCAGACGGGTCAGAATCTCTTCATAGGCTTCGCGCACGCGGCCCAGGTCGCGGCGGAAGCGGTCCTTGTCGAGCCGCTCGTTGGTGGTCATGTCCCACAGACGGCACGTATCGGGCGACACCTCGTCGGCCAGGATGATTTCGCCGTCGGACGTACGGCCGAACTCCACCTTGAAATCCACGAGGTTGATGTTCATCTTGGCGAAAAGAGCCTTGAGCACCTCGTTGATGCGGGCCGCCATCCGGTAGATGCGGTCCAGCTCCTCGTAGGTCACGAGGCCCAGAGCCACGGCGTGGTAGTCGTTGATGAGCGGGTCGCCCAGCTCGTCGCGCTTGTAGCAGATGTCGTAAATCACGTTCGACGGCTTGGTGCCCTCCTCGATGCCGAGGCGCTGGGACATCGAACCGGCGATGATGTTGCGGACGATGACCTCCAGCGGAATAATCTCCACCCGACGGCACAGCTGCTCGCGTTCGTTGAGCGTGCGGACATAGTGCGTCTTGATACCCGCTTTGTGCAGCTCCTCGAAGATGAGCGTCGAGATGGCGTTGTTGAGCACGCCCTTGTTCTCGATGGTCGCCTTCTTGATGTTGTTGAACGCCGTCGCCGCATCCGTGTAACGGATGATGATGAGGTCGGGGTCATCCGTGCCGAAAACCTGCTTGGCCTTACCTTCGTAAAGCATTTCGAGCTTTTGCATGGAATCTATCTGATTTTCTGTTTCTTGTTGTTGTATTACCTTGTGTCCTGTCTTTCGGGAGAGGGCTGCAGCCCCACCCCCGCAGCCGCTACCGCTTGCGGAAGTAGTTCACCGCGTTGCGGAAGATGGCCTGCTCGCGGTTGCCCGCGATGTTCTTGAAGAGGTTCTCCTCCCAGCGCTCCGTATGGCCCATCTTGCCCAGAATCTGGCCGTCGCGCGAGATGATGCCCTCGATGGCGAAATTCGAACCGTTGGGGTTGTAGGGAGCCTCGGCCGTAGCGCGGCCCTCGGGGTCGGCATACTGGAAGGCCACCTGACCGTTGTCGAAGAGTTCGCGGGCCAGCTCGTCGCTCACCACGAACTTGCCCTCGCCGTGGCTGACGGCAATCGAGTGCAGCTCGCCCAGCTCGAATCCGGCCAGCCAGGGCGAATTGAGCGATGCCACACGCGTGGTGACAATCTGCGAGACGTGGCGGTTGATGTCGTTGCGGAAGAGCGTCGGCGAGGATTCGGTCACGCGGCCGAGCCGTCCATAGGGAAGCAGGCCCGACTTCACCAGCGCCTGGAAGCCGTTGCAGATACCCAGAATCAGACCTCCGCGGTCGAGCAGCGCATGAATCTCGGCGGCGATTTCGGCGTTGTTCAGCACATTGACGATGAACTTGCCGCTGCCGTCGGGCTCGTCGCCGGCCGAGAAGCCGCCGCTCAGCACGAAGATGTGGCAGCGCGAGATGTGCTCCTTCATCTGGTGAATCGACCGCAGGATGTCGTCGCCCTCGAGGTTGCACAGCACGCTCGTGGTCACCTCGGCGCCCGCCAGGCGGAAGGCCTTGGCCGTATCGTAGTCGCAGTTCGTTCCGGGGAAGACCGGCAGGTAGGCCACCGGATGCTCGACCGCCTCGCCGCCGTAGCGGAACGTACGGCGCTCGGGCGTGGTCTCGACCACCTCGGCGTGGTTGTCGCCCTTGTCGGGATAGACCGAGGCGAACTTTTCGGTATTGGCGCGGTAGAGCTCGTCGAGCGGCATGCGCACGCCGTTGACGGTCAGCGCCTCGTCGGCAACGGTCTCGCCCAGCAGCTCGACCGAAGGATGGTTCAGCTCGACGGCGCTCTCGACCAGAATCGAGCCGTAGGCGTAGTCGAACAGCGCCTGCTCGTCCATCTTCACCCGTGCGCCGATGCGGTTGCCGAAGGCCATCTTGGCCAGACCCTCGGCCACGCCGCCGAAGCCGACGGCCCACGCCGAGAGGATATCGCCCCGCTCGATGCCTTCGCTCACGAAGCCGAAGTTGCGCTTCAGCTGCGCCGTGTCGGGCATGTAGCTCTCCGTAGGCGTATGGCGCACGAGGTAGAGGCGGTTGCCCGGCCGCTTGAAGTCGGTCGAGATAACGTGCCGCGCATCGACCGTCGTGATGCCGAAGGCCATCAGCATGGGGGGCACGTTGATATCCTGGAAGGTTCCCGACATGGAGTCCTTGCCGCCGATGGAGGGGAGTCCCAGCTCCACCTGCATGCGCAGTGCGCCGAGCAGCGCACCGAGCGGCTTGCCCCACGAGGTCGGGTTCTTGGTCATGCGTTCGAAATACTCCTGATAGGAGTAGCGCATCCGGTCGTAGCGGGCACCTGCGGCCACCACCTTCGCTGCGGCCTCGACCACGGCATAGGCTGCCCCGTGGTAGGGGCTCCACGATGCGAGGAAGGGGTTGTAGCCGAAGGCCATGATGCTGGCCGTATCGGTATAGCCGTCGGTCGGGAGTTTTTGCACCGAGACCTGGGTCTCACTCCCCTGCGTCCGTCCGCCGAAGGGCATGAGCACCGTCGAGCGGCCAATCGAGGAGTCGAACATCTCGATGAGGCCACGCTGCGAGAGGACGTTGTCGTCGCTCAGGTCGGCAGCCATCTTCTCGGCCAGCGTCGCACCCGGCAGCTCGCGGCGGAAGGGGTTGCGCTGCTCGACACGGCCGATGCGCGCCTCGGCATAGTGCTTGGCGCCGGCGCTGTCGATGAATTCGCGCGAGAGGTCGACCACCAGGCGGTCGCCGTTGTACATCCGCATGCGCGCCGTATCGGTCACCTCGGCCACCTGCACCACCTCGATGTTCTCCTCGCGGCAGTACTTCATGAACTCCTCGGCATCCTTCGCCTCGACCACCACGGCCATACGCTCCTGCGACTCGCTGATGGCCAGCTCCGTCGCGTTCAGACCGCTGTACTTCACCCGCACGCGGTCGAGGTGGATATCCAGACCGTCGGCCAGCTCGCCGATGGCGACGCTGACGCCGCCAGCGCCGAAGTCGTTCGATTTCTTGATGAGGCGCGTCACCTCGGGACGGCGGAAGAGCCGCTCGAGCTTGCGCTCCTCGGGGGCGTTGCCCTTCTGCACCTCGCTGCCGCACGTTTCGAGCGACTTGGCGTTGTGCTCCTTCGACGAGCCGGTCGCTCCGCCGATACCGTCACGGCCCGTACGGCCGCCCAGCATCAGGATGACGTCGCCCGGCAGCGGCTTCTCGCGGCGGACCGATTCGGCCTTGACGGCGCCCACGACGGCGCCCACCTCGAGACGCTTGGCCACATAGCCCTCGTGGTATACCTCGCGCACGTGGGTCGTAGCCAGACCAATCTGGTTGCCGTAGCTCGAGTAGCCGGCCGCGGCCTTGTGGGTGATGACCCGCTGCGGCAGCTTGCCCGGCAGCGTGTCGCTCACCTTCTGGTAGATGTTGCCCGCACCCGTCACGCGCATCGCCTGGTAGACGTAGCTGCGGCCCGACAGCGGGTCGCGGATGGCGCCGCCCAGACAGGTCGACGCACCGCCGAAGGGCTCGATTTCGGTCGGGTGGTTATGGGTTTCGTTCTTGAACTGCAGCAGCCAGCGCTCCGTCTGTCCGTCGACGTCGACATCGACATAGACCGAGCAGGCGTTGTTCTCGTCGCTCACCTCGAGGTCCTCCAGCAGTCCGTTCTTGCGCAGGTAGCGGGCGCCGATGGTGGCCAGGTCCATCAGGCAGATGCTCTTCTGCTCGCGGCCCAGTTCGCGGCGGATGCGCAGGTAGAGCGCAAGCGACTCCTCGATGTCGCCGCGCACGAACGACTCCTCGACCGTGATGTTGTCGAGCTGGGTCGTGAAGGTGGTGTGGCGGCAGTGGTCGCTCCAATAGGTGTCGAGAATCCGGAGTTCGGTCTCATAGGGGTCGCGACCCTCGCGGCGGAAGTAGTTGACCACCTCGCGCAGGTCGTCGGCGTTCATCGCCAGACCGAAGCGCTTGCAATAGGACTCCAGCTCCTCCTCGCCCATCTGGCGGAAGCCTTCGAGCACCGGCACGGGCTTCACCTCGGCATGCTCGAGGTCGGTCAGCCGGCCGAGGTCCTTTTCGCGCGACTCGACGGCATTGATGTAGTAGTGGCGGATGCGGGCCAGCTCCTCTTCGGTGACACCGTCGTCGAAGAGCAGCAACTTGGCCGAACGGATATTGACCCGGGCCGAAGGGTCAATCAGCCGCACGCAGTCGATGGCCGACGCGGCGCGCTGGTCGAACTGGCCGGGGAGGAACTCCACGGCGATGTACTTGCGGCCCTCAAGGTCGCACGCATCGGTCACCGTATCGGTCACCACCTCGCCGAAGACGCGGTAGCGGCTCTTCTCGAGCAGCTCTTCCGTGAAGCCGAACAAATCGTAGACGTTCAGCAGACGCAGCTCGGCGATGTGCAGATT
Organism: uncultured Alistipes sp.; assembly: GCA_900542505.1. Classification (GTDB taxonomy): domain Bacteria; phylum Bacteroidota; class Bacteroidia; order Bacteroidales; family Rikenellaceae; genus Alistipes; species Alistipes stercorigallinarum. The sequence goes on from UQNV01000010.1 coordinate 21,546, forward strand.
CAGGTTGGCGTTCAGCTCCCGGCGAAGGCTCTCCGCCTCGACGCGGAAGCGGGGACGCTTCTCGACAAAAATTCGGTAATTGGACGTTTTCATGTATGCTCGTTTGTTTCTTATCCTCGGTTTTCACGGCCCGGCGGAAACGGTGTCATGCCCCTGCCCGGCCATCGGGGCGGCGGACTACCGCACGAAGCGGTCGCTCCACTCGCGTTCGTAACGCTCGGGCGTCATCCCCACGAAGGTGATGTGGCCCATTTTGCGCTTGGGACGGCTCTCCGTCTTGCCGTAGATGTGGACATAGGCCCCCTCGTGCCCCTCGGCGGCGATGCGCCGGGCCTCCTCGAGGTCCTGTCCCAGGATGTTCTTCATGACCGTCGGGGCAACCAGCCGGGGCTTCTCCAACGGCATGCCCAGCAGGTAGCGCACCAGTTCGCGGAACTGGTTGGTCGTACACCCCTCGATGGTATAGTGGCCGCTGTTGTGGGGACGCGGGGCCATTTCGTTGAAGTAGAATTCGCCGTCGCGGACAAAGTACTCGATGGCGAGGATTCCCTCATAGCCGCACCGCCGCATGAACTCCGCACTGAGCTGCTTCATGCGGCCGAGCAGTTCGTCCGACATCTCGGCCGGCACGAAACAGAGGTCGAGAATCCCGTCGCGGTGGACGTTGCGCCCCACGGGGAAGCTCACCACCTGCCGCCCGTCGCTGACCATCACGATGCTGGCCTCGAAGTCGAAGGGGACGAACTCCTCCAGGATGCAGGGTACCGTCAGCATGGGGAGTGCACGCAGGATATCCTCCTCGGAGCGCAGCACCACCTGACCGTGGCCGTCGTAGCCCAGCGTACGGGTCTTCAGCACGGCCGGCAGGCCGAGCGATGAGACGGCCGCGCGCAGCGACGCCTCGTCGTCGACAGCCGCATAGCGGGGCGTGAGCAGTCCGTTGTTGCGGGCATTGTCCTTTTCGCGCAGACGGTCCTGCGAATCGTAGAGCGGGCGATAACCCTGCGGGATGTTGTAACGCTCGACCAGCGGGATGAGGATGTCGCCCGGGACGTTCTCGAATTCGTAGGTCACCACGTCGGCACGGCGGCAGAGCTCCTCGACCGCCTGCGGGTCGTCGAAACGGCCCACGATGCGGTCGTCGCAAACGGCAAAGGCCGGGGCGTCGGCCGCCGGGTCGAGGCAGACGACGCGCGCGCCCAGCAGGTGGGCCTGCTCGGCAATCATCAGGCCCAGCTGTCCGCCGCCGATGATTCCGATGGTTTTCGTTGCATTCATTTCCGGTTCGATGTCACGTGTTATGCGGGCTCCTCGGCGGAGCGCCGCGCTTGGGTTCAGAGTTCGGCGCGCAGCACGTCGGCCGTCTGCTTGGCACGGAAGGCCTCGAGTTTCTCGGCCAGCGCCGCATCCTGCAGCGCCAGAATCGACACGGCAATCAGCGCCGCATTCTTCGCTCCGTTGATGGCCGTCGTCGCCACGGGAACGCCCGCCGGCATCTGCACGATGGAGAGCAGCGAATCCAGACCGTTCAATGCACGCGACTTGACGGGCACACCCACGACGGGCAGCGTCGTCATCGAGGCGACCATACCCGGCAGATGGGCTGCACCGCCCGCTCCGGCGATGATGACGCCCAGTCCGCGGCTGCGGGCCGTCTTGGCATATTCGCACAGCAAATCGGGCGTACGGTGAGCGCTCACCACCCGCTTTTCGTATTCGATGCCGAACTGTTCGAGCATGGCCACTGCATCGGCCATCACCTCGTAATCGCTCGTCGAGCCCATGATTACTCCGACCTTCATATCCTCTCTGTTTTTTATCGTTTTTTGTTTCTGTTCTCCGTTCTCTTCCGCTCAGCCGGGAGGCCAAACACCCCGGCTCTCGGGATTCTCCGGCCTCCGTGCGGGCCATCGGCTTCGCCCCGCGCTCCTTCCCGGGCCATCGGCTTCCTCCGGACCCTGCCGGGAGTACCGCACTCTGTCTCGCCCTGTCCGGAGCTCCTCGGCTTCGCCCCGCGCCCCTTGCGGGCTCATCGGCTCCGGCCCGGCGCCGGGCCGAAACTCCGTTCGGCCGGCAGCATCGAGACTTCAGCCGCCGACCGAATCCGTGATTCGGACGCGCCCCCGACATCCCGCATTGCGGGAAATACAAAGACAGACCGCCACAACATACTTGTTATGGCGGTCCTATCTATCCGCACAGAGCGCAGGAGGCTTGCTGCTCCTGCTGGACTGCGCACTGTATCGGTTGCATCCGGTGCACCCGGGAGTGAAAGACAGAGGAGAACCCCTGTCGTCTTCTGCGCTCACGCCGGTCGTTATTGCCGATTTTCGTCATGAATTCGTCCGGATAAAACCTGTCAATGGTCAAAACAACGTTACAAAAATACGGCTTTCCGGACAACTTTCAAAATAACGGACGACATTCTATCGACAAATTATCGACAATCCTCGCGGCTGAACGAATAGGGGGCATCCTCCTCGGCCGTTCCGCGCGTGGTATTGGGCTCCTCGGACATCGTCAGACGCACCCGGGCACCCTTCACCAGCTCCGAATGACGGAGGAAATTGTGCGTATAGGGCTTGCCGTCGACCTCGGCCGATGCGATATACCGGCGCGAAGGCGCGTTGCCCTCGGCTTCGATGACCAGTTCGGCGCCGTTCTCCAGCATGACGGTTGCACGCGGGAAGAGGGGCGACCCGAGGACATATTCGTCCGAAGCGGGACACACGGGATAGAATCCCAGCGCCGAGAAGACATACCAGGCCGACGTCTGTCCGTTGTCCTCGTCGCCGCAGTATCCGTCGGGACGCGCCGAATAGAGGCGGTCCATCACCTCGCGCGTCCACCACTGCGCCTTCCAGGGCTGGCCGGCGTAGTTGTAGAGGTAAATCATGTGCTGCGCCGGCTGGTTGCCGTGGGCGTAGTTGCCCATGTTGGCCACCTGCATCTCGGTGATTTCGTGAATCCGGAAGCCGTAGTAGCTGTCGTCGTAGACGGGCGGAACGACAAAGACCGAATCGAGCATCTCGGCGAAGGCTTCGCGGCCGCCCATCAGACGCGCCAGGCCCTCGACGTCGTGGAACACCGACCAGGTGTAGTGCCATGCGTTGCCTTCGGTGAAGGCGTCGCCCCACTTGTAGGGACTGAAGGGGCTCTGGAACGAACCGTCGGCATTGCGGCCGCGCATGAGGTGCGTCTCGAGGTCGAAGACGTTGCGGTAGTTCTTCGCGCGCAGCGCCCACCGCTCCTGCTCCTCGGCCGGACGGCCCAGTCGCTTGGCCGTCTGCAGGATGCACCAGTCATCGTAGGCGTACTCGAGCGTACGGGCCACGTTCTCGGGAATGTTGACGTCGTAGGGAACGTATCCCAGCTCGTTGTAGTACTCATGACCCCAGCGGCCCGACGACGAAACCTCGGGATGGACATGCTCGGTGGCATAGACCATCGCCTCGTAGAGTTTCGCAAGGTCGGCCGAATCGGTGACGATGCCCTTCACCACGGCGTCGGAGACCACCGAGGCGGAGTTGTTGCCCACCATGCAGCCGCGATGGCCCGGGCTCGCCCACTCGGGCAGCAGCTCGTTTTCGCGCGCCACGTTGGCCAGTCCGGCCTGGATTTCGGCGTTGACCGACGGATAGACCAGGTTGAGCAGCGGGAAGAGGCAGCGGAACGTATCCCAGAAACCGGTGTCGGTATACATGTATCCCGGGCGCACCTCGCCGTTAAAGGGGCTGTAGTGGATGGGGTTGCCCTCGGCATCGAGCTCGTAGAACTTGCGCGGGAAGAGCGTCGAACGGTAGAGGCACGAATAGAAGGTGCGCATCTGCTCGTCGCTGCCGCCCTCGACACGGATGCGGCCCAGCACGTCGTCCCAGCGCTGCTGCGCCTTGGCCTTGACGGTCTCGAAGTCATCCTCGCCCAGCTCGCTCTCGAGGTTGCGCACGGCCTGCTCCGCCGAGATGAACGACGAGGCGACCCGCACGTTGACCTGCTCGCCGCGCACGGTGGTGAAGTGCACCTTCACCACGGCATGTTCGCCCTCGACGCGCTTGCCGCCATCGGGATAGAGCACCCGGCTGCCCGCCTTGTAGTTCGCCGGCGAGTCGGTCAACTCGACACCCGAGAAGGGTTTGTCAAAACGCAGGATGAAGTAGTTGCGGAAGTTGTCGGGCACGCCGCCGCTGTTGCGCGTCGTATAGCCGGCAATGGTACGGTCGTCGACCACCTCGACGCACGACCCGCGGTCGAAGGCATCGACCACCACGCCCGACTCCTCCGATTCGGGGAAGGTAAAGCGCAGGATGGCGGCACGCTCGGTGGGAGCCACCTCGGCCTTGACGTCGTGGTCGGCCAGGTAGACCGAGTAATAATAGGGGCGCGCCTGCTCCGCCTGGTGCGAGAACCAGCTCTGGCGCGACTCCTCATCCAGTTTGTCGTTGCCGCGCACGGGCATCACCGAGAACTGGCCGTAGTCGTTAATCCACGGCGAGGGCTGGTGCGTCTGCTTGAAGCCGCGGAGCGTATGGGCCCCGTAGGTGTAGGTCCATCCGTCGCCCATGCGGCCCGTCTGCGGCGTCCAGAAGTTCATGCCCCACGGCAGGGCGATGGCCGGATAGGTGTTGCCGGCCGAGAGCGAATAGTCGGACTGAGTCCCGACGAGCGTCGAGACATATTCCGAAGGGCGGACAACCTCCTCTGCGCCCCGCGAGGGTGCGCAGCAGGAGGTTGCAGCCAATGCGAGCACCGAAAGTGCCCAATACATGATTTTCATCGGCAAAAGTCGATTCGTTTAGAGTTCATACCATACCTTCGGCTCGGAGCCCATCTCGAACTCGAGTACGCCGCCCCGGGCAATCGACTCGAAGTCGATGAAGGGCTTGTCGTACTCCGCACCGTTGAGCTTGACGCTCTGAATGTAGCGGTTCTCGGCCGAATTGTTGTGCGCCACGACGGTCAGCACGCCGTCGCGGACCTTCAGCTCGGCACGGTCGAAGAGCGGCGAACCGAAGAAGTAGCGGCCGCCGGCCGGCTCGACCTGATACATGCCCAGCGACGAGAGGACGTACCACGCCGACATCTGACCCACGTCCTCGTTGCCCGAGAGTCCGTCGGGCTGGTCGTGGTAAAGCGTCGCGAGTACTTCGCGCACCTTGTCGGCCGTCTTCCAGGGCTGGCCAATCATCGTATAGAAATAGAGTACATGGTGGCTCGGCTCGTTGCCGTGGGCGTATTGCCCGATGAGACCCGAAATGTCGGGCGATGCGGCGCCGGCAATCTCCGAACTTACGGTGAAGAGCGAATCGAGTTTGGCGGTGAAGGCCTCCTTCGAACCGAAGCACTCGATGAGTCCTTCGACATCGTGGGGCACGAGCCACGTGTACTGCCAGGCGTTGCCCTCACAGTAGTCATCCTCGCGGTGAACCGATGAGAAGGGGTTGAACGGCGTACGCCAGCCGCCCTTCGAGTCACGGCCGCGCAGGAAGTGCGTCTCGGGGTCGAAGAGGTGGCGGTAGGACTTGCTGCGCTCGAGGAAATAGGCATAGTCCTCCTCCTTGCCCAGCTCGCGGGCCACCTGGGCCACGGTCCAGTCCGAAAGCGCATACTCCAGGTCGCAGGCAACCGCCTCGTTGTAGAGGTCGCAGGGAATGTAGCCGTACTGCATGCGCAGATCCATACCCCGCTCGGGAACCATCGCCGAAGCCTTCAGTGCCTCGTAAGCCTCCTCACGGTCGGCCACGTAGCCCTTCAGCACGGCGTCGGCCAGCGCACAGATGCCCGGATTGCCCACCATGCAGTCGGTCTCGTTGCCGACCAGGTGCCATACGGGCAACTTGCCCTGCTGCTTGTAGATGTTGACCATCGTCGCGGCGATGTCGGCCATCTTCTCGGGATGGAGAATCGTCATCAGCGGCTGAGCGGCGCGATAGGTGTCCCACAGCGAAAAGGTCGTATAGACATGCTGGCTGCCGGCGTTGTAGTTCTTGCCGTCGGCGCCGCGGTAGTCGCCGTTCACGTCGCAGAAGGTCGAGGGGGCAACCATCGTGTGGTAGAGAGCCGTGTAGAAAATCCGGCGGGCAGACTCGTCGACGGTCTCGATGCGCACCTTGCCCAGCTCGCCGTTCCAGGCGGCATCGGCAGCCTGAGCCGTGGCCTCGAAATCCCAGCCCGGCAGCTCGGCGGCGAGGTTCTCCTTCGCGTTCTCGACCGAAACGGGCGAAATGGCCACCTTGAGCAGCAGCTCCTCGCCGTCGGCCGTTACGAACGATGCGCGGCCGTACATGTTGTTCTCGCCCTTGAGTTCGAACGAAGCGAAGGGCTTCGAGAATTCGGCGGCGAAGTAGATTTTCTGGTCCTTGGCCCAGCCCGTCGAGTAGCGGTAACCCGTTATCGTACGGTCGCCTTCGGCCTCCAGACGGGTTTCGGTAGCCTTGTCCCAGCAGCCGCCGTTCTCCAGGTCGAAGACCACGGCAGCCTCCTCCGACGCGGGGAAGGTATATCGGTGCAAACCCACACGGTTGGTCGCCGTCAGCTCGGCATCGATGCCGTAGCGCAGCAGACGCGTGCGGTAGTAGCCCGGACGGGCCACCTCGTCGGCATGGCTGAAGTAGGACCAGAGGCCCGACTGCGGCTCCTCCTCCGTTCCGCGGGCGTAGGTCACCTCGCCGATGACGGGCATCACCGTCACGTCGAACAGGTCGCCGATACCCGTACCGCTCAGGTGCGTGTGCGAAAATCCGATGGCGGTCGTATCGGAAGCATGGTAGCCCGAACACCAGTCCCACGACTGGGGAATACTCGTGGGGCCGAGCTGTACGGCGCCGTAGGGGACGCTGGCGCCCATGAAGACGTGGCCGTGGCCGCCCGTACCGATGCGCATGTCGACCCACTGCGTCAGCGAATCGCTCTGGGGAGCCTTGCCACAGGCAACCGCGGCGAGCGCGGCGCCTATGATGGAAATGGTTCTGAGTTTCATGGTGTAATCGTATTGTTTTTTTAGGTTTCCTCTCTTCTATCGGTGCTCCTTCCGAAGGTCGAAGGTCAGCGTGCCGCCCCGCAGCAGTTCGTCATGGCTGATGCGGTACTTGCGCAGCGGCTTGCCGCCCAGAGTCATCGAGCCGATGTAGATGTTGCCGGGGGCATTGTCGCGCGTCTCGATGACCAGTTCGTCGCGCCCGTAGAAACGCGGGTCGAGGCGGATGGTCACCTTGTCGAAGACGGGCGAGGTGAGCGTATAGAAGGGCTCGCCCGGGCAGTCGGGATAGAGACCCATCATCGAGAAGACGGCCCAGGTGGACATCGTGCCCGTATCGTCGTTGCCGGGGATGCCGTCGGGCTGCGTCGTGAAATACTTCTCGGTCAGACGGCGCACCTCGCGCTGCGTACGCCACTCCTCGCCCTTGAAATAGCTGAAGAGGTAGGCATAGGCGATATCGGGCTCGTTGGCCGGGTCGTAGAGGCCCGTGTCGAAGACCATCTGAAGCTTGTCTACGAACTTGCGCTTGCCGCCCATAAGACGGGCCAGACCCTCGACGTCGTGCGGCACGTAGAACGTATAGTTCCAGGCCGAACCCTCGTGGAAGCCCGGTGCAGCGGTGAAGTTCTCGCCCGCCTTCGGGTCGAAGGGGGTGAGGAAGCTACCATCCTGCGTGATGGGACGCAGCGTACCGTACTCCTTGTCGTAGTAGTGGCGGTAGCCCAGCGAACGCTGGCGGAAAAGACGGGCATCCTCCTCGCGGCCCAGCGAATCGGCCAGACGCGAGAGGGCATGGTCGGCGATGTAATACTCGAGCGCATGCGACACGGAGGCATCGCCCGCCAGGTCCTTGGCATAGAAGCCCAGCGGCACATAGCCCCGCTCGATGTAGGGGTCGATGTCGGGACGCAGCTTGTTCTGCGCACCGGGCGTGGTCGCCGACTTGAGGAAGGCTTCATAGGCGGTCTCGACATCGAAGTCGCGCAGCCCCTTCATCCACGTGTCGACGATGACCGGAATGGCGGGGTCGCCCTCCATCGTGAAGGTCTCGCGGCCGAAGAGCTCCCACTTGGGCATCCAGCCCCACTCCTTGTAGATATCGACCATCGAGCGCACCATCTCGAGCTGACGCTCGGGATAGACCAGCGTCATGAGCTGATGCACGTTGCGGTAGGTATCCCACAGCGAGAAGACCGTATAACGGTCGCCCTTCGTCGTACGGATTTCGGAGCTCTCCATGGCGGGATACTCGCCGTTGACGTCTTGCAGCAGGTTGGGATGGATGAGCGCGTGGTAGAGACCCGTGTAGAAGACCTCGCGCTGCTCGCGCGACCCGCCCTCGACGCGGATGCGTCCCAGGTCGTCGTTCCAGCGGGCGCGGGCCTCGGCGCGTACGGCGTCGAAATCCTTGCCCTGCTGCTCGGCGTCGAGGTTCATGCGGGCGTTCTCCATCGAGACGAACGATACGCCCATCTGCACCTCAATCTGCTCGCCCTCGGTCGTCCGGTAGGTGAACCAGACGCCGATGTCGTCGCCGGCGATTTCCTTACCGTAACGCGTATAGAGCTTGTAGCGGCCGTTGTCCTTGTCCCATTCGGCCTCGACACCCTGCTTCGGGGGCTGCATCTTCCAGTAGCCCACCGCCTCGGGGCGCTTGTTCACACGCATGACGAAGTAAATCGGGAAGACCGCCTGCGGGTTGTAGCAGAAGGTGCCCAGCAGCTTCGTACCTTCGATTTCCGTATCGCTCACCCGACGCACGAAGGCTCCCGACTCATTGGTCAGGCCCTCGCCCAGGTTGAGCAGGATGTGGCTCTCGCCGGCCGGGAAGGTGAAGCGCGTCACACCGCTGCGCAGCGTGGCCGACACCTCCGCCAGGATGCCGTACTTGTCCAGAAAGTTCGAGTAGTAGCCCGGCGTTGCCGTTTCGCGCGAATACTCGCTGCCGTAGCGGTGGTAGTCCACCTCGAGCGGCCCCGTGGTGGCCATCAGCAGCAGGGAGCCCATTTCGGGGCATCCCACGCCGCTGAGGTTCACGTGCGAAAAGCCGGTGAAGAACTTGTTGTAGTACTCGTAGGGCGTCGACCACCAGCGGGCATCCTTGTCGTAGCGGTTCAGCTCGGACCCCATCACGTTGAAGGGGACCACCGACATCATGCCGTTGGGGCAGACCGCTCCGGGATTGGTCGTGCCGAAATTGGTCGTACCGATGAACGGATTGACGTAATCGGCCGGTTCCTGCGCCGCAAGGGGAGCAACCGTGAGCGCCGCCGCGAGCGCCGCGAGCCAAAGCGTCCGTTTCATCGGCCTACAGGATTGAGTTCTTCTTCGTGAATTCGACAATCTCGGGGATATAGCCGAATGCCAGACCCGTCACCGTATCGGCGCAACCGTAGTAGACGGCCACACGTCCGGTTTCGGGGTCGTGCAGCGCCGCGCAGGGGAAGGTGACGTTGGGCACGTCGCCCATGCACTCGTAGGGCATCTGCGGCGTAATCAGATACGGGCCGCTGCGGGCGAGCACCTTCCAGGGCTGGTCGAGGTCGAGCAGCGCCGAGCCGAAGGCATAGACATAGCCGTTGCACGAGCGCAGCACGCCGTGGTAGAAGAGCAGCCAGCCCTCCGAGGTCTCGATGGGAATCGGACCCGCACCGATTTTCATGCACTGCCATGCGCTCACCTCGAACGGGGCGGGCGACATCACGTGGCGATGGTGACCCCAGTACTCCATGTCGGGGCTCTCCGAATAGAAGATGTCGCCGAAGGGGGTGTGGCCCGTGTCGCTCGGACGCGACAGCATGGCGAACTTGCCGTTGATTTTGCGGGGGAACATCACGCCGTTGCGGTTGTAGGGCAGGAAGGCGTTCTCCAGCTGGTGGAAGGTCTTGAAGTCGGTCGTCCAGGCCACGCCGATGGTGGGGCCGTGGTAGCCGTTGCACCACGTCACGTAATACTTGTCGTCAATCTTGGCCACGCGCGGGTCGTAACCGTAAACCCACTCGCCCACTTCGGGGTCGGCACCCTCGAGGTGGAAATCCTCCTCCTCGATGTCCCAGTCGATGCCGTTGACCGAGAAGCCTACGTGGATACGCATCCGGCGATTGGTATCGTCGCAACGGAACACGCCCGCATAGTTGTACTTGCCGTTCTTGAAGGGAACGACCGCCGAGTTGAAGATGCTGTTCGACGTCGACAGCAGGTTGCGCGGGATAATCGGGTTGGCCGAATAGCGCCAGAGGACCTCTTTCGAGCCGGCGGGACGCTCCTCCCACGGCATGTCCGGAAGCGCCGGACCTGCGATTTTCAGATTGTTGTTCATGAGTTTACGCTTGTTTATGGTTTTGTTTTGTTGTCTTGTTCCGTCGTTTTTCGAATCCGGCCGCCGCCGGATGGGTCAGTCGTTCTTCAGCTCCTCGTTCAGTTCGGCCGTCGAGACCTCCTTGCCGTCGGGATGGGTGAAGGGGACGAACCACGTGATGAGGAATGCGGGGATGGTGGCGAACATCACGGCGATGAAGAAGAGCTTGTAGCCCATCAGGTCGCTCAGGAAGCCCGAGGCCATGCCGGTGACCATCACCGAGAGGTTCATGATGCCCGACGCGAAGGCGTAGTGGGCCATCTGGTGCTTGCCCGGGGCCACCTGCTGCATCATGAAGAGCGTGAGGCCGACGAAGCCGAAGCCGTAGCCGAAGTACTCCAGAATGATGCCTCCGGCCACCAGCCACATCGACGAGGGCTGGAAAAAGGCCAGCAGCGCATAGACCGCAAAGGGAATGTTGAAGATGCAGCAGAGCGTGAAGAGCGTCCGCTTCAGGCCGCGGCCAGCGATGAAGTAGCCTGCCAGCAGCGAACCCAGCAGGAAGGCACCGGCGCCGAACGAGCCGTAGTAGAGGCCTATTTGCTGGTTGCTCAGCCCCAGACCGCCGATGGAGGTGTCGGCCTTGAGGAAGAGCGGGACGATTTTCATCACGAAGCCCTCGCCCAGACGGTAGAGGATGATGAAGGCGATGTAGTACCAGATGTGGCGCTTCGAGAAGAACGAGGTGATGACCTCGCGCAGTCCGTCGAGGCCCTCGCGCAGCGAATGGGCTCCCGTTGCGGGAGCGCCGCCCAGCGGCAGGACGCGGATGTGCCACAGACCGGCGGCAACCATGATGCCGCCCAGAATCACCAGCACGATGGTCCAGGCATGGCGGTAGGCGGCCACGTCACTCGCCGCCTCGGGAGCAAAGCGGTTGAAGAGCCACCCGGCGAACCACACCAGACCGCCCGTGGCGACCAGTTTGGCCAGGTTGTAGAAGGCACCCTGCCAACCGATGTAGCGGGCCTGGTCCTGCGTCGAGAGTTCCGACATGTAGACGCCGTCGGCCGCAATGTCGTGCGTCGCGCCGCTGAAGGCGATGACGGCGAAGATGGCGATTGTGATGGCGAAGAACGAGGGCAGATGCAGCGCCAGCGCCCCCACGCCGAACAGCACGCCGCTGAGCAGCTGTGTCAGTACGACGAAGAACTTCTTGTTGCGGAAGAGCTCGAGGAAGGGGCTCCAGAGGAACTTGATGGTCCAGGGCCACATGATGAGCGAAGTCCAGAAGGCAATCTGAGCGTCGGAGATTTCAAGGTCCTTGAACATCACCGCCGAAACCATGTTGAGTACCACGAACGGGAGTCCCATGGCAAAATAGAGCGTCGGCACCCACGCCAGCGGCGAGCGTTTCGACGATTGGGCATGCATCGGTTTCATTTGAGGTCTTTAGTAGGTTAATACGGACAAAGTCCGGGACAAAGATACAAAAAAATCGGTAGTTTCACACATCCGGCCGGGACATTGCGCACACGTTCCGGAAGAGCCCGCACCGCCCCGTGAAAAAGCACGGGCGCCCGGTTCGGGAACCGGACGCCCGCAGCTGTAGAAACGGGGCCCTGACGGCATCAGTCAACCCACTCGATGACGATGTTCGAAACAGGTCCGCGGTAGACCACATCCTCCGTATGGACACCACGCTTCAGGTAGACGACATAGCCGCTGTAGGTGATGTAGGAGACGTCGATGCGCTTGAGGTTGGGAACCTGCGTCATGTCGAACTTCGTGCAGACGCAGTTGTCACCCGCCTTCACCTCGAGCGGCTGCGAGCTGATAAGCGTGAACTTCGAGGGATAAACCATGTCCCACCAGTTATCGCCGACCTGGAGCTTCGTAGCCGAGATGTCGACCAGCATCACCGGAGCGTCGCCCAGGTTCATCTCCTCGACGGGGTTGGTCTCGAACTTCAGGTCGCTGAGCAGCGTATTGGCCGACAGGTCGACCTTCTTGACCAGGTTGTTGGTGAAGTCGAGCGACTCGAGCTTCGTGAAGCCCTCGATACCGGCCAGCGACTCGATGTCGAGGCCGCTGCAGTTCATCGACGTAAGCTCCATGCCGGCATCCGTGAGCTGGCACTTCGTACCGTCGGCCGTCACCACATAGCCTTTCTGCAGGAGGAAGTTGCGGAAATTGGCATCGGGCACGTCGACAATCGCCGCCTCGGACTCGACAATCTGCGAAATGTTCACCTCGGCCTTTGCGCCTCCCTCAACGGCACGCAGCACCACCACGACGTTGCGCGTCATCGAAGCCTCGTCAATCTCGAACTTCTCGACCGTCCGGCGCAGGGGGCCCTCACCCGAAACCTCCTCGCTCGCCGTATGGCGGCACCACGAAGCGGCCTCCGACGGAATCTCGACCGTGTAGTCGACGTTGGCGTCGACCTGCACGGCAACCTCTCCGCCCTCGGGCTCGACCGGATAGCTGTCGGCATCGATGAGAATGGCATCGTTCTGCAGCTGGGCGATGGTGATTTCGCGCGTCCCGGCGCCCTCGCCCGTCACCCGCAGCACACCCTCGCGGGCGGCGTAGGTCGTATTTTCGGCCACGGTCAGGTAGACATACGAGCGCTCGGGCATTCCGGCACGCGTCTCGGGAGTCGTATCGCTGAGCCATTCACTGCTCGAGGGGTCGAGCTCCCACGCAAGCGCCACATTGGCATCGATGCGGATGCGGAACTCGCCGCCGGCGGCGGCAACCTCGTAACGGTCCCGCTCGGCCTCGACCACTACCCCGCCCTGCTGGCTGACGGTCAGCTTGCAGGACTTGCCGCCGCTCATGAAGGTATAGACCACGCTGCGGGCCTCGTAACCGGGGTTCTCGTCGACCGTGAACCGCACCTCGGCACCATCGGCACCCTCCGTAAGGTCGGGATGGCACCACTCCTTCTTGCCGGCCAGACGCCAGTCGCCGCTGCTCTGGACCGTTACCGTGAATTCGTCGCCCGAGGCTGCGAAAGGGGCCTCGGGAGCACCGGCGACCTCAATCCGGTCGGTTGCGCCGGGCGTTGCCGGAGTCTCGGTATTCTCTTCGCTGCAGCCCGCCATCAGCATCGATGCGGCCGCAAGCGCCAATATCGTTCTTTTCATTTCAAATACGCTTTTCATTACCAATCCTTGCCGTAATCATAACCCTGTTTGACAACCTCCTCGCCGTATACGACGCGCGACACCTGCGAGAAGCGGGATACGTAGCTCTGGCGCTTGTCGGTACGCAGGTCGTACCATACCATCACGCCGTAGCCTCCCTCGTGGACCTTCTGAATCTCGGCATCGGAGAGCGTATCGCCCGTATACTGGTTCGAATCGGGATTCAGGCAAATCGAATAGGGACCCCACTGCTCGGGCAGCAGACCGAGGAAGTCCTTCCGCGAATTGTAGTCGGGATAGAGGTAGGAGCTGTTCCACGCATAGTCGACCACCTCGCCGATGCGCTTGCCGTCAATCGGGTTGTAGAACGAGGTGTGGCCGTAGGCATAGAGCGTCACCAGCTTGTCGGGCATCACGCGGCGCGTCTCGATGAGCAGGCGGCCGTAGAGCTCCGACGACGGCACGAGGAATCCGGGAGCCTCGTCCGGACGCGAGGGATAGTCGCTCCATTCGTCGTCGAAATCGACGCCGTCGAGCCCGTAGGTATCGACCACCACGCGCAGTTCGCGGGCGAATTCGCGGGCCCCTTCGGCCGAGAGGTTGGCCACGCCCACGCGGTCGTGGTTGCCCAGAATCGTCAGACAGACGCGGATACCCATCTCCTGCAGCGGAGCGATATACTTGTCGCGGTTGGCCAGCAGGTGGGCGACGTTGTCGTTGAAATGGACATAGGCACGGCCGCTTGCGGCGTCATAGTTGATGTTCGCCGCAAAGATGTTGACGATATCGAAGAAGGGCTTGCCGCTCTCGGCCAGGAAGTAGTTCTTGACATTGAGCGGGTTCATGTCGTTGACCTCAATGTAGGAGACCATCTTGAAGCCGCCGGGCTTGGTCGCGTCGGGACGCTCGCCCGAGACCTTCACCAGCAGGTAGACCGCCTCGCGGCCGGCCGCCGGGGCAATCCCCTCGGTGATGATGTCGAAGGCGACGGGAAGCAGGTAGGTCTGCCCCTCGACCACGCCCTCGCCTGCCGTGAGGTCGAGCGCCATGTAGTCCGAGAAGACATCCTCGGGGCCAATCAGCACGGCACCGTTCTCCTCGATGGAGACCAGATTCTCGGGGAAGAGTTCGAACGAAGTCTCGTGCTCCTCGTTGTAGGCCTCGACCAGCTCGGGCGCCACGCGCAGCGTGACGTCGACGGCCTCGCCGGCCACGTGGGTCAGCCCCAGACGTACGAGACTGCGCACATCATCGCCGCGCAACTCGACCGTCGATTCGCTCTTGCCGCTCTCGCTCTGGAGATAGGCTTCGATTTTCCCCGCTCCGGCGGAATCCCCCGTCTGTCCCGAGCCGGGAAGCGAGATGTCGTCGGTACAGGAGGCCGCGGCGAAGGCCCAGCATACGGCCAGGCATCCGGCGGCTAATTTATGCAGTGTATTCATGTGATGAATCGATTTTTGGATTATTTGTCACTCTGGGGCAGTTCGACCTGCTTCCACTTGATTTCCGAAAAGGCGCGTGCATCGTTGCCGTTGGCGGTGTGGTCACGCACGGTGGTACCCTCGCCGTCGTCGAACTTCCAGTAGGCCACCAGTCCCTCGCTGGCAGGGTCTACCCAGTAGAAGTGGTTGCTGGCAGCGATTTCGTCGGCACTCAGCACGCGGTTCCAGATGCGCACCTCGGCGATGTTGCCCGCAAAATAGCGTTCGCTGGTATAAGAGTAGCCGATGTGGAATCCGCGCTTGCTTGTGGTCTCCTGCGAAGCCGGAACATAGGAACCCCAATTCACCGCACCGCTGCCGCACTTGCCCTCGGACTGCAGCGCACCATTGACGTAGATGCGGATGGCGCCGGTCGATTCGTAGGTCACGGCGACGTGCACCCACTCGTTGGTGGGAATCGCCTTCGAGTCGTCCTTGTCGGGGAACTTGCTGCTGCCGTTGACCACCTGCAGCTGACCGGGGTTGAAGGTCGCATCGCCGAAACGGAGCAGGAACTTGCCCTCGATACCCATAAGTGTGGAGATTTCGCGGTCGAAGTCACGTGCGAAGACAAGCGCCTCGACCGTCAGCGCCGTAAGGTTGTTCACCACGTCGGCGTTGGTCCAGTTGACGTCAAGGTAGTTTTTCTCCAACTCGCCCACTACGTTGATGAGTGCCCCTTCGCGGAAGAGGTAGTAGAACGTTCGGCGGCTCTCGAGAACGGGTACCGAGGCACGGACGATGGTGACGGGCAGCACGTAGAGCTGCTGCGAGGGCAGCAGGTCAAGCCCCGTGAAGGAGAGCTCGACGGGCACCGACGCAACGCTTCCCGCGCCGATTACCGTCGTCGGGCTCGCAAGCGAATAGTTCTCGGCGGGCAGCATCACGGCATCCGACGAATAGGCCAGGTTGTAGCGCTCGACCAGCGAAGGGTCGGCCGCAAGCTCCACCTCGACATCGTGCGACTGGGGCAGAGCCATCGCAGCCGTCAGCTGCAACGTATAGGAGGGGGTGTCCTTCTTGAGCAGCAGCGTGGTGACCGTCGACTCACCGTCGAGGTAGAGCCGGTTGTCGAAGTGGTGCTCGTTGGGGTCCTCGTTCGCACATCCGCCCGCCACAAGTGCAGCGGCGGCGAAGGCTAAAGTCATGAATATGCGGTTCGGCATCATAATGCGGAAGTGGTTTTGGGCGCGTAGTTCATCAAGCCGATGGCCTCACGCGTATATTGGTAAATGCGATACGGATTGAAATAGTCATACTGCAGATGGTTCACGGCCAGACCCGCCTTCGTGCAGTCGGCATCGAAGACGTTCATCCAGCGTGCCACCTCGATGACGGCACGACCCTCCTTGCCCTCTTCGGTCATGAAGCGGCCGGTCTTGGTGTCGGATGCATCGAGCGGCCACGACTCCACGCCGACGACAATACGGTCCGAGGGGACCCCTTCGGTCAGGGCCAGCGCCAGGGCGCGGTTGAGGTCGGCGACCGTCGTCTGCGTGAACATCTTGAGGATGATGTAGCGGCACTCACCCAGCAGTGAGGGGTCGCTCAGATACTGGGGCGTGCCCTCGAAGAGCAGCCAGCGGTCGGGATTCGCCGTTCTCCATGCCGCTACGGCTGCCAGGAAAGCCTGCTGACGAGCCAGATAGGTCTCGCGCTCGGCGTCGGGCATCTGCGTGGTGCTGCGGCCATCGTAGACGATGTTCACGCCGTCGAGCCCCCACTCATTGCAAAGCGCGAAGGAGCGGGCCATCCAGTCGTTGCAGAAAAGGGTGAAGTCTTCGGTGAGTGCAGCCTCTTCGCCTCCCTCTTCGCCTTCTTCGGGAGATTCGGGTTGCTGAGCCTCATAGGCCGCTTCGAGGTCGGCGTAGCTAATCGAATAAAGCGTCCGCGTCCCCATTTCGCTGCGAATCTCCGCAGCTTCGGCAGCAATGGCATCGGTAATGGCCTCGGGATGCTGCAGCACGACGGCATCGAGGCTGTCGGGCAGGACGGTCAGATGCTGGGAACGGTTGCCCGGAAGGGCCACGTTGTCGAACCAGCCGATGAGCACCTTGTGCTCCGAAGCCTTGTAGTCGCGAACGGCCTGCTTGTAGGCTTCGCTCTTCTCGACCTGGGGCTCCTTTATGGTCACGCCCTCGGTATCCGTCCACTCGCTGCAGCCGCCCAAAGCGAGCAGTGCGGCAAGCGAGATGGCTCCGAGTTGCTTGTTCAGATTGAATTTCATATCTGTCTTGGATTCATTTTAGGTGATTATCGAAGTTGCGGAAGGTCCTGCTTGCAGTCCCACCAAAGGCGCGTCGCCATATCGTCGCCGCCGTTGAGGTAGGAGGCCACGGCCTGACGCACGTTTTCGCCGTTGGTCGTATATTCGACCTGCGGATAGGGCATGCGGCGGGCACCCATGCGCGAGTCAACCTTGCCGTTGCTCTTGTTGCCCTCGGCCGTCGCCGGCATCAGGCGCGGATAGCCCGTGCGGCGGAAATCGGCCCACGCCTCGTTGCCCAGCTGCCAGTTGGCAATCCACTTCTGGGTGATGATGCGCTCCTGCTTCTTCTCGGGCGAAGCCCCTTCGTCCCAGGCGACGGTGATGTCGGAAATCTGCTCGTCGTAGGAGTTCGTGCCGTTGGGGTCGCGGTAGTTCTCCGGCACGGTCTGGCCGGCGGCGTATTCCTCCCATCCGGAGACACCCCACTGCTCGAACGAGAGACGGATGCCTTCGCGGTAGAACTCCTCGGCCGTGCCGGGACCCATGTCGAAGCCGAAGACGGCCTTGGCCTCGGCCTTGAGGAAGGCCACCTCGGCGGCATTCATCCAGTAGACGGGCGACGAGATGTCGCACTTCACGCCCGAATATTTGTGGCCGACGGTCACCAGCGAAGGAATCTGGATGCTGCGGCGCATGCCGACATACTGATAGCCGCTCCACTCCGAGGGGATGAAATAGGCCGGACGGCGCGGGTCGTTGTAGCCGTTCATGTAGCAGATGATGTCGGCCGCAACATGCGTATCGCCTCCCGTCTGGCAATCCTTTCCGTCGGGATGGTCGGCAGCGGTCACCGAGTTGTAGTTGACAGCCGTATAGATGGGATTACCCTTCTCGCCGAAGGTGGTCAGCATGGCGTTGTCGGCATTCGCGGTCATCACGCCCACCTCGCTCTTGACGGCGCTTTCGGCCATCTGCCGGGCCTTGGCCTCGTCGGCATAGACAATGCGCATGGCCAGACGCAGCTTGAGCGAGTTGGCGAAACGGCACCACTTCTCGGCACTTCCGCCGTAGATGTAGTCGGCCGTCGCGGCGATGGCGCCCGTGCGGTGCTCGGTCAGCACGCCGATGGCGTGGTCGAGCTCCTCGAAGAAGCGCGTGTAGACCTCCTCCTGCGAGTCGTAGGGCACCTGCAGCTTGCCGTCCTCGCCCACCTTCGAATAGGGAATCGGACCATAGGTATCCGTAACACGGCTCATGGCGGCCACCTTGATGACCTCGGCGATGGCAAGCGTGATGGGGTCGTCGGTGACGCGCTCCAGCTCACGCAGGTTCGAATAGAGCACCGGAATAATCTTGTCGCTGGCCATGAAGACATTGGTCCAGTCGTCCGTCGGGTTGAAGTTCATGATGGTACCCGTGGGGAAGTTGCCGGTGGTCGAGAAGTATCCGCCCATCGGTCCGCCCATCAGCACGTCAGTGAACTGGGCCGTATTGACGTCGGTCGAGACGACGGTGGTCGAGAGTGCCGTCAGCGTCGCGCCGATGATGTATCCGTCGGCCTGCATCTGGTCCTCATCCGGCTCGTAGGGGTTGCCGTTGATATCCAGATAGTTGGCCGTACACGAAATACCCGCTGCAGCAAGCAGGCAGACAACGGGCCTGAGTATGTGAAGTTTCATGATTCTTAGAATTTGAGTCTGAGGTTGAAGCCGATGTTACGCAGCGACGGCATCATGAAGTAGTCGATGCCCTGGTAGAAATTGCCCGTCGTGGCGATGGTCTCGGGGTCGAACGGTGCCTTGCAGTAGAGCATCCACAGGTTGCGGCCCACGAGCGAAAGGGTGATTTCGCACAGGTCGCCCAGCTTCTTGCGCGGGATGGTATAGCCGATGGAGGCCTCCTGCAGGCGGACGTTGGTTGCCGAATAGGTGTAGTACTGCGGTACGGAGTTGCCGCCGCCGATGGCCGAATACCAGACATTGGGGTCGACATAGTCGCCGCCGTTAATCATCACACTGCCGGCGTCGCGCGCTGCGGCCGAAGCCTCCGACACGCCGTAGTAGTCCAGCATGGCCTGCGTACGCGAGAAGACGATGCCGCCCAGACGCGCCGTCACCATGAAGCCGAAGTGGAAGTTGCCCCAGCGGAAGTCGTTGCGCCATGCCATGTTGGCGTCGGGCAGCACCGACCCGAGCTTGATGTAGCGGTCGACGTCGTTGATGGTTTCGGTGGCCAGCTTGCCGTCGGCGTCGATGTAGATGGCGCCGGTCTCGTCGCGCTTGAGGTCGACGAACGAATAGAGGTCACCCAGCGTGCCGCCCTCCTTGAGCAGGAAGTGGGCCGTACCCAGACCGTTCATGTCGAGCAGGTCGACCGAGAAACGCTCGCCCGTCTCGGGGTTGACCACGTTGTTGGCCAGCGAGATAATCTCGTTGCGGTTGGTCGAGAGGGTGTAGTTGCTGTCCCACGAGAATTTGCCCCAGGTGTTGCTGTAGCCCAGCGCCAGCTCGATACCGCGGTTGCGGATGTTACCCGACTGGATGTAGATGGTCGAGCTGCCCGAACCGGTCGACACCTGCGGGTCGAAAGTCTGGTCCTGCGTCTTGGTGTCGTAGTAGGTGAAGTCGAGGTTGAAGTGCTTGAGGAAGCGCATCGTCAGACCCACCTCGAAGGACTTCGTCCGCTCGGGCTTCAGGTCATACATCGGGTACTGCGTCTTGGTGTTCCAGCTCAGGCCGCTGGCGTTCCAGCTGTAGCGCGGGTTGGCGATGAAGCGCTCGAAGGCGACACCCACCGAGGCGTACGATGCGCGCAGCTTGACGTAGGAGAGGTTCTTCGGCATGTTGGGGATAATCTCCGAGAGGACCACCGAGGCACCGACCGACGGATAGAAGAACGACGAACGGTTCGAGTGGGGGCCGGCCAGCTGCGAAGGCCAGTCGTTGCGGCCCGTCAGCGTGAGGAAGTAGGTGTTGCGGAAGCCCACCTCGGCCGAGGCGAAGATGGACTGCGTCTGTTCGCGCCAGCCCTCCTGCATGCGCGACGTGAGCGACGAGTTGCTCAGGTTCTGCACGTTGAAGACATTGGCCAGCAGCGGCTTCTCATCGGTGATGATACCGTCGGGAATGGGGCCGCGCACCTTCATCGCATCGTAGCGCAGGTCGGAAATCGAGGCGCCGACGTTGGCCTGCAGCGACCAGTCGTCGCCGAAGGTCTTGTTGATGTTGACGAGCACGTCGCCGTAGACCTGCTTGTCCTTCGAGGTGGTGATGCCGTACAGACCGTTTTTCGAACCTTCGGTCAGCTGGGTGTTGGTCGAGGCGTAGAACTTCTCGGTATAGTCCGTGTTGGAGTTGTCGATGCGGATGCGGCCCGAGACGTTCAGCCAGTCGAGGATGTCGTACGAAAGCTGCGCATTGAGCATGTAGCGGTCCTTGCGGTTCTCGCGCAGGTTGCGGTAGTTAATCCAGTAGGGGTTCTGCATCGTCATGCCGGCGGCACCGACGGGCCAGTACTGGGTATAGAGCTTGCGCGACATGTCGTAGCGCTCGTACATCGCCACGTCGGACCAGTCGTTGCCGCGCGGGAAGAGGTAGGCGCCCACCAGCGGGTTGTTGTAGATACCCTGGTTGGTCATGTTGCGGTCCTTCTGAATGACGTAGTTGGCGCCGACGTCGAGCGTCAGGCGGTCCTTCAGGAAGCTGGTCGTGTTGCGGAAGGTGAAGTTGTAGCGGTCGTAGCCGTTGTTGGGCACAATTCCGCGCGAGTTGACCGAAGCGGCCGAAAGGTAGGTCTGGTTCTTCTCCGTGCCGGTCGAGAAGGAGACGCTCTCGGTTCCGGTGACGCCCGTCTGGAAGTAGTCCGACGCCGGGTCGTAGCCCATGTAGTTGGCACTGTTGAGACGCTGGCCCCAGCTGCGGTCAATCGAACCTTCGCTCGAGAGCAGGTCGCCCGTGCCGTAGCGGTTCTGGAACGACGGCAGCAGGAAGGGGCTCATCACCTCGGTGTTGCTCGAGACGGTGACCGAAGTGAAGCCGGCCTTGCCGCGCTTGGTCGTCACGACGATGGCGCCGTTGGCGGCATCCGAACCGTAGAGCGCCGCGGCGGCGGCACCGTTGAGCACCGAGACGGACTCGATATCCTCGGGGTTGATGTCGGCGATGGGGTCGGTCGTACCCTGCGAGGCGAACTCCGTGCCGCCGTCGCGGGCCGAGGTGAACATCGGCACTCCGTCGATGACGTAGAGGGCGTTCGACGACTGCATGATGGACTTCTGACCGCGCATGATTACCTTCGAGGCGCCGCCGACACCCGACGACGAGGCGTTGATGGTCACACCGGCCACCTTACCGTTGAGCGAGTTGACGAAGTTGACATCCTTGCCGGCGAGCAACTCCTCGGAGTTCACCTGCTGGACGTTGTACGAGAGGGCCTTCTCCGAGCGCTTGATGCCGAGGGCCGTCACCACGACCGCATCGACATCGACGGCCGACTCACGGAGCGTGATGAGGATTTGGGTGCGGCTACCTACGGCCACCTCGACGGGCTCGTAGCCCAGATAGTTGACCGAAAGAACGGCCTCCTCGGCCGGAGCGGGAACCTGGAGCGTATAGGAGCCGTCGACGCCGGTGCTCGTGCCGAGGGTCGTACCCTTGACAATCACGCTGGCGCCGATGACGGGAAGTCCCGCCCCGTCGACGACCTCACCCGTAACGACGACGGGGCTTTGGGACTTGGGAGATTCGTTCTCCGCGGCCCGGCGGGAGAGCACGATGGAGGAGTTCTCCACGGCATAGGCGATATCGGTAGAGCGGAAAAGCGTCGTGAGAACCGTGCTGAGCGGCATATCCTTCACATCGAGCGATACGCGACGCGTCACGTCGACACTCTTGTCGTAGACAAAAAGATAGGTGGTTTGTTTTTCAATCGCATCGAGCACCTGCTCCAGCGGGGTGTCGGTCGCCTTCAGCGTCACGGCTGCGCGCTGCGCATAGGCCCCGCCTGCGAAAAAGCAGCACAGAAGTGCCAATACAGGCAAAAGCACACGGGCTCTTGCTTGCCTTTTCATTTCCATATTTCAAGGTTTAAGTTTGGTTAGTGAACCCTCTCGGACGAGCGTCTGAACACGGCTGCATCCTCCGAGGGAGAGATTCCGCATGGGTTCATCACACGGATTCGGAACAATTCAGGAAAGGTCGGTTTTCTCTCACATAGGCATTCGTCTCGGTTTTAGGTGTTATTTATTCTGTTTCCATCGGTTTCACAGGTTCTCTCTTCCGCTGCCGACGGTGCGGGAGCATGCCGCACGCCCCCGCAGTGCCGGGTCGCTCAGCGGATGTAAATCACGTCGCGCGACTCGTTGCGCTCGTAGACGAAGTCGGCGCTGCGCTGCAGCACCCACAACGCATGGTCGACACCCTCCGAAATGCGGATTTTGCCGGTGAAGCGGTTGCCCGAGAAGTCCCGGTCACCCGTCACCACGATGCGCACGCCGTAATACTTCTCGAACTCCTCGATGAGCTCCCCGAACGACGCGTCGCGGAAGGCAATCAGGCCGTCGCGCCACTGGAAATTCTCATAATCGGGAATCCGTCCGACGACCAGCCGTCCGTCGACCTGGCTGACCTGCTCGCCCGGGCGGAGGTCGACGTGGGAGTCACGGTCCAACACGCGTACGCGCCCCTCGACAAGCGAGGTGACGAACTTGCCGCTCTCGGCATGGGCCTCGACGTCGAATTTCGTACCCAGCACCTCGACATCACAGGCAAAGGTCTCGACGATGAAGGGATGGGCCTTGTCGTGCGCCACATCGAAGAAGGCCTCGCCGTCGAGCCGCACACGGCGCTCGCCCCGCGAAAAAAGGGCCGGATACTCCAGTTCGGAGCAGGCGTTCATCCAGACCTTCGTACCGTCGGGCAGCACCAGGTCGACCCGCTGGCCGGCGGGCACCGAGACGGTATTGCCGCTGCGGGCCATGCGGTCGTAGTGGAACCGCATGCCGAATGCACCGACGCCGAGCGCCACCACCAGCACGGCGGCATATTTGAAGACCGAGCGCATCCGCCCGAGCGCAAACACCCGGGGTTTGCGGCGTGCGGCACGCTCCGACGGCGCCAGCATCAGCACCGAGTCGAACAGGCGGCGCTCCGCAAGCAGCTCCCTGCGGTTTGCGGGGTCGCGGTCGATTTCATCGAGCAGACGTTGCTCCTCCTCGACGGAGGTCTCGCCATTGAAAAAGCGGTAAAGCAGTTCTTTGTCCATAGTCACATTAATAACACCGCAGAGCCGCGCTCCCCTGAAAAAAAGTCGTATTTTTTTCGGGTTCGGATGCGGCTGTGCGGCTGCACAACATTCAACTATTTGTCAATCAGCAGAAAAAGATAAAAGAGAGGCAGATAGTCCCGGAGCGACACGCGCAGCGATTTCATCGCCTTCGAGACCTCAAACTCGACGCTCTTGACCGTCGTCCCCATCGAGGCGGCTATCTCCTTGTAACTTTCGCCGCGGAAACGGCTGCGCTGGAAGATTTCGCGCGTACGTTCGGGCAGGCGGGCGAGCGTCTCGTCGACCAGGCGGCGCGCCTCGTCCGAAAAGAGTTGGGCAGGTTCGCACGCCTCGAGGGTCGAGACGCGGAGTTCGAGCAGCCGCGCGCGGTGCGAATTGAGGTCCTCCTCGGCGCGCAGGCGCACCTGACGCGAACGCAGGTGATTGAGGCACTTGTTGCGGACGATGACCAGCACATAGGGCGGAAAACTCTTCTCAGAGAGCAGGGCACGACGCTCCCATGCCGCCATGAAACTCTCCATGACGAGGTCCTCGGCCACGGCCGCATCGGTCACATACGACACGGCAAAACGGATGAAGCGTGGCCTGTATTCCCCGAACAGGCGGTCGAACGCCGCGAGGTCCAGCATCTCGCCAGATGAAACCGACTCCATACCAATCAATCAAAGCACTTCCGTTGAAGCATCGTCCAATCCCAACATACCGGAATGCCCGGCGCCCGGCCGGAGAGCAAGAGCCCGGAAGCCGGCGCCGGCATGAACCGGCCCTATTTCATATAACACTTCAGAGAGGACAATCCCTGATACAATCGGCTCTTTTTTCCATCATAAGCGAAAAGCCCCCGCACGGGAGCTTTTCACACGATGGCCCGGAGCGCCGAACGACTCCGACGGCGGAACTATTTCGCCTTCGCCTCGCAGTAGGCGCAGCGGCACGTGCCGTCGGCATGGCGGCGGAAGAGCTGGTCGACATCCTCCGTCGCGGAGATGCAGCGGCGGTTGGGGCAGACCAGCGTGTTGACGAGGTACTCCTCGTCGAAGTGGGGCGTATGCTCGAAGGGCTTGTTCTCGTCGGCCCACTTGAGCAGCGTGTAAATCAACGCCATGCGGACGAACTTGCCGTTCTCGACCTGACGGAAGTAGGCCGCGCGCGGGTCATTGTCGACCGCACGCGTGATTTCGTTCACGCGCGGCAGCGGGTGGAGGATAATCATATCCTTGCGGGCCGTCTTCAGCTTCTCGGGGTCGAGCACGAAGCTGTTCTTCACGCGGTCGAACTCCTCCTCGTCGAGGAA
This sequence comes from uncultured Alistipes sp., assembly GCA_900542505.1. Lineage (GTDB taxonomy): Bacteria > Bacteroidota > Bacteroidia > Bacteroidales > Rikenellaceae > Alistipes > Alistipes stercorigallinarum. The sequence goes on from UQNV01000010.1 coordinate 46,241, forward strand.
GCGCTCCTTCTGCACACGCGTCATGTAGAGGATGTCCAGTTCGGGCATCACCTCCTCCATCGTGCGCACCTCGCGGAACTCGAGCTTCGAGTTGGCGCTCATCTCCTGCAGCATGTAGTCGGGCAGGCGCAGCTCCTCGGGCGAAATCAGAATCACGCGGATGCCCTCGTAGCGCGAGAGCGCCTTGATGAGCGAATGGACCGTACGGCCGAACTTCAGGTCGCCGCAGAAACCGATGGTCAGATGGTCGAAGCGCCCCTTCTCGCGCTTGATGGTGAGCAGGTCCGTGAGCGTCTGGGTCGGGTGGGCATGGCTGCCGTCACCGGCGTTGATGACCGGGATGCCGGCATACTGCGAGGCCACCAGCGGCGCACCCTCCTTGAAGTGGCGCATGGCGATGATGTCGGCGAAGCAGCGGATGACGCGTACCGTGTCGGCTACGGTCTCGCCCTTGGAAACGGACGAGGAGTTGGCGTCCGAGAAGCCGATGACGCTGCCGCCCAGCTCCAGCATGGCCGACGTGAAACTCAGACGCGTACGCGTCGAGGGTTCGTAGAAGAGCGTCGCCAGCTTCTTTCCCTTGCAGGCTTCGCTGTATTTGGCGCGGTTGGCGATGATGTCCTCGGCCAGCGCCACAATCTGTTCGGTTTCGGCGACCGTCAGGTCGGTCGGGTCAATCAGATGTCTCATATCGATAAGAGTCTCGAATTGTAAGTTTCACACTCCGTACCGGGCACCAGGCTACCGGTTCATCCAGCTTTCGTCCGACGGATTGTCGCGGAAGCGGAGCAGGCGCGCCTTGTCTTCGGGCTGGATATAGCCCTCCTCGGCAGCCACCTCAACCAGAGCGTCGAGGTTCGAGAGGCTGTAGTTGACCACGTCGGCCTCCTTCAGCCGGTCGAGGCCCTTCTTCATGCCATAGGTGAAAATCGAGGCGACACCCAGCACCTCGGCACCCGCCTCGCGCAGCGCATTGACCACCTCGATGCACGAACCGGCCGTCGAGATGAGGTCCTCGATGACCACCACCTTCTGACCCTTTTCGAGGCGGCCCTCAATCTGGTTGCCGCGTCCGTGGTCCTTCGAGCCGCTGCGGACGTAGCCCATCGGCAGGTCGAGAATCGTCGCCGTGATGGCGGCATGTGCGATGCCGGCGGTCGACGTACCCATCAGCACCTCGGCTTCGGGGAACTTCGTGCGGACAATCTGCGCGAGGCCCTCCTCCACATGACCGCGCACGACGGGAGCCGTGAGGGTCAGTCGGTTGTCGCAATAAATCGGGCTCTTGATGCCGCTCGCCCACGTAAACGGCTGCTCGGGGCGCAGGAAGACCGCGCCGATTGAGAGCAAATCCTTGGCAATTGATTTCTCCATCATGATATATCTCATTTATCCGGTTCTTCTTGTACATCACTCGTTGACGGGCCGGGCGCGCCCCTGTCCGGGCGGTCCGCCTCCCGCCTGCGTGCTACGCCTCGAGTGCCTTGCGCAGCACCGCCTCCACCTCTTCGGGGTAGATGCCCCCTTCGTGGAGTTTCACGCCTCCCACATAGAAGGTCGGCACGTAGTAATAGTCGTATCGGTCGGCCACTTCGGGCTCCTCCGACTCTTCGACGAGCTCAATCTCCACGTCCGCCAACTCGGGGTGGGCCGTCTTCGCCTCGTCGATGTAGCGCAGCGCCCGCTTGCAGAAGGGGCAGTTGCGCAGATAGAACAGCGTTACGGGTTTCATCGTTCTGGTCCGTTATTCGTTTGTCCGACATCCGGGGCGCTCACCGCCCCGCTCCGTCTCCGTGCTGCAAAGCACGCGCCGGAGATGGTCCCGAAGCCCCCGCCCGGGCTATTCGCCCAGGAATTCGGCCACGCAGCGGCGGTAGGCTGCCACGGGGTCGGGAGCAGCCGTGATGGGGCGTCCCACCACGATGAAGTCGGAGCCGATTTCACGGGCGCGGGCCGGAGTGGTCACACGCACCTGGTCGGCCACGTCGCCGTCGGCGAACCGCACGCCCGGCGTGATGGTCAGGAAGTCGCGGCCGCACGCCTCGTGGACCATGCCGGCCTCGAGCGGCGAGCAGACCACGCCGTCCAGCCCGGCCTCCTTCGTATTGCGGGCATACTGCACGATGGTCTCGTTCATCGAGGCCCCGATAAGCAGCTCGCGCTGCATGCGCTCCTCGCTCGTCGAGGTAAGCTGCGTGACGGCGATGAGCAGCGGGCGCGTGCCGTCCTCGCGCGTGAGTCCTTCGCGGGCGGCGCGCATCATCTCGACGGTACCCGCCGCATGGACGTTGCACATGTCGACGTCGAGCCGCGAAAGGACGGCCATCGCCTTGCGCACCGTGTTGGGGATGTCGTGGAGCTTCAGGTCGAGGAAAATCCGGTGGCCCCGGCGCTTGATTTCACGCACAATGGAGGGACCCTCGGCGTAGTAGAGCTCCATGCCGATTTTCAGAAAGGGTTTGCGCGCTTCGTCGCGGAACAGGTCGAGGAACCGGAAGGTATCCTCCGCCGACTTGAAGTCGCAGGCAATGATGACGTCGTGTTGCATATCGTTCGTATGTTTTGCTTTATGTCGTTATTTCCATCCTTGGGCACCGGTCGGACCGGATGTGCTCCGACGCGCCGCGATGCCCGCTATCTCAGTGCAATATTACGCAAAATCCGCAATCCGCACAACCCCGCCGCACGGCCGAGGCTCAAACTGCTCCCCGGTCCCGGGCAGCCGCATTACTCCACGCAGCCGATGATGTCGCTCAGACACTCGATGCCGAGCCGCTCCATTTCGGCGGGCAGCGCCTCGACAATCTCCTTCGAGGCATAGGGGTTCACCAGATTGGCCGCCCCGACCTGCACGGCCGTAGCGCCGGCCATCATCATCTCGACGACATCGCGGGCCGACTGCACGCCGCCGCACCCCATCACCGGAATCCGGCACGCCTTCGACACCTGGTAGACCATGCGCAGGGCCACGGGGAAGATGGCCGGGCCCGAGAAGCCGCCCGTCGTATTGGCGATGATGGCCCGGCGGCGGAGGGTGTCGATGCGCATGCCCAGCATCGTATTGATGAGGCAGATGCCGTCGGCGCCCGCCTCCTCGCACGCCCGTGCGATGGCGACGATGTCGGTCACGTTGGGACTCAGCTTGATGAAGACCGGCTTGGTCGTCACGGCCTTCACGGCGCGCGTCACCTCGGCCGCAGCCTCGGGCGACGTGCCGAACGACATGCCGCCGTGGCGTACGTTGGGGCACGAGACATTGACCTCGATGATACCCACCTGCTCCTCGCCGTCGATGCGCTCACAGCAGTAGGCGTACTCCTCGACCGAGAAGCCCGAGATGTTGGCGATGACCGGCTTGTGGAAGAAGGTGCGCAGGCGCGGCAGCTCCTCCGAAATCACGGCGTCGATGCCGGGATTCTGCAGCCCGACGGCATTGAGCATGCCCGCCGTACACTCGGCGATGCGGGGCGTCGGATTGCCGAAGCGCGGTTCGCGCGTCGTCCCCTTGAAGGAGAACGAGCCGAGGATGTTGATGTCGTAGAATTCGCGGAACTCGTTGCCGTAGCCGAAGGTTCCGCTGGCCGGAACGACCGGATTGTCGAGCCTGAGCCCGCAGAGTACAACCGACGTGTCTTTCATCGTTCTTGAATCTTGCGTTTGTTTCGGAGGTATTCGGTTCGTTTTCGGGGGAGCCCTCTACCAGAGAATCTCCTCCTTAAGCAGTACGGGGCCCTCGCGGCAGATGCGCTTGTTGCCCGTCAGGGTCTTGCAGCTGCACCCCATGCACCCGCCGAAGCCGCAGCCCATCCGCTCCTCGAACGAGAGCTGGCCCGACACGCCGGGAGTAGCCTCACAGAGCGCCCGCAGCATGGGCAGCGGTCCGCAGGCGTAGAAGTAGTCGAATGCGGGCACCTCGGCGGCGATGGCCGTCGTGACGAAGCCCTTCACGCCGAGCGAGCCGTCCACCGTAGCGATATGGACGTCGCAGCCCAGCGCACGGAACTCATCGGCATAGAAAAGTTCCGAAGCCGTATTGAAGCCCAGCACCACCTCGACCTGAAGCCCCTTGCCGCGCAGCTGGCGCGCCAGTGCGTAGAGCGGAGGAACGCCCACACCGCCGCCCACAAGCAGCGGGTGCCGTGCATCGTTCTCCGTCGCGAAGCCGTTGCCGAGCCCCGTCAGCAGGTCGAGCCGCTCGCCCGGCCGCATGCGGCTCATCCGGGTCGTGCCTTCGCCCACCACCTTGTAAATCAGCGTCAACGAACTTCCGTCCCAGTCGCAGACCGAGATGGGACGCCGCAGATAGAGCCCCTCGATGGCGATGTTGACGAACTGTCCGGGGCGCGTAATCCACTGCGTATCACCCCGGAGCACCATCCGCCACACGGCGTCGGTCAGCGGTTCGTTGCGCAGAATCTCGTATATGCCTTTCTTGTACATCTTCTCAGTTGGATTTTCCCCACGCAGGGCCGCGGGACTGTCCGGGGAGCCGACCGCTCCCCGGCTTCCCGCACTCCGTTTATTTCGCGTCGATGGTCGAGACGCCGAAGGTTATCTCCTCCAGCACGTCGAGCAGCACCTTGACGGTTTCGAGTGCCGTGAAGACCGTGACGTTGTTCTCGACGGCCGTGCGGCGAATCTCGTAGCCGTCCAGACGCGTGTTGTGCTGGTTGATGTCAATCGTATTGACCACGTAGCTCACATGGCCCTGGCGCAGCGCGTCGATAATCTCGGTGCTGCCCTCGCTCAGCTTGCGGCGCGTACGCGTACGGATGCCGTGGCCGCGCAGATAGGCCGCCGTGCCGGTCGTCGCCTCGATGTTGAAGCCCAGGTCGTAGAAGCGGCGGATGAGCGGCAGCGCCTTCTCCTTGTCGGCGTCGGCGATGGTGACGAAAATCGTCCCGTAGTTGCAGACGTTCATGCCGGTGGCCTGCAGCGCCTTGTAGAGTGCGCGCGTGAGCTTGTCGTCGTAGCCGATGGCCTCGCCCGTCGACTTCATCTCGGGCGAGAGGTAGGAGTCCATGCCGCGGATTTTGGCGAACGAGAAGGCCGGAGCCTTGACATACCAGCGCTCCTTCTCACGGCCGTAGACCTCCGTGATGCCCAGTTCGCGCAGCGTCTTGCCCAGAATCACCTGCGTGGCGATGTGGGCCATCTGCACGCCCGTCGACTTCGAGAGGAAGGGCACCGTGCGCGACGAGCGCGGGTTGACCTCGATGACATAGACATCCTCCTCGCCGTCGAGGATAAACTGGATGTTGTAAAGACCCACGATGCCGATGCGCAGACCCAGGCGCACCGTGTAGTCGATGATTTTCTCCTTGGCCTTCTGCCCGACGCTGAAGGTCGGATAGACGCTGATGGAGTCACCCGAGTGGATACCCGTCCGCTCGACATGCTCCATGATGCCGGGGATGAAGACATCCCGTCCGTCGCAGATGGCATCGACCTCCAGCTCGCGCCCCATGATGTAGCGGTCGACCAGCACGGGTGAATCCTCGTTCACCTCGACGGCCGTCTGCAGGTAGTGGCGCAGGCGCTCCTCGTTCGAGACAATCTGCATGGCGCGGCCGCCCAGCACGTAGCTCGGACGCACCAGCACCGGATAGCCGATGCGGGCAGCGGCGCGCACGCCCGCCTCGATGTCGGTCACCGCCTCGGCCTCGGGCTGGGGAATGCCCAGCTCCTCCATGATTTTCTCGAAGCAGCCGCGGTCCTCGGCGTTGCGGATGGCCTCGCAGTCCGTACCGATGATGGGCACGCCCAGCTCGGCGAGCGGCTCGGCGAGGTTGATGGCCGTCTGGCCGCCCAGCGAGACGACAATCGCCTTGGGATGCTCCAGATGGAGGACGTTCATCACATCCTCGACCGTCAGCGGCTCGAAGTAGAGCTTGTCGCTGGTCGTATAGTCGGTCGAAACGGTCTCGGGGTTGTTGTTGATGATGATGGCCTCGTAGCCCGCCTCGCGAATCGACCAGATGGCATGCACGGTCGAGTAGTCGAACTCGACGCCCTGGCCGATGCGGATGGGACCCGAACCCAGCACGACAATCTTTTCGCGGTCGCTCACCACCGACTCGTTCTCGTCCTCGTAGGTCGAGTAGAAGTAGGGCACGTAGGAGGCAAACTCGCTGGCGCACGTGTCAATCATCTTGTAGATGGGGAAGATGCCGTTCTGCTCGCGCAGACGGTACATCTCATGCTCCGAGAGGCCCCACAGCTGACCGATATACTTGTCGCTGAAGCCCATGCGCTTGGCGTCGCGCAGCGTCTCGACGTCCTTCGGACGGGCCGCCACGACGCGTTCGAACTCGACGATGTTCTTGAACTTCTCGAGGAAGAACATGTCGATTTTCGTGTTGTTGTAAATCAGCACCAGGTCGATGCCGTTGCGGATGAGCTGGGCGATGGCGTAGAGACGGTCGTCCGTTCCATCCTTGATGTACTCCAGCAGCCGGTCGTTCGACCACGAGTCGAATTTCTTGTGGTGGATGTGGCAGACGCCCGTCTCGAGCGAGCGGACCGCCTTGAGCAGCGACTCCTCGACCGTGCGGCCCACCGACATCACCTCGCCCGTGGCCTTCATCTGGGTGCCGAGCTTGTTCGAGGCGTCGGAGAACTTGTCGAAGGGGAAGCGGGCGATTTTGGTCACCACGTAGTCGAGCGTCGGCTCGAAGCTGGCCGGAGTGTTGGCCAGCTGGATTTCGTCGAGGGTCATGCCCACGGCGATTTTGGCGCTCACGCGGGCAATCGGATAGCCCGAAGCCTTCGAGGCGAGGGCCGACGAACGCGACACACGGGGGTTGACCTCGATGAGGTAGTACTTGAACGAAAGGGGGTCGAGTGCAAACTGCACGTTGCAGCCGCCCTCGATTTTCAGCGCGCGGATGATTTTCAGCGCCGAGTCGCGCAGCATCTGGTACTCGCGGTTGGTCAGCGTCTGGCTCGGAGCCACCACAATCGAGTCGCCCGTATGGATACCCACCGGGTCGATGTTCTCCATGTTGCAGACGGCGATGGCCGTATCGTTCGAGTCGCGCATCACCTCATACTCGATTTCCTTGTAGCCCTTGATGCTCTTCTCGATAAGCACCTGGTGCACCGGCGAGAGGAAGAGCGCATTGCGCATCATCTCGCGCAGCTCCTGCTCGTTGTCGGCAAAGCCGCCGCCCGTACCGCCGAGCGTGAAGGCGGGGCGCAGCACCACGGGATAGCCGATGCGGGCGGCCACCTCGGCGCCCTCGTCGATGGAGTTGGCAATCTCCGAGGGGAGCACCGGCTCGCCCAGCGACTGGCACAGCTCCTTGAAGAGCTCGCGGTCCTCGGCGCGCTCGATGGATTCGAACGAGGTACCCAGAATCTCGACCTGGCACTCCTCGAGAATACCCTTCTTGGCCAGCTGCACCGCCAGATTGAGGCCCGTCTGACCGCCCAGTCCCGGAACAATCGCGTCGGGACGCTCGTAGCGGATAATCTTGGCCACGTACTCGAGCGTCAGCGGCTCCATGTAGACCTTGTCGGCGATGTGCGTGTCGGTCATAATCGTGGCGGGGTTCGAGTTGGCCAGCACCACCTCGTAACCCTCCTCCTTGAGCGCGAGGCACGCCTGCGTACCCGCATAGTCGAACTCCGCGGCCTGACCGATGACAATCGGGCCCGAGCCAATCACCATAACCTTCTTGTTGATATCCGTTCTCTTAGGCATTTTTGTGCTCCTCCATCATTTTAATGAACTTATCGAACAAATAGGCGCTGTCCTGCGGACCCGGCGCGCTTTCGGGGTGGTACTGCACCGAAAAGACCTTCTCCTCGGGGCACTCGACGCCCTCGGCCGTATTGTCCAGCAGATTGATATGGGTCAGCTGCAGCGGCGTATTCTTCAGCGACTCGATGTCCACGGCATAGCTGTGGTTCTGGCTCGTGATTTCGATTTTGCCCGTTGCAAGGCACTTGACGGGATGGTTTCCGCCGCGGTGGCCGAACTTCATCTTGAAGGTCTTCGCGCCGTAGGCCAGCGCCACCATCTGGTGTCCCATGCAGATGCCGAAGATGGGCACCCGGCCCTTGAGCGCACGCACCTTCTCGATGACGGGCGTCACGTCGGTCGGGTCGCCGGGACCGTTCGAGAGGAAGATGCCGTCGGGACGGAAGGCCAGAATCTCCTCGACCGTCGCATCGAAGGGCACCACCGTCACGTTGCAGCCCTTCTCGTTGAGCTTGCGGATGATGTTGTACTTGATGCCGCAGTCGATGGCCACCACATCGTAGCGGTGGTTGGGCGTACGCGAGAACCAGCGTTTGCGGCAGCTCACGCGGGCCACCATGTCGTGGGGCAGCGCATAGGCGCGCAAACGTTCGAGCGCCTCCTCCCGCGGCGTCGAGGCATCGGTGATGATGACCTTCTGACTGCCTTCGTCGCGGATGATGCGGGTGAGCGTACGCGTATCGACGCCCGAGATGGCCGGGATGTCGTACTCCTCGAAGACCTCGTTGAGGGTCTTGGTGTAGCGGAAGTTCGAAGGGATGTCGTTGTACTCGCGGACAATCATGCCGCCGATGGTCGGAAACTTCGTCTCGTAGTCCTCCTCGGCCGTACCGTAGTTGCCGATGAGCGGGTAGGTCATCACCACCATCTGGTCGGTGTAGGACGGGTCGGAGAGAATCTCCTGGTAACCCACCATCGAGGTATTGAAGACAATCTCGTTAATGGCCTCCCTGTCGGCACCGAAACCGTAGCCATAGAACTCGCGTCCGTTCTCCAGCACAATTTTCTTGGTAAAGGGTTTCATAGGATTTTTCGTTCTGGCCTCTCGCAGCCTTTATTTATTGTTTGTTTGTTCGTTCTCGCTTGTCGGGGCGCCCGGTCTCCGGGGCAGAGGGTCCGGCCCTCCGTTCGGTCGCCGCGCGCCGGGTGCGGCACCGGAGCGTTTCGGCCGCCGCACGCCCCCTTACGGGGCTACCGCCCGAAGGCGGGGTCGCGGTAGGCCTCGCGGCCGTCGACGACCGTAAGCATCGTGCGCCCCCCGACCCGCCAGCCGGCAAAGGGCGTGGCATGTCCCATCGAAAGGAAAGCCGCGGGGTCGATTTCATACTCCGCGCCGAGGTCCATGACCGTAAAGTCGGCCGGCTGACCTGCCTGAAGGCCGCCGCCGAGGCCGAAAATCCGCCGCGGATTGAGCGACATGAGCTCCACGAGGCGTTCGAGCGTCAACATCCCGGGCTTCACCAGATAGGTGTAGAGCAACGGGAAAGCACATTCGAGCCCGACGATGCCCATCGCGCTGCCGGCCAGGCCGCGCGACTTCTCCTCGGCCGTATGGGGGGCATGGTCCGTCGCGATGACCTCGATGGTGCCGTCGAGCACCCCTTCACGCAGCGCATCGCGGTCGGCGCGGCTGCGCAGCGGAGGATTCATCTTGAAGCGGCCCTCCTCCTGCAAATCCTCGTCGCAGAGCAGCAGGTAGTGGGGCGCCGTCTCGCAGCTCACGGCAAGTCCGCATGCACGGGCGCGGCGCACCAGTTCGACGCTCTCGCGCGTCGATACGTGGCAGACATGGTACTGGCACCCCGTGCGTTCGGCCAGCGCGATGTCGCGCTCGACCTGACGCCATTCGCTTTCGGACGAGATGCCCCGATGGCCGTGTTCGCGGCAGTATTCGCCATCGTGAATGTATCCGCCGCGCAGCAGGTCGTCCACCTCGCAGTGGGCGACAATCGGCTTGCGGACCGCCGCCGCACGGCGCATCGCCTCCTCCATGAGCGCTTCGGACTGCACGCCGCGGCCATCGTCCGAAAAGCCGACAACGTCGGGCGCCAGCGCCGCGAAATCGACCAGTTCACCGGCCCCGCGCTGCCCCATCGTGATGCAGCCGTAGGGAATGACCTTCACCCGCGCATCGCGGCCGATGGCTGCCAGCTCGACACCTGTCTCTTATACACATCTGACGCTGCCGACGATATGCAGTGTGGAGATCTC
>UQNV01000011.1 GCA_900542505.1 uncultured Alistipes sp.
ATCTACACACTGCATATCGTCGGCAGCGTCAGATGTGTATAAGAGACAGCTACGAGGGTCCCCCCTCGGCCAACGGCATGCCCGGCATCCACCACGTCATGGCCCGTACCATCAAGGACGTCTTCTGCCGCTACAAGACCCAGCAGGGCTACCTCGTCCACCGCAAGGCGGGTTGGGACACCCACGGACTGCCCGTCGAGCTGGGTGTCGAGAAGAAGCTCGGCATCACGAAGGAGGATATCGGCAAGACGATTTCCATCGAGGAGTACAACCGCACCTGCCGCGAGGCGGTGATGGAGTTCAAGGGCGTGTGGGAGAAGCTCACCCGCCAGATGGGCTACTGGGTCAACATGGACGACCCCTACATCACCTACGACAACAAGTACATCGAGTCGCTGTGGTGGCTCCTGAAGCAGCTCTACGAGAAGGGGCTGCTCTACAAGGGATACACCATCCAGCCCTACTCGCCGGCCGCCGGAACGGGCCTCTCGACCCATGAGCTGAATCAGCCGGGCTGCTACCGCGACGTGAAGGACACCACCGTCGTGGCACAGTTCCGCATCCGCAACCCCAAGGCCGAGATGACGGGCTGGGGCACCCCCTACTTCCTGGCATGGACCACCACGCCCTGGACGCTCCCCTCGAACACGGCCCTCTGCGTCGGTCCCCGAATCGACTACGTGGCCGTCCGCACCTACAACCCCTATACCGGTGAGAAGCAGACCGTCGTGCTGGCCAAGGCGCTGCTCCACGCCCACTTCAACCGCAAGGCCGAAGGGCTGGCGCTCGACGCCTACAAACCGGGCGACAAGCTCGTTCCCTACGAGGTGGTGGCCGAATACAAGGGCCCGGAGCTCGTGGGCATGGAGTACGAGCAGCTGCTCCCGTGGGTGAAGCCCGTCGAGGTGGACGAGCAGGGTGAATGGCACGACGCCTCGGCAAAGGCCTTCCGCGTCATCCCGGGCGACTACGTCACCACCGAAGACGGTACGGGTATCGTTCACATCGCCCCGACGTTCGGTGCCGACGACGCCAACGTGGCCCGCGCCGCAGGCATTCCCTCGCTCTTCATGCTCAACCGCAAGGGCGAAACCCGCCCGATGGTCGACCTGACGGGCAAGTTCTACCTGCTCGACGAGCTGGACGAGCGCTTCGTCCGCGAGTGCGTCGACGTCGAGGCCTACCGCGAATACGAGGGCCGCTGGGTCAAGAATGCCTACGACCCGCAGTTCACCGTCGACGGCCGCTACGACGAAAAGGCGGCACAGGCGGCCGAGTCGCTCGACATCTACATCTGCATGCGTCTCAAGGCGGAAGGAAAGGCATTCAAAATCGAGAAGCATGTCCACAACTACCCCCACTGCTGGCGTACGGACAAGCCGGTGCTCTACTATCCGCTCGACTCGTGGTTCATCCGCTCGACGGCCGCCAAGGAGCGCATGATTGAGCTCAACCATACCATCCGCTGGAAGCCCGAATCGACCGGCTCGGGCCGTTTCGGCAAGTGGCTCGAGAACCTCAACGACTGGAACCTCTCGCGTTCGCGCTTCTGGGGTACGCCGCTGCCCATCTGGGCCACGGAGGACCGCTCGGAGATGAAGTGCATCGGTTCGGTCGAGGAGCTCATGCAGGAAATCGGGCGTTCGATTGCCGCCGGCCTGATGACAGAGAATCCCTACCGCAACTTCAAGGTGGGCGACATGTCCGAGGAGAACTACTCGACCCGGAACATCGACCTGCACCGTCCCTATGTGGACAACATCGTGCTCGTCTCGTCGAAGGGCGAACCGATGCGCCGCGAGCCCGACCTCATCGACGTGTGGTTCGACTCGGGTGCCATGCCCTATGCCCAGCTGCACTATCCCTTCGAACACGGAGGCGACTATTTCCGCTCGGTCTACCCCGCCGACTTCATCGCCGAGGGTGTCGACCAGACGCGCGGCTGGTTCTTCACGCTGCATGCCATCGCCACGATGCTCTTCGACTCGGTGGCCTTCCGCAACATCATCTCGAACGGTCTGGTGCTCGACAAGAACGGCAACAAGATGTCGAAACGTCTGGGCAACGCCGTCGACCCCTTCGAGGTGCTCTCGACCTACGGTCCCGACGCCACGCGGTGGTACATGATTTCGAACTCGCAGCCGTGGGACAACCTCAAGTTCGACCGCGACGGTGTGGACGAGGTGCGCCGCAAGTTCTTCGGCACGCTCTACAACACCTACTCGTTCTTCGCACTCTATGCCAACGTCGACGGCTTCACCGGCCGCGAGGAGGAGGTGCCCGTCGAGCGCCGTCCGGAAATCGACCGCTGGATTATCTCGCTGCTCAACACGCTGGTCAAGAACGTGACCGAGTCGCTCGAGGGATACGACCCGACGCCGGCCGCCCGCGCCATCCAGGAGTTCGTGGGCGAGAACCTCTCGAACTGGTACGTGCGTCTGAACCGCAAGCGCTTCTGGGGCGGTGAGATGACCGAGGACAAGCTGGCCGCCTACCAGACGCTCTACACCTGTCTGGAGACCGTTGCAATGCTGGCAGCACCGTTCGCACCCTTCATGATGGACCGTATCTTCCGCGACCTGAACGCCGTAAGCGGCCGCCACACGGAGTCGTCGGTCCACCTGTCGACCTACCCGAAGGCCGACGAGGCACTCATCGACTCGTCGCTCGAGGAGATGATGTCGCTCGCGCAGCAGGTTTCGTCGATGGTGCTGGCCCTGCGCCGCAAGGTATCCATCAAGGTGCGCCAGCCGCTGACCAAGATTCTCATCCCGGTACTCGACCCCGCCATGGCGCGCCACATCGCCGCCGTGCGCAACCTGATTCTGGGCGAGGTGAACGTCAAGGAGCTGGAGCTCATCGAGCAGACGACGGGCATCATCACCAAGCGCATCAAGCCCAACTTCAAGACGCTCGGACCGAAGTACGGCAAGTACATGAAGCAGATTGCCGCCCTCACGGCCCAGTTCTCGCAGGAGCGCATCGCCGAAATCGAGGCCGCACCCGAGAGCGTGCTCGAAATCGACGGACAGCAGATTGTCGTGACCCCCGCCGACTTCGAAATCACCTCGGAGGACATGCCCGGATGGCTCGTCGCCTCGGAGGGCAAGCTCACCGTGGCGCTCGACATCACCCTTACGGACGAGCTGCGCGCCGAAGGCGTGGCACGCGAGTTGATTAACCGCATCCAGAACATCCGCAAGGATTCGGGATTCGAGGTGACGGACAAAATCCGCGTCGAAATCGAGCAGAAGGAACTCGTCGCCGAAGCCGTGGCTCGCTATGCGGACTACATCGCTTCGCAGACGCTTGCCGTCGAGGTGAAGAGCTCGGCCGAGCCTCAGGGTGAATCGGTCGTCGCAACCGACATCGACGAGGAGCCGCTCCGCATCGCCGTGACGCGCATCCGATAGCTTCCGGTGCAGACGGAGCTCCCGAGACGGGCGCCTCCGCCGCAAGAACCTCACTGCATGCGCGGGGGCCGCAGTTGCGGCCCCCGCGCTGCAAACCGGGGTGTATAAATGACCGGAAAATTTGGTTTTCTGAAAATAAATCGTTACTTTTACATAAAACCAATAGCAAACGATACAACCATGGCAGACGAAAGAACACGATACAGCGACGCCGAACTCGAAGAGTTCAAGCAGCTCATCCTGAAAAAACTGGAGAATGCGCGCGCCGACTATGAGCTTCTGCGTGCGACCATCACCCATACGGCCGACAACGATACGGAGGACACGTCGCCGACGTTCAAGGTGCTCGAAGAGGGAGCCACTACCCTCTCGAAGGAGGAGAGCGGCCGTCTGGCAGCCCACCAGATGAAGTTCATCCGCAATCTGGAGATGGCGCTCGTCCGCATCGAGAACAAGACCTACGGCATCTGCAAGACCACGGGCAAACTCATTCCGAAGGAGCGTCTGATGAAGGTGCCCCACGCCACGGAGTGCATCGAGGCCAAGGAGGCGCGCAAATTGTGACCGCAACCGCGCCCGGACGCAGCCGCAGCGCCCGGGAAAATCCCGCCCGTGCAGGAATGCAGCGGCGGAATGAAGCGGGCCTCCGTCCCAGGTGCGGCCGCATACCGAATCGAAAGAGCCATTCCTCTGAGGAGTGGCTCTTTTCCGTCTGCAAACCGGCATGACGCAGCGCGGGACGACGGGCGCAGCCCGCTCCGGCTGTAGCAGCGGCGCAGGCATCGGCAGAGCCGATTCGGCCGGGGGCGGACATCGGGGCGGAGCCGGGAACGGACCGGACGAAGTGCAACGGCGCTCTCCCGAGCGGCACGTAAACGGGATAGTGCCGGTTTTTTATACTTTTTCGTCAAAAAAAGCGTTATCTTTGACATCATGGTTGGGAGGTTTTGCATATTCGCCGTCGGGTTGATACTGGCGGTGCAGACCGCTTTACCTCAGATGAGGTGGTCCGAACCTCCACGCGCCGAGCTCTTCACGCCCGACTCGGCCCGCATGCGAATTCCTCCGTCGGAACGCACCGAGCGACTCTACGACAGCATCCGCTCGAAAACCAGCCGCCGGGCCGTTCCCCGCATGCTCTATGGGCTGCTCTTCACCGGCCGGCCCGTCCGTGATACCACGCGCAGCGGCCAGGTCGAGGACGAAAGCAAGCGTTTCAAGCCCTATGAGGGTCGGACCATCGGCTCCATCACCATCGAACGCAGCCAGGTATTCGACCAGGACGGCAACTGGTTCGAACGTGCCGGCAATAAGGTACACATGCTCACCCGCGAACGGGTACTGCGCCGCGACCTGCTCTTCGAACCGGGCGACACGCTCGATGCCGAGCAGCTCGTGCGCAACCAGCAGCTGCTCCGCTCGCGAAGCTACATCTCGGATGCAGAGCTCGAGATACGCCCCGATTCGCTCGACTCGACCTTTGTCGACATCGTTGTCCACACGCGCGACAGCTGGACCATCGGCGTCGACGTGGGCATCCACTCCGAGGGGCACACCATGTTCGGACTCTCGGATGCCAACATCTTCGGTACGGGAAACCTGCTCCGACTGAAGACCAATTTCAGCCGCAAGGATTTCTCCTACGGCGGCAACATCGTCGAATACGAAATCCCCAACATCTTCGGTTCGTTCTATTCGGCAAGCTTCTCGGCCGGGCGCGACTTCTACAACTCGGAACTCAAGCTCAACTTCGGCAAGGAGTTCATCCGCCCGACCGACTACGAAATAGGCATCAGCTACGAGAACGTCAAGTCGAAATACTACCTCATCGACCGCGACACGTCGGACCTGGTGAAGGTCAAGACGTTCGACCTCTGGGCCGGACGCTCACGCTACATCCGCTCCATCGGGTCGAGTTTCTTCTTCACGGGGCGGTACGGATTCTCGAAGTTCAGCCTCCGGCCCGAGGTGCGCGCCGACTACAATCCGGCATTCCACAACAGCGAAAACCTGCTCTTCGGCGCCGGTCTCTACCGCGAGAAATTCTACACGGCCAACATGGTCTACGGATTCGGTACGCGCGAGTATCTGGCCACGGGATACAAGGCCGAACTGGTAAGCGGCTATTCGTGGGGAGAGTTCAACGACGAGATGTACCTCGGCGCCTCATACAAGGTCGGTAATTTCACCTCGGTGGGCTACCTCATGGGCGGCATCACCCTGGGAAGCTACATCGACCTGGACAACGGCATGTGGCACCACAGCGCCGTCGACGTCGACCTGCAGTGGTTCTCGAACCTCTTCATCTACCGCCGCAACCGCATCCGTCAGTTCCTCGCCCTGAACTACACCCAGGGGTGGAACCGCGACTCCGGCAGCTACGAAATCATCCGCTTCACTTCGGACAACGGTCCCGAGGCGCTCAAGAAGCACATCACCGGCACGAACCGCATGGTGCTCAACACCGAAACGGTGCTCTTCACCCCCTTCCAGCCGCTCGGCTTCCGCATCGCCTTCTTCGGTTTTCTCGACATGGGACTCATCGGATACTCGCCCAACATCTTCAAGAACGACTTCTTCACCTCGTTCGGACTGGGCATACGGCTCAAGAACGAACGACTGATATTCAGCGCCGTCCAGCTTCGGCTGGGCGTGGCCTTCGGCAAACGGGGACTCGTCGAGAGCGAATATTACCGCATCTCGAGCCAGACGCGGCTCGAACAGTACCGCTATCGGCCGACGCGACCCGAAATCGTCGGGTTCCAATAACCGGACGGCCGGACACGACAACCGGACAGCCGGACGGCCGGACACGACACAAAAAAAGACGGGAAGCGCCTCGCACGGTCGCTTCCCGTTTTCCGTATGTGGACCCCATCCCGGCCGAAGTCGTGCAGCAGCGCCCCGTCCGGCAGAAGCCCGCAGAGCAGGCCACCCACGTCAATGCCCCGTCACGGTCACCTCCTGGCCCTTGGTATCGATGTAGAAATCACGGCCGTCGAGCCGGACGCGCGCCGTGAAGTCGGAGAAGTCCTCCGCCTGCTCGAACTGGCAGGGAAGCACCTCCGAACCCGAACGGTCGACATATCCGTAACCGCGGCCCTCGATATAGACACGCGCCAGACCGCAACGGAAAGGCCAGGCTTCGTCGTACCGGTAGGGAACCATCAACTCGCCCGTCGTCGAGATATAGCCCCAGCGGGGTTTGTAGAAATCGTCGCGCACCATGCCGAAGCGCATCACGGCGGCTCGCCGTTCGCTGAACTCGCGCGCATCGTCGAAGCTGGCCGGTATCACCTCGCGCCCCTCGGTGTCGATGTAGCCGCAATAGTGGGTCATGGCGGGGAAAATGGCCCCGCGCATATTCTCGTTGAACGGAGCGAGCCCGTCGTGAAAATCGCCGAGCGACTCGAACCGGAACGAACTGATTTCACGCCCGTAGCGGTCGATAGCCCCATAATGCTGACCGTCGAGACTCACCACGGCGACCCGCTCGCTGAACCGGCGCGCCACGGCATAGCGCGGCGCCAGCACCACACGGCCCGTCAGGTCGAGATAGCCGTACCGCCCGCCCGGAGCCCGGAAAACGAGCAGGCCGTTGCCCGGCTCACCCAGCTCCTCATACCGGCAGGCGATTGTCTCCCGACCGAGCGAATCGACCACTCCCCACAACAGCTTCTGCTGCGATGTGCGGGCAGCCAGCGCATACCCCGCCGCAAAGGGTGCAATCGTATCGTAGCGGCACGGCACCACTTCGCGGCCCGTGCTGTCGATGAATCCGCGTTTGCCGTCACGAAAGGCGGCCATCCATCCGCGTCCGGCAACCGGGCCGATTGAGTCGTAGAGGCAGGGGACCACCTCACCGCCCCACGACGAAAGGTAGCCGCGACGGCCGTTGCGCAGGGCAGCGCGCCATCCGCGGGCATCGGGCTCGCCGATTTCGGTATAGAGACAGGCGATTACCTCGCGTCCGTCACGGTCGATGCGGCCGCGCAGTCCGCCGGGCAGCTCGACCCAGGCCAGGCTGTCGGCAAAAGGTGCAACGACGGCATATTCGGGGGCAATGACCATCAGCCCCGTGGTATCGATATAGCCCCAGCGCTCACCGGGAATCTGCACGGCGGCACGTCCCTCGCTGAAAGGGGCGGCAGCGGCATAGCGGCACGGTATGACAAGATGCCCTTCGGGGTCGACATAGCCCCAACGGGGAGCACCGTCCACCGTATCGAGCACGGCGGCACGGCGGTCACAGAGCTCTCCGACCATTGCATAACGGGCCGTACGGCTGCGAAAGTCGGATTTGCAGGCGACGACAGCGGTCAGTACGCACAACAACAGAACGACTCTTTTCATGACTGGCAATTTTTCTCAGGACAAAGATAACTAAAGGCGGGGGCAGAGGCAAATGAAAACGGAGTTTTCGCAATTTGACTCAGCCGAGCCGCATCCTGTCTTCTCCAAAGATACGAAAAGACCGGCGCATAAGCCAGCCTCGACGGAGATTTTTGCCTTAGGGGCAGCATCGCGCCGGCCTTCCCTCCGCATTGCCGTGCCTGCAGGCAGACGCCACGCCTGCGGCCGGCTGCGCCGAGACAGTGCCGAAACAAAGCCGAGACGGCGCCGAGACAGTGCCGAAACAGTGCCGATACGGCGCCGACAGCCAGCAAAACGGGGAGCATCCCGAAGGCTGCTCCCCGACTCGAACTTTTATTCTGACTGCTTACGGTTACTTGCGTGTTTCGACAATAATCGCGCCATTGCGCGCCTTGCGCCCGTATTTTTCGCGGGCCGAGGCATCCTTGAGAACCGATATCGAAAGGATGTTCGAGGGGTCGCCCACCAGCGCGTCGATTTCGCCGGGAGCCATCTTGTCGGCACGGTACTCCTTGCCGTCGATGACCCAAAGCACCCCCTTCTGCGACATCTGTTTCGTAGCGCCTCCCTTCACGGAGATAATCGGCTCGCCCTTCGGCATCCCCTGCCCTGCGGCCGCAGCAGCGGCTACCGACGAACCGGAAGTCGAGGTCGAGGTCGAGGTCGAGGTTGAGGTGGAAACCGAGCCGGCGCCGGAGGCCGAGGCCGAGACGGAGGTTCCGTCATCGGTGATGACAATGGTCTGCGGCGAGGAGGCGAGCCGCTGCCCGTCCAACTCGCGCTGCGCCTGCTTGAGCTGCTCGCTGGCTTCGCTCAGCTGCTGCTGCACTGCCTTCCACTCGTCGCTGCTCAGATACTGCCGGGCCGCCTCCAGTCCGGCACGCCCGGCCTCGAGGCCCTCGGCTCCGGCACGGAGCGACTCTTCGAGCTGTCGGGCAAAATCGGTCGTCAGGATGTAGACCATTCCCTTGACCTCCAGCCGGTCGAACAGCTCTATCACGGAGGGGTCCTTGATGACCTTCACCGTCGCAATCTCCGAGGGTTTGAGGTCTATCTCGGAGTATGCCACCCGCTTGCCGTCAACGATGTAGACATAGCTGCGGTCGCCCTTGCCCGAAATGAGCGTCTGCGTCTCCGCCCCGTCGGCCCTAAGGGTAATCCGGACGGTTCTCGACGCCGGACCGTCGCCCGACTTGTCCACACTCATCGAGGCAATCCGGGACACATCGAGCGTATCGAGCACCGAAGCCGTCACCTCGCGGCCATCGATGAAATAGCGCGTCGCAGGCTTCCCGAGCTCCGCTTGTGCCGATGCGGCGAGTCCCTCCGATGCCGACAGACCGGCCTCGGTCGGGGCGTCACGCAACGCCTGGTCGACCAGTTCCGCAGCCGATGCGCCGTTTCCGACGGCCGACGGTAGGAAAGTTCCGGAATTTTGCATACCTTTGTTCACCGGAAAGCGGTAGACGGTTTCGGCAAAGGCGCCGAGCGCAAGCCCGACAAGCGGCAGGAAGACCAACGCACGGGCGTAGTTCCACCGCGACGATTTTTTACGTAACATCATGGTAATACGGCTTTTAAGTTTACTGTGATTGAAGCTGTTGGCAACTGAGCACCACCTCCTGCCAGCAGCTTTCCTTATTAACAACATCTGATATTCGCGCGCATCGACGCCGCTGCGGAGCACCGCCTCGTCGGCCTCGTATTCGTGGATGGCCCGCAACTCGCGGCGCAGGAGCCACATCGCGGGGTTGAACCACTGCAGAGAACCGGCAAGGTCCGTGACAAGCAGGTCGACCGAATGGCGCAGCCGCAGGTGGGCCTCCTCGTGCAGCAAGACATCGTGCAGCAGAGCGTCGTCATCCTGCTCCGACACGACGACGTAGCGTCCCCAGCTGAAGGGAGAACCTGCCTCGGGGCGACGCACCAGCACCATACCGTCCGAAAGGTGCTCGCTCCGCCCGCTGCGGACGATGCTCCACACCCTGAGGTGCGAAAAGACGACCCACAGCAACACGGCGGCAGCTCCCGCCACAAACAGGATACCCAGCACCTCCTGCCAGGGGAACCCGCCCCCGGTGCGTGCAGCCTCGGCCGGCACAGCCGCAGTGAGGACGTCGGGCTGCACGGCCGGCATCTCCGCCACGGGCAAATCGCGATAGACGGTCACCACACAGCAGGGCAGCACGAACGAAAGCACGAGCATCGCAAGCAGCAGGACGCGGTTGAAGCGATGGAAGGTCTCGCGGCTGAGCAGCAGCTTGTAGAAGAGGTAGAAGACCGCCAGGCAGGCTCCCGTCTTGAGGCTGTATAACATCAGGTCGTACATGGCTACCGGCTGTTTTCACGTTCGATGCGCTCGATGAGCTCGCGCAACTCGTCGACCGAAATCTTCTCCTCCTCGACCAGCGCCGAGACGGCCCCCATGTAGGAGTTCTCGAAATATTTGCGTATCACGCCGCCCAGCGTCTGCCGCGAAAACTCCTCCTCGCTCACCACCGGATAGTACTGGTAGGTCGCCCCGAAAGCCGTATGCGAAAGATAACCCTTCGCCTCGAGCGTACGGACGATGGTCGATACGGTGTTGAAATGCGGCCGCGGCTCGGGACAGAGCGCCACCACCTCGCGGACGAACAGCGGACCGTGCGCCCAGAAATGGCGCATCAGCTCCTCCTCCTTTTGAGTCAGTTTTTCCATGGCAATCGGCGGGACCTTTTCCTCTTTCGCAGCCCCGCAGAACAAAGGTAGCAAAAAAATTCCGCCGTGCAACTATTTTTTATAGTTATCTAACTAAAAAATATAGTTACCCGTCAAAATACCGCGGAAACCCCACCCTGCCACCCTCGCACAGGCATAAAAAAAAGGAGTGAAGCCTCACGGATGGGCTCCACTCCTTCGGAAAAGATGCCTGGCAGGCGGGATAAGCCGCCGGCCTCGGGTCCGCTGTCAGCGCAGCAGCACCTCGACGCTTGCATTGTCCATGTCGGGCATCGTACGGCCGATACCGGCGCCGATATAGGTCGGGTCGCAGACCGTATAGCGCTTGCCGCGCACGACGACGTAATCGCCCGGAGCCTCACCTGCGAAGCGGACCGCAGTCGCCACGTGGCCGGGATACTGCAGCAACACGACATCGAGTCCCAGCAGCTCACGGACCAGCAGAGCATAGAGCACGGCACGGTCCTCGCAGTCGCAGGCGGGATAGAAGAGCGTCTCCTCGGCAAAGAGCGGACGCTCGTAGCCGAACTGTTCGTCATCCGTAGCATAGGGGAATGCCGTCTGTACGAAGTTGAGCAGCATGTCGGCCGCTTCGGTCTCGCTACGGCCGGCGATAGCCTGACGCAAGGCGGGATAGAGGCTCTGCCGTACGGTATTGCCCACCGTGGGGATTTGATAGACTGCCACATCGCAGCACGGGAAGAGGTTGTAGTAGTCAATCAGGCTGCGGTCCACCACCACATCGGCCTGCATCGCGGGATAACGTTCCGAGACGAGGTGACGCAGGGCAACGCTGCGTTCGGGAAGCGCCGGAACCGACGGTCGCAGCGCAAGCTGCCGCTCACCGGGGAAGGCGCGATTGAATACGTAGTAGCCGCCCGAGCCCGGCCTGTTGCCGACGACGAAGAACTTCTCGCCGCCCAGCTCCAGGTAGCGGTATCCGTAGAGCATGCCCGAAGCGGGGACAAGCAGCACGAGCCGCTGCCCCGTGCGGGCTATACGCACCTTGTAGCCCGACTGCGCCAGAAGGAAGGTCTGCAGCAGCACCGCCTCGTTCTCGGCGCCAGCATACCAGGCCGAGGCAAGGAACTCCAGCATCTTGAGATAGCCCCAGTCGTCGAGACGCAGCTCGTCGCGTAGGCGCAAGCACTCCTCCGTTACGGAACGGTAGGCCGGGGCCGAGAAAGCCTCCCACAGCGTAGCCACCGAACCCTCGGCAACGTCACGCAGGCGCGGCTTCGAGCCCGACACGGCCGGCACCGAGTATTCGGACCCGACAAAAGTGAAACGCAGCTGCGGCCCCTTGGGCTTCGACGGACTTGCTGCCCCCTTCTCGCCGCGTCCGGCAGCGACATCGTCGGCAGCGGGCGACGGAGGAGCCACCGGGACCCCCGCAACGGCATCCGGTGCCGCATCGGGAGTTGCAGGCCGGACAGGTTCCGACGGAGCGGCAGGAGCGGCGGGTTTCGTCGGAGCGGCAGGCTTCGTCGGAGCGGCAGGAGCAAGGGAGGAACCGGCATCGGGCGCCAGAGCGGAAACCGAATCGCCGCCAGTGCCGGGTACCGATACCGGGGCCGACCCGGCATCGGGCCGCAACGACCCGACATTACCGCCCGACACTCCGGATACGACTCCGCCACCGTCGGGCGACAGGCCCGGAGCGGGAGCGGGACGCAGCGTCGTCGCGACATCGGGGGCAAGGTTGCCCTCTCCGGCCGACGGTCCGACCGTAGAGGCGACGTCGGGCTCCAGCGCCGGAGCGGGAGCGGGAGTCAGCGGCTCGACCACCTCGGCCACAGGTACGGCACGCGGCGCAGCCGGTTCGGATACAGGCGGCGTCAGCGGAATGGAGGGTGCCGGCTGCGATTCGGGCTCGACGGCCGGCTGCTCGTCGGCAGCCGTCCACCGCTCGCGCATGTAGCGTATGTACTCGGCATTGCGCGAATCGACATACTGCCGAAACTCCTGCTGGCGCTGACGCAGGTACTCCTCGTAGCTGCTGCGCAAATCCTGCGCGGCAGCCTGCGAGAGGGTCAGGAGCGCTGTCGCGGCGACCAGCGCCGCACGTATGGGTCGGTTCATGGAAACGGGTCATTTAAGGCAAAAGCGGCATCCGCCCCACTGCCGGGAGCCGGACACCGCTCTTGCAAACATACAAAGACTACTGCTGCGAGTACTCGGCGAGCTTCTGCTCGTAGAGCTTCTTGAACTGGTCGAACTCGAAATCCGACATCAGCTTCTCGTCCTTCTGCATCTGGTCGAGCACACGGTCCTTCATCTCGCTCTTGCTCAACTCCATGCATACATAGTGGCGATAGTCGCCGTTGGCCTCCTTGAAGAGTTTCTCGTCAACGAGCGTCATACCCGACACCGACTGCTTGACAATGGCGTAGGTGAGTTCCGTCACACGCTCCTCGTAGCTGCGCGAGGTCTGGCTCGGAAGCTGCTGCGACTTGGCGTAGTTCTCCATCACGGTAGCGATGTCGGTCTGCACGGCAGCGGCAATCTCCTGACGGGCATTCTGCATGGCAATCTTCTTGGCCATCGACTGCTCGGGGCTTACGCCGCTCTGCACGGCACGATAATACTCCGCATCGCTGCGGTACTGGGGACCGCTCAGCGGGAGTACCTGCTCCACCATATCGGTCTGGGGTTTGCGCGGCGCCTTCGAGGACGACGAGCAGGAGGTCATGGCGGCCAGCATCGCCAGCGCACCCGCCATAAGCATCATCTTTTTCATCTTTACGGGATTTTAACGGTTAGTAAAATTGATTCTGTAGGGAAGATTGAAACGCACGTCGGTCTGACGGCCGTCGGCTCCGACGATGCGCAGCGTACCGCTGAGCAGCACGCTCCGCCGCGCAGGGGTTACCTGCGGCACCGAAGCCGTGAAGCGCAGCGTATGGACACCCTTGCCTTCGAACGCATAGCCCGCCAGCGAACCCTGGGCCGCGGCGCCGAACTCCGGAACACGGATATCGACGTGACGCACCTCGAAACGGGTGTCGTTGTTCGACCGCAGCGGCACCGAAATGCGCCACGTGGCCATGCTGTCGGCTCCGGGACCCACCGCGTCGATTTCGACCGTACCGAACGGACGTACGGCCAGCTTGCCTTCGGTAGGGTCGAAGACCACGCGGTGCTGCAGACGCCGCCCGCCGAAGGTATAGGTCATCGTGATGAAGTTCTCCTCGCCCTCGATACCGGCCTCGTCGTAGAGCAGCGCATAGCCTCCGTCGAGCGGCACGACGCGCAGGTCGGTGGCATAGTCACTCTCGAGACGCGGCTGACGGTCCGACGTCACACGACGGCCGTGCAGCGCCAAATGGTAGCAGTAGCACCCCAGCGAAGCGCTGTCGGGCACGATGGCCACCTCGCCGCACGCCTGACGGCAGCGCTGCTGAAGGTTTACGGCCCGGTTGCGGCGGTCGGTGTCGAAGAAGTAGTCGATGAGCGGATTGAGCGCCGCGGCCGTCTGGTCGAGGAAGCTCAGGTCGGTAAACGTACCGAACTCCTGCTCGAGACGCTGCAGCCGGTCGAAATACTCGTCATCGATAGCCCGGAAGGCGGCAATCGCCTCGCTGCGGTCGGCATCGGTGAAGGGGTACTGCACGTGATAGATGTAGTAGTACGACTTCTTCTCCTTGACGAAGCGGCGCTCCCAGTAGACATCGAGCGCCTGCGAAAGCGAGATGTTGCACAGATAGGGCATCGACGCCCCGGTGGTCCCCACCTCGGAGGCATAGCTGTTGAGCAGCGAGACCACACCGTTGCGGGTGGTCTGCTCCTGATAGAGCTGCTCCTCGGAGGTGATGTTGGAGGCAATCGAGGTGATGATGTGCTGACGGATATCCGCCATGCACTGCTTCTGCGCCTCGTCGAGCGTCGCGGCCGTAGCCGAAACGGTGAAGTAGTCGGGGCACGACATGCCGAGCCACGCGGGCGCCTTCTTGGCGCTGCGCTCGACCACCTTCTCCTTCTGGGCTGCGGCGGGAAGCGTCACGGCCAGAAGCAGCAGAAGCATTAGGAGCCGTTTCATGACTTCTGGTTTTTGACGTTGCCCGAAAGGGCCGCATAGAGTGCGAAGAGCCACCCGATGACGGCCAGCGCATTGACGATGACAACCACGGGAAGCGCCACGTGGAGCCATGCAAAGAGGATGTTGAGCAGGAAGGTGACAAGCAGCAGGATGCTCGAGACGGTCGAGAAAAGAACCGTCCGGTTGGGACCGGTCGTGAAGCCGATGCCCAACACCGAAACCAGGAAGAGCAGCGCCACTACCGTAGCGATGACGGTAATCGCCGTCTCGGCGCCGCAGGCAATGTAGCCGTAGCATACGAGACCGCCGAGCAGCAGCGCGATGACTGCGGGAATAGGTCTGAATTTCATGGTTCGTTACATTTGAGGTGGAACAACGGGAGGAACGGGCGGGACGGGCGGCACCGGAGGAGCGGGCACGAAATAGGGCGCCAGCTCGGTCACAGCACCGGCCTGCTCCCAGGCAGGCATGCCCTGCTTCCAGACAAGCGTATCGCGCACGATGCGTCCGTCGGCAATCATCTGGCGGATGAGTTCAAGCGCAAAGGGACCCGTCTGCTGGCCGTTCACCGCCACATAGTACATCGTCGTGGTCAGGGGCGGCGGGGTCTGCGCGGGCTGGGGTGCCATCGTACCCTGCATGCCGCCCATCATGCCATTCATCATGCCGGCCATGTTGCTGCCTACGGCACCGCCCAGCATCATGCCGGCCATCATGCCGGCGGGGTTGAGTCCGTCGCCGCCGCCCATGCCGGCACCGCCCAGTTCTCCGAGGCTTTCGGCCGCAATCTTGGCCACCTCGGTCTGCTGGTTGAGCCGGTGTGCTGCGAAGAAGTCGGTCTCGGCACCCAGGTTCTGGCGCTTGAACTCCACTTCACGTCCCATGCGCAGGCGCTCGACGGTATCTTCCGTACGGGCCCGGGTCAACTCGGTCATCTGGGCCGTGGTAACCTCGTAGAGGTCGGCATAGCCCTCCGACTCCTTGTCCAGTGCGATTTCCGAGAGGTCCAGTCGCTTGAGGTTCACACCGAAGTCATCGGCAAGCACCGACCGCAGACGCTCCTCGACCATAAGTGTCACCTCGTCGATATGGCGCTCAATCTGCAGGACGGGAATCTGTCCCTTCGACGGAGCGTTGGTCACGGCCGACTTGGTGTAGCGGACCACGGCGGCACGCACCTCCTCGGCGAAATCGTCCATGTCGAACTGCATCATGCGGTGCAGCGAGATGAACGACTTGTAGTCCGTGATGTTGAAGAGCAGCTGCCCCTTGACCGTCACCGGCACGGCGTAGTCCAGGAACCGGGGGTCCGAAACGTCGAACTGCGGGACGAAGAAAGGCAGCCGTACGTTGCCGGCCAGGTTGATGAAGTAGACCTCGGCCTGGAAGGGGGTCTCCCCGCCGAATACCGACCCCAGGATGCCCGAAAGCACGGGGAAGTTGGCCGTCTTGAGCGTCGTGTCGAGCGGACCTTCGAAGTAGTCCATCTCCTTGCCGTCGTTCTGCCGATAGACAAACACGGCTACCTCGCCTTGCTTGACGCGGAGCGTAGAGCCCCAGCGGATGGCGTTCTCGCGGCGGCTCGGCACACCTGCGGGCGACCATTTCCACACCAGATAATCCGGTTCGTCGCAGCGGATGACATCCAGGATGCCGCCTTCCGTCTTGTTTTTGCTGAAAAGTCCCATCTTATTCTACCATTTTTTTCAGTTTGGCCGTATCCGACCCATAGCGCAGCGTAACCCGGCCGGCAAAAGCGGCCGCGTCGGCCTTGCGGTCGGCGGCAAGATAACTACGTACAATCTGCTGTGCGCACTCCAGGTCGCCCATCTTCCCCTGGCAATAGGTGAAGAAGAACTCCTCGGCGGCATCGAAGGCGTTGCACTTGATAATTTCGTCCAACACGGCCAGCCGGGCGGCATTGTCGCCATATTCGCTGTTGTCGGACGAAGCGGCGAAGGCCGCCACTTTGGCCTTCCACGGCGCGGTTTCGGCATCCCCGTCCTCGCCTGCAGAGGCAGTCTGCTCCGTTGCCGGAGCCTCATCGCGCGAAGCGACGTCGGTCGAGAAGATGCCTCCGGCAGCCACTACGATGACCACAACGGCGAAAATCAGCCACATCGAACGGCTGCGACGCCGGGCAGCGACATGCTCGGCCTCCACAGCAGAAATCTCGGCCGTGATGTCCTTGATAAGCCGCGACACCTCGACGTTCTTACCGAAGCTGCGCCGCGCGATTCGCTCGTTGTATTCGTACTCGTTCTTCAGTTTCTCGAACGCACCGGCGCCGGTCGAGCCCTTCGTGAGCTTGCGGACGAGCAGGTAGAGCGATACCACGCCGCACACGATGCCCAGCAGCCAGAAGAGACCCGCTTCGCTGATGAGGGCCAGTACGATGAAATAGACGGCCAGCACCAGGAACAACACGAAAAGCATGTTGCGCAGGCTGGCGGCAAACGAGGGTTTGGGCATGTTCTTGCTGCGCAGCAACAGCGCCTCAAGCTTGTTGACCAACTCCTCGGCCGTAGGCGAATCATCGCCGTCGTTCACTACGTATCCGCAAACGGGACACACTTTCGAGAGCAGGGGCATCTCCTCCTTGCATCGGGGACATTGTGCCATAGTAGTCTTCGTTTTTCGGGTTATTACTTCAACTTGCCGAGCAGCCATGCGCTGACGCCCGAGAGCGACTCTTCAGCCATGGAGCCCTTGGCCGACTCGGCGGCCTTGGACGACGCCTCGAGACGCATCTTCTCGAGCATCATCTGGTTGTCGAACGCGCGCTGCGACGCCTCGCGCTCGCGTTCCAGGCGGGCCAGTTCGGCCTCGCGCGCGGCACGCTCGGCCTCGCTCATCTTCGCCGCCACCTGGTCAATCATCGCATAGGCCTCCTTGGCCTTGTTGCTGGCGGGGTTGACCGCCACCAGGGCATCCATCGCTTCGGCGTAGTTGCCCTTGACCATCTCGACCTTGGCGCGCTGGATGGCCGTCTCGGCCACACGGTCGAGCAGCTGCGTGGCCAGGTCGACCTTGAGGCTTGCCACCGAGGCATACTCGGGCACGCTCTCGGGAATGGCGTCGAGTACCGCAACGGCCTCGGCATACTGTTCGCGGTCGGCCAGCGACTGGGCCTTGGCTATCAGCACGGGAACGCGCTGGGCATAGTAGTCGACAATCCGCTCGCGGCACCCGTTCATGAAGTTGCGCATGGAGGGCGTACGGGGCGAAAGGCGGTTGATGGCGCTGATGTAGGCCTTCGACTCCGAGGCTCCGATGCCGCGCACCGGCACGGCCGTCTCGGCGATGATGGTCTGCTCGGCAAGAGCAACCACGTAAATCGAAATCTCCAAATCGACGATGAATTGCGCCGGAGCCGTGGCCGTCACCTTCTTGTCGAGCACGAGCACGTTGGGCGTCAGGATGAACTCGCCCGAAAGCGAGCCGTATCCGTTCTGCGTCGCCAGCTGCAGCAGACGCTGCTGGAGCGTATTCTTCACGCCGGCAGGCAATTCCAGTTCATCGCAAACGTAGGGCGTCACGGCCACCAGGTCCGTCTGTGCGAACGACGCTGCGGAGAGGAACAACGCCGCCACGACCCCGATAAATCTCTTCATCATGATGTTTGAGTTTTGATGCGGCGAAGGCCCGACGCCGGACACGGGTGTCCGTCGTCGGGTCTGCCGCGCAGTTCATGCTACCGTTTATTTACCTCCGATGGTCAGGATGGCCTGTCCCAGACCGCGAATCGTGAGCTTCGACTCGATGCCGTACTTCTCGCGCAGTTCGCGGCGCAGGCCGTTGGCCCACGAGCGGGCGTCGAGCGCGCGGCCGCTCTCGTTGAAGAGCGGAATGCGCACCTGCTCGAAGTACATGCGGCTTTCCGAGGCATCGGCCGTCGTGAAACGGCCCTGGACCGTATTGGCGGCCACCCAGTCCTCGATGACGAAGCCCAGCTCGTCGCCGCCCACCTCGCTTTCGAAGTCGTATTCGCTGTCGCTCCAGCAACGGCACGTCAGGGCGATTTCACGTCCCTGCTCCTCCATATTCCGGAAGTGAGCCTCCAGCTGGTCGCAGAAACCCTTCACATTGTCATTGACCGCTTCAGTCAGCGTCACGGGAACCTCCATCCAGGCAGCAGCCTCAACGGGACTCGTACCCGAACCGGCGGCAACCTGCTTGTCGGTGTAGGCATCGATGCCCTGCAGATTGAAGGTCACCGAAGCGTCACGCCCGATGCGGTTGACCGTCCACGTCACCTGCATCCAGATATCGGCGCGGGCCACCCGCTTGAGCTTGTCGAGCGGCGACTCGGCCAATTCGGCACCCGTCTCCTTCGACATGGTGAGCGCCTCTTCGGCCTCCTCGGTCTTCAACCGCTTGAGCATGGCCTCCATGCTCCGCAGCGGGAAACCCCGGTCGGCCATCAGCTCGCCGATTTTGCTGACTACCAGCAGCAGGTCGGCATCGCCCTGGATGGCCTTCGTATAGTCGGGTATCTTCTCTTCGGTCCCCTGGTTGTCGAAGGTGGTGTAGTAGCCGTTCTGGATGCACCACACATCGCTCGGCACGACCATAATCGTCGGCTTCTTGGCGCCCTGTGCATAGCCCAGCACGGCGGCCAGAAGCAGAGCGCACGTCAAAATCACTCGTTTCATATCCACAACGGTTTGGAGGTTAGAACAGGTAGTCCAGGCTCTTGATGACCCCTTCGTCTTCGAGCCGCTTGCGCAGCTCGGAGTACTGCACCGTGACATAGACGGCCACCTTGTACTCCTTGCCCATCTTCACCACGTTGCCGGCACCCGAGCTGTTGGCTACCGAGACATAGCGGGCATAGTCGCCCCCGTCGGCGAAGAAGCTATCGAAGAACGCGGCATAGGTCTGCTCGGCGGTCGGGTCGCTCACCAGCGGCTTGAGCGCACGGGCACGCTTCGCGCGGTCGTTATTGGCAGCCGCTCCCTTGAAAATCAGGCCGTGAACGGCGTTCTTGAGCGCCTGCTTGCGGGCCACGTCGACACTCTTCGAATAGCTCCAGACGCGGACCAGCACCGTCTTGTCGGCACCCACCGCCTCGTTCTGGATTTCATAGCGCCATGCTGCGGTCTCCGCATTGGCCTTCTTGGTCTTGTTCTTCTGACCCGCGAAGAGCATCGCGGGCAGAAGGACAAGCATCAGTATGACAACAAATCTTTTCATATACTTTATTATAAGGTTGTCGGGGGATACGGAATCAGACCGTTACTTCTTCTTGGTCTTCATGCGCAGGAGCAGGCCCTCGTAGTAAGCATCCTTGCTCTTGCCCACGAGCAGCGTTTCGCCCGCCTTGTTCTCTTCCGACGGAGCGCCGGCCTCGGTGCTGTAGGAGTTGTCCCACACGTTCTTCTTGTCGACGGTCAGCTCGCCCTTCTTGACGTAGGTGACACGCTCCACCGAATCCTTCATCTCGATTTTCTTCTCGAGCACTTCGAATACCTCGCCGCCTTCCAGACCGTCGCGCGTACCGATGCGGGCTGCATAGGTACGTACGGGACGACCCTTCTTGTCGGTTCCCTCATGCACGATGAGCGGGGTCTTGGTCTTGAACTCGTCGTACTTGCGCTCGAACTTGGCCAGCACGCCGTCGACTGCATCGGCGGCAGCCAGACGAATCAGTTCGTTCTCATCCTTGTCGGTGAAGATGCCGGCCTTGGTCTTGGCCCATGCACGCTCGTTGCCGATGAACTGCAGCGAGAAGAGGTCCGAAGCGTTGTATGCATCCAGCTTGAACGCGCCGGTCTCGTTGTCCCACAGCTCGTTGAAACGCTCGGCGATGTTGTCGTTCCAGCGCAGACGGAACAGATAGGAGTCAACGGTCACGTAATAACCGGCACCCAGACCGGCCTTTACGCCCACCTCTGCCACCTTGAGGCCCATCTTGCCGTAACCCGAGGGGTCGAACTCGGCAGCGGCATACATCGGCAGCATGATGTCGGCAACCAGTGCATCCTTGGGCTTGTAACCGAAGCGCGTCACCACCACAAAGGTGTTGCCCACCAGCTCCGCAAGGTCAATCTGACGCATCAGGTAGTGGTCGCCCGCCTCGGTAGCGGCAGCAACCTCGGACTCGTCGGCCGAAACGTTGAGCATACCGCGCTTCAGGGCGATGGAATCGGTATACTGGCCGTCGGGACCGATGAACCAGCCGTCGGCCAGACGCTTGGCAACGCCGTTCTCGAGCAGGTACTTGTTGGCCAGGCGTGCCACGTTGAGCTTGATGACCGTATCGACGGTCTGCGCCTGGGTGGCCATCAGCTGGCGCAGAATCTGGTTCATTGCCTCGTTGTAGTAGGTCTGCTTGGGAGCCGTACCGCCGGTCTCAAGGATGTTGAGATACTGTTCCGTCGGGGTGCAGGCGAGGTTGAAGGCAGCCTCATCCTCGGCCGTCAGCGTATAAGCCGTAGGGTCGATGACACGCAGCGACTCGTCGAGGTTATGGTTGTTGTATTTGGGGTTCCACTCGGCATGGAGGAATGCTTCGCGAAGCACATCCTTCTGGGGCACCGAGGCATCCTACATCATTATCAGGCAAACCGAGTTGCGCACATACTCGTCCGAAGTCACCTTTTTGTTCAGCTCCTGAGCAACGACGCCCTGAGCCATGACACCGGCTGCGGCAAGAGCAGCCACATAAAGTCCAATTTGTTTCATATACAAAAGTTTAAGTTAGTAAAGTCGGCATTCTGCGGTACAAAAAAAGAGGGCGGAAGCTGCTTCTTCCTCCCTGAACGTTGCAATCCGCCGGTTCACGGGGTCGGCGGGGAATCTCCGAAACGGAACAGACTCGTTCAGGTCTGAGGCCAAACACTTTCACCCACCATTCTCTCCCACAATTAAAACAAAAGTAAGCTTTTTTTTCTAAAAATCACACAAAAAAGCGCAATTTTATTCCTTTTGTCACTATTTTTTCATCCGAAAAGTCCCTATACGCAAACAGCAACCCGATTGGACAGCGGCACATCTTTTCAGTCCACCGCCGGCGGGTTAGGACGGCAGAGCCTTCGCACCGCAATCTCCGCAAACCCGGCCTGCGGCAGAAACCTCTGTCCAACGACCGACATCCTCCATCCAACACCAAAACGCTCAACGCGCGGCCTCCAGCCCTCAACACTCAACACGGAACCCGAAACCCGAAGCAAAAACGGAAGCAAAGACGAATGCGGAGACAAATGCGGAGACGGAAGCGAAGCCCCCCCACCCGAGCGACAAAAAAAAGAGTAGCCCCGGCGGAAATCCGCCGGGGCTACCCGTATATCCGGAAGTCGGATGAGCTACTCCTCGTTGCGATAGGTGTGCTCCACGTAGATGGCGCGCTGCATCGCCTCACGCTTGGCCACCGAGGGCTTCGTGAAGTACTGACGACGACGGAGCTCCTTCAGGACACCCGTGCGCTCATATTTACGCTTGAACTTCTTCAGGGCGCGTTCGATGTTTTCGCCCTCTTTTACCGGCATGATAATCATGGTATTCTTTTTTTAATGTTTGCTTGTAAAAAATTCAGATTGTTCCTATTGAAAGTAATCCGGAGGAACCTCGCCTCCGAACGACGTCGAATCACTCGTCTTTTCCGTCTTCCGCACCCCGAATTGCAGGTATGGAGCCAGCCGCGCTGCCTCCTCCCGGGTCAATATGTCGTCCTTCACCAGCTCTTCGAGGGTACTCCAACCTCCTTTCAATTGTCTTGTCTTAAGCAGTTTCCGCAACGTACGGGGCGCAATGTAGGGATGACGTCCCAATTCGTTCGGAGCCGCAAAGTTAATATCAATTTTTCGAATTTTACAACTATCGCAGCGAATTTGTTTCAAAATTCGTTCATAATTACGCTCCGTAACCCCCGGAACTTCGGCCAGCTGCTCGACCCGGGCGAACCCGCCGAGCCGTTCGCGGTACGCCATGATGGTGACCACGCTCTTTTCGCCGATACCGACAACGCTGCGCAGCGTGGCCGAATCGGCCGTATTGATTTCAACCGGCTCCTCGAAGGGCGACGGACGGCGTTCGGCGAAGAGCACGTAGGGCTCCAGCGCATCGGCCACCGAATCCGAAATGACGTAACAGGCGCGCAGCTCCTCCATGTCGCGGATGCCGCTCAGGTCACGCCAGCGGACAAAAGCCTGGGCCTGACGCCTCGAAAGCGCACCGATGGCCTGCAGATAGGCGGCGCTCACCGTATCGACCAGAAAGGGCTCGGGCCGCATCGGCTCGGGAACAATCCGCTCGCTGGTATAGTCGCGCGGGGCGAGGGCATATTTGCGGCCGATGCGGATGTAGGGCGCCAGCCGCAGGTAGAGCGAATCGGAGAAGCCGTAGCAGAGGGCCACATCTTCGGGAATGCGGAAAATCTTGCCCGACGCACGGTACTTGAGCAGACTCACGGCCTCGTATTTCGACAGTCCGAGGCTGCGCAGCTCCTCGTAATCCGCACGATTGGGGTCAAACGGATGCAGACGGGCCGAGTCGACCCGCTCCTCGTATTCGCGTTCGATGCGCGCGGCGTCCTCGACGGTCGTCCGCGGACGCGCCAGCACCAGTCCGAGCACGGCCAGCCCCGCCAGCGGCAGGAAAAAGGCCAGAGCCCTCACCTCCCGTTCCGAAAAGAGTCGTTTCATGCTCCGAAAATTTCGGGCCAGCAACCGTCCGGCGACGGCCGGGACCCACACTTTTTACAAAGATAACATATTTTTCCGAATCGCATCGGCCCACGGGCCACTCTTCGACACATTCGGCGACACAGCGGACACTTCGCACCGCCTCCGGCAGAGAACAAGATGCGGGGAGGCCTCCGCCACCCCGCATCCATCCACTCGCCGGAACCGCCCCGCTAACGCAGGAAGAGCAGTTCGCGGTACTTCGGAAGAGGCCAAATCTGGTCGTCGACAATCTCCTCCAGTTTGTCGATGTGGTAGCGAATCTGGTCGAAGAAGACCGCCACCGTATCGTGGTAGGCAATGGCCTTGGCACGCTGGTCCTCGATGGGGTTGGCATGCTTGCGCGCCTCAATCATCTCACCCGTCAGGCGCTGGATTTCGGCCGTATGGCCCTGGATTTTCTTGATGAGCTCGATATCGGCCGAGGCGTTGAGTCCCGGAATCTGCGACATCTTGAAGACCTTGTCGAGCAGCATCGCCTCGTAGCGCGAGGCCGTCGGCACGATGTGGTTCATCGCCAGGTCGCCCAGCACGCGGCCCTCAATCTGAATCTTCTTGGTATAGGTCTCCCACTTCACCTCGGTGCGGGCCTCAAGCTCCACCTTCGAATAGACACCCGTTGCAGCGAACATCTCGACGGAGCGCTCGTCGAGGTAGCGGTCAAAAATGAGCGGCGTCGAGGTTTCGCAGTCCAGACCGCGGCGTGCGGCCTCCTCCTTCCACTCGTCCGAATAGCCGTTGCCGTCGAAACGAATCGCCTTGCAAGCACGAATCATCTCCTTGAGTTCTTCGTAGATGGCCTTCTCCTTCTTCATGCCGCCCTCAATTTTCGCATCGACGTTGCGGCGGAACTCGGTCAACTCATTGGCCAGAGCCGCATTGAAGGTAATCATCGCTTCGGCGCAGTTGTCCGACGAACCCACGGCTCGGAATTCGAAGCGGTTGCCCGTAAAGGCAAAGGGCGAAGTGCGGTTGCGGTCCGTATTGTCGAGCAGCAGGGCCGGGATGTGCGAAATGCCGCTCATCTTGAATACGTTCTTGGCATCGAAACGGATAGCGTCATCACCCGAACTTGCCTCGAGTTTATCCAGCACGGCTGAAACCTGCGAACCAAGGAAGGTCGAGATAATGGCCGGGGGAGCCTCATTGGCGCCCAGACGGTGAGCGTTTGTGGCACTCATGATGGAAGCCTTGAGCAGTCCGTTATGCTTGTAGACGGCCGAGATGACATTCACAAGGAATGTGATGAACTGCAGATTTTCAGTTGCCGTCTTGCCCGGACCGAAAAGATTGACGCCCGTATCGGTACCCAGCGAGAGGTTGTTGTGCTTGCCCGAGCCGTTGATGCCCTTGAAGGGCTTCTCGTGCAGCAGCACACGGAACTTGTGACGGCGGGCAATCTTGTCCATGATGGTCATCAGCAGCTGGTTGTGGTCATTGGCCAGGTTTGCCTCCTCATAGACGGGTGCCAGTTCGAACTGATTGGGAGCTACTTCGTTGTGACGCGCCTTGACCGGAATGCCCAGCTTCAGGCACTCGTATTCGAGGTCTTTCATGAAGGCGATGACACGCGCAGGGATGGCCCCGAAATAGTGGTCCTCCATCTGCTGGTTCTTAGCAGACTCATGCCCCATGAGCGTACGTCCCGTAAGCATCAGGTCGGGGCGTGCTGCCCACAGGCTCTCGTCCACGAGGAAATACTCCTGCTCCCAACCCAGATAGGCATACACGCGCTCGACATTCTTGTCAAAGTAGCGGCATACCTCCGTGGCAGCCTTATCGACGGCCGAAAGCGAGCGGAGCAGGGGCACCTTGTAGTCGAGCGCCTCGCCCGTATAGGCGATGAAGACGGTCGGGATACAGAGCGTCGTATCGACGATGAATGCAGGCGAAGCGGGGTCCCAGGCCGAATAGCCGCGCGCCTCGAAGGTGTTGCGGATACCTCCGTTGGGGAACGACGAGGCGTCGGACTCCTGCTGCACGAGCAGTTTACCCGAGAACTCCTCGAGCACGCCGCCCACCCCGTCGGGCTCGGCAAAGGCATCGTGTTTCTCTGCCGTACCACCTGTCAGAGGCTGAAACCAATGCGTGTAATGGTCAGCCCCGTGTTCGAGCGCCCACTGCCGCATGCCCGCCGCAATACCATCGGCAACCTCGAGCGTCAACGGCGTACGGTGCTCCATTGTATCGAGCAGTGCCTCGTAAGTTTTCCGGTCGAGGTATTTACGCATGGCGGCCCGTCCGAAGACCTTGCGGCCGAAATAATCCGAAGGACGCCCCCCGGGTGCCTTCACGTCGACGGCGGTGTGATTAATCGCCGCATCGACCATTTTAAATCTGAGAAGAGACATAAATCTGGATAGGAGAAATGTTGTCGTTTGAACTTCGTTGCAAAGGTAAAAAATTATCAAAAATGTTGTTTTGCAAAAATCGACAATTTTCCGAAAATACCCTATTTTTTTCGATGTTTTCCGCAAAAACGCCCCTGTTTTTCCGTAAACCGCCCGAATTTTTCACCAATTTTCCGGAAAACAACCCTCAATTTTCGCAAAACGGCAAAATTTTCACTTTTCCGGCATTCGCCCTGTTTTATTCCATTAATGTGCTAATTTTATCCCAAATAACCCTCCAAAGAAAAGCCCCGCACACCCGCTGCGCACCCCCGCCCGAAGCGGCCACTGTTATTTTCCTAACGATTTATTGCTCCAATCTCCCGAATATTTTATATCTTTACGTGCAATTTGGACAACACTTATACTAATCTCTAAATAGTTATGGCAAATACCCAACGTGAAAAGCTGTTCACCGAATTCCCCCCGGTCCCGACCGAGAAGTGGGAAGAGGTGATTACGGCCGACCTGAAAGGTGCTGACTACGAGCGAAAACTCGTATGGAGAACCGGAGAGGGATTCAATGTCCGTCCCTACTACCGGGCCGAAAATCTCGAAGGCCTCCGGTTCCTGGGCTCCCAGCCCGGAGAGTTCCCTTATGTAAGAGGTACGCGCGCGCATAACCGCTGGCACGTACATCAGACCATCCGCGTCGAATGCCCCAAGGCTGCCAACGAAGAGGCGCTCAAGCTCCTCAACGCAGGCGTGGATGCACTGGGACTCTGCATCGCCAAGGAGGGCTTCTCCGCCGCCGACCTCGACACCCTGCTGGCCGGCATCCACATCCCGGCCATCGAACTGACCTTCTGCGGCGAGCACATCGCCAACGTGGCCGAACTCTTCCTCGCCAAGGTCGAGAAGGAGGGCATCGCCAAGGAGGAGGTGCAGGCCAACTTCTGCATCGACCCGCTGGTCAAGGGTCTCACCTCGAAGGGCGATTTCTGCTCGGAGAACGGAGCCAAGTGCTTCGCCCGCATCGCCGAGCTGATTAAGAAGAGCAAGGAGTACAAGCACATCCGCGTGGTGAGCGTTTCGGGCCACATCTTCAGCAACGCCGGCTCGACCATCGTCGAGGAGCTGGCCTTCACGCTGTCGGCCGGTCACGACTACCTGGTACGTCTGATGGAGGCGGGTCTGAGCATCGACGAGGCTGCCCGCAAGCTCCGTTTCTCGATGGCCGTCACCTCGAACTATTTCATGGAGATGGCCAAGTTCCGCGCCGCCCGCATGCTTTGGGCCAACATCGTCAAGGCATACGGTCCCGAGAAGAACTGCGCCGGCAAGATGTTCACCCACGCCGTGACCTCGACCTGGAACCAGACCGTATACGACCCCTACGTGAACATGCTCCGCGGCACGACCGAGGCCATGTCGGCCACCATCGCCGGCATCCACTCGCTGGAGGTGACGCCGTTCGACGCATCGTTCGAGGCTCCGACCGAATTCTCGAAGCGCATCGCCCGCAACGTCGAGCTGCTGCTCAAGCACGAGGCCCACTTCGACCAGGTCGTTGACCCGGCCGGCGGCTCGTACTACATCGAGAACCTCACCCAGTCGATTGCCAACGAGGCATGGAAGCTCTTCCTCGAGATTGAGGAGAAGGGCGGCTATACGGAGGCCTACAAGTCGGGCTTCATCGTAGAGCGCGTCAAGGCTTCGGCTGCAGCCAAGGACAAGAACATCGCAACGCGCCGTCAGACGCTGCTGGGCGCCAACCAGTACCCCAACTTCACGGAGAAGGCCGGTGCCGAAATCACCGACGAGTGCGTAACGCGCCCCGAAGGCGAAGGCAACACGCTGAAGCCCTACCGCGGCGCCATGGCATTCGAGTCGATGCGTCTGCACGTAGACCGCTCGGGCAAGGAGCCGAAGGCATTCATGCTCACCTGCGGCAACCTGGCAATGGCCCGCGCCCGCGCACAGTTCTCGTGCAACTTCTTCGCTTGCGCCGGTATCCGCGTCATCGACAACACCTTCTTCAAGTCGGTTGAGGAGGGCGTCGAGGCCGCACTCGCATCGAAGGCCGAGATTGTCGTAGTCTGCTCGTCGGACGACGACTACGCAACGGTCGCTCCGAAGGTCAAGGAGCTGCTCGGCGGCAAGGCCATCCTCGTTGTGGCCGGAGCTCCCGCCTGCACGCCCGAACTGGAGGCACAGGGCATCACGAACTTCATCAACGTGAAGTCGAACGTGCTCGAAACACTGAAGTTCTACCTTAAAGAGATGGGAATCTAATCATGAGAGCTAAATTTTCAGAATTAAAATACGCAGGCGACCAGCAGCAGAGCTGCTGCGCCTCGAAGGGCTGCGGACAGGTCGAGCCGTGGCTGACGGCCGAGCGCATTCCCGTCAAGGGAACCTATACGGCCGAAGACCTCGAAGGCATGGAGCACCTGAACTATGCGGCCGGTATCGCTCCGTTCCTGCGCGGTCCCTACTCGACGATGTACGTGATGCGTCCCTGGACCATCCGCCAGTACGCCGGTTTCTCGACCGCCGAGGAGTCCAACGCCTTCTATCGCCGCAACCTGGCGGCCGGTCAGAAGGGTCTGTCGGTGGCATTCGACCTGGCTACGCACCGCGGCTACGACGCCGACCACCCGCGTGTTGTCGGTGACGTCGGCAAGGCCGGTGTGTCGATTTGCTCGGTTGAGGACATGAAGGTGCTCTTCAACGGTATTCCGCTCGACAAGATGTCGGTTTCGATGACCATGAACGGCGCCGTGCTGCCCGTCCTGGCCTTCTACATCGTCACCGGTCTGGAGCAGGGCTGCACGCTCGACCAGCTGTCGGGTACCATCCAGAACGACATCCTCAAGGAGTTCATGGTGCGCAACACCTATATCTATCCGCCCGAGTTCTCGATGCGCATCATCGCCGACATCTTCGAGTACACCTCGAAGAACATGCCCAAGTTCAACTCGATTTCGATTTCGGGTTACCACATGCAGGAGGCAGGCGCAACGGCCGACATCGAGCTGGCCTATACGCTGGCTGACGGTCTGGAGTACCTGCGTGCAGGTATCAACGCCGGCATGTCGATTGACGCCTTCGCACCGCGTCTGTCGTTCTTCTGGGCCATCGGCATGAACCACTTCATGGAGATTGCCAAGATGCGTGCCGCACGTATGCTGTGGGCCAAGATTGTCAAGCAGTTCGACCCGAAGAACCCCAAGTCGCTGGCACTGCGTACCCACTCGCAGACCTCGGGTTGGTCGCTCACGGAGCAGGACCCCTTCAACAACGTTGCACGTACGGCCATCGAGGCCATGGGCGCCGCTCTGGGCCACACCCAGTCGCTGCACACCAACGCACTCGACGAGGCCATCGCACTGCCGACCGACTTCTCGGCGCGTATCGCCCGCAACACCCAGATTTACATCCAGGAGGAGACCAACGTATGCCGCGAAATCGACCCGTGGGCCGGTTCGTACTACGTCGAGACGCTCACCAACGAGATTGCGCACAAGGCCTGGGAGCACATCCAGGAAATCGAGAAGCTGGGCGGTATGGCCAAGGCCATCGAGACCGGTATTCCGAAGATGCGTATCGAGGAGGCTGCCGCACGCAAGCAGGCTCACATCGACTCGGGTGCTGAGAAGATTATCGGCGTGAACGAGTACCGTCTTGAGAAGGAGGCTCCGATTGACATCCTGGCCGTGGACAACACCGCCGTGCGCGAGAGCCAGATCAAGCGTCTGAAGGAGCTGCGCGCTTCGCGCGACGAGGCCGCCGTGAAGAAGGCACTCGACGCCATCACCGAGTGCGTGAAGACCAAGCAGGGCAACCTGCTCGAGCTGGCCGTCGAGGCTGCCAAGGTCCGCGCTACGCTGGGTGAGATTTCCGACGCCTGCGAGGTTGTCGTAGGACGTTACAAGGCAGTGATTCGTTCCATCTCAGGTGTATACTCTTCAGAAGTGAAAAACGACAAGTCTTTCGAGCGCGCCAAGGAGCTGTGCGCCGAGTTCGCCAAGAAAGAGGGCCGTCAGCCGCGCATCATGATTGCCAAGATGGGTCAGGACGGTCACGACCGTGGTGCCAAGGTGGTAGCCACCGGTTATGCCGACATCGGCTTCGACGTCGACATGGGTCCGCTGTTCCAGACTCCGGAGGAGGCCGCCAAGCAGGCTGTCGAGAACGACGTTCACGTAGTGGGCGTATCGTCGCTGGCCGCAGGTCACCTCACGCTGGTTCCGCAGCTGATTGCCGAGCTCAAGAAGCTGGGCCGCGAGGACATCATCGTGATTGTGGGCGGTGTGATTCCTCACCAGGATTACGACGAGCTCTACCGCGACGGCGCCGCCGCCATCTTCGGTCCCGGTACGCCGATTGCCACGGCAGCCATCAAGATGCTCGAGATTCTGCTCGCCGAGTAATCGGTACGAAGCATGCAACGAAATACCCGCCGGTTTCCGGCGGGTATTTTTTATTTAAGGAAGGGGAGGGTATCCGGGCGCAGCTGGACAACTGGTTGACGGCCGGACCGGCAGGAGGACGGATAGAAAGACTGACTAACGGGTAAACGGGCCAACTCCGGACAACCGTGCA
Source organism: uncultured Alistipes sp. (assembly GCA_900542505.1). Classification (GTDB taxonomy): domain Bacteria; phylum Bacteroidota; class Bacteroidia; order Bacteroidales; family Rikenellaceae; genus Alistipes; species Alistipes stercorigallinarum. The sequence continues at coordinate 30,167 of UQNV01000011.1, forward strand.
GGCTAATGGCCGGACTGTCACAAAAACAAACCCGGGCCACAACGGCCCGGGCCAGAACATGCTCCGCAGGAAGGAACGGGACGGGGAGAGCGGAAGTGCGCACTACCCTACTTGTCGCGCGTACGAATCAGAATCACGCCGTTGCCGCCGCGCACACCGTACATATTGTTGCCGCGCTGCACCTCGACCGACTTGACCTCATAGATGCTGATGCTGCTGAGGCTCGACACGGGCATGCCGTCGCAGACAATCAACGCAGCCGAGGAGGAGTTGACCGAACTCTGACCGCGGATGACCAGCTCGCCATTGATGAGCTGCAGTCCCGGGATGAGCGTCAGCAATGCCGTCTGCAGGTCGGTGAATCCCTTCTGGAGCATCATCTCACCGGTGATGCCCGACGAACTGCCGGCATATTCGCGCCGCTTGACATAGCCGAACCCGAGGTCCACCAGCTCCGCATCCTCGTCGTAAGAAGGTTCGGTCCCACCCCACAGCACCTTGATGCTGCGCCGTCCGTCGAGCGGAATCTCCACCTTCTCGCGGCGGTACTGCAACAGGAGCGTATCGTTGGGTTTGAGGTTCGTCAGTCCGAACCGGCCATCGCGGTCGGCCACCGTGCGTTTGTCGCTGTTCTTGACAAAGACGCGGACCTTGACACCCTTGCCCGAAAGGTCCTTCACAAGGCCGTTGAACGGAACATCGGAGGAGCTTTGCTGAGCCGAAAGCACGAAGGGCGCCAGCACAAACAGAAGCGGAAGCAGCACTTTTTTCATCATGGCTTTGGAGGTTTGGTTCGTTGAAAGATACGAAAAAGCGGAGAACTTTGCAAATTCTCCGCCTGAATCACCGCTGCGCCATGCCTGACCGGGTGCTCCTGCTACCGGAACGAGCAGTCGTTGACATCGCGCCAGCCGAGGAGCAGTTCACGAACCGGCAGCCGCTTCTTGCCGGCCATCTGCAGTTCGTCGGCATAAATCCAGCCGTCGGCACAGGCCACACGGAGGGTGCGGCCATCGCTGAAGAGGCTGCCCGGCATCTCGTCGTGCCGGCCTGACTCGAAGTGCACGGCGAAGAGCTTGACACTCGACGAGGGTTCGCTCTCCCCCGCACGCACCACATCGCTCCATGCGGCCGGATAGGGCGAAAGGCCCCGCACGAAGTCGACAATCCGCCTGCCCGGACGGTTCCAGTCGATGCGGCAATCCTCCTTGAAGATTTTCGGCGCCGGGCGCAGTGCCCCGTCATCGCAGGCAGGCTGCTCGACGGGAGTAACATCGCCCGCGGCGAGGCGCTCGACCGTGTCGAGCACCAGCGACGTGCCTCGGTGCATCAGTTTGTCGTACATCGTGCCGACGTTGTCGTCATCGAGAATCGGCATGCTGGCCTGAGCCAGAATGGCTCCCTTGTCGATTTCGTGGTTGAGCAGGAAGGTCGTCACGCCGGTCTCGCGCTCGCCGTTGATGATGGCCCAGTTGATGGGAGCGGCACCCCGGTACTGGGGCAGCAGCGAGGCGTGGAGGTTGAATGTCCCCAGGCGGGGCATCGACCAGATGACCTCGGGGAGCATGCGGAAGGCGATGACAATCCCGAGGTCGGGCTGCAGAGCGCGCATCGCCTCGACGAATTCGGGGGCGCGCAGCTTTTCGGGCTGCAGCACGGGAAGCCCCAGCTCGAGGGCGGCGACCTTGACGTCGCTCTGGTGGACCTTCTGTCCGCGGCCGGCAGGTTTGTCGGGCGTCGTCACGACGGCCACGACATTGTAGCCACCGTCGACCAGTGCCCGGAGCGAGGGTACGGCGAATTCGGGCGTACCCATGAATACGATGCGAAGATTCTTGGCGTCCATGATGCTCGATTTAGGACCGGGCAGCCACCGCCGCACGGGTGCAGCCGCACCGGCGAAGGGAACTCCCGGGATATGGGGAAAAGAGACCCCGCAGCCTTGCCGCGGGGTCATGTAGAGACGACCTGATTACTGCTGCTCCTTGAGCCCCAGCGTGTGGTGCATGCGCTCCTCCTTGGTCTTCAGGTAGCGCAGGTTGTAGGCGTTGGGAGCGATGACGATGGGGACAATCTCGTCGATGGTGATGCCGTAGCCTTCGAGACCGGCCCGCTTCTGCGGGTTGTTGGTCATCAGCCGCATGTGCTGGATGCCCAGCTCGCGGATGATGCTCGCCCCGACGCCGTAGTCGCGCTCGTCGGCCTTGAAGCCCAGTTTGACATTGGCATCGACCGTATCGAGCCCCTCGTCCTGGAGCTTGTAGGCCTTGATTTTGTTGCACAGGCCGATGCCGCGGCCCTCCTGCTGGAGGTAGACGATGGCACCCTTGCCCTGCTCGTCAATCATGCGCATCGCCTCGTGAAGCTGCTCGCCGCAGTCGCAGCGGCACGAACCGAAGATGTCGCCCGTCGCACACGAGCTGTGGACGCGCACGAGCACCGGCTCGTCGGGACTCCACGTTCCCTTGGTGAGGGCCACGTGTTCCAGCCCGTTGCTCTTCTGCTTGAAGGGCGTAATCATGAAGTCGCCCCACGCCGTGGGCAGGGGTACCGTCTCGCCCTTCTCGACAATCGACTCCTCGCGCAGGCGGTAGGCGATGAGCGAAGCGATGGAGATGATTTTCAGGTCATACTTCTTCGCCACCTCGAGCAGCTGCGGCAGACGGGCCATCGTCCCGTCCTCGTTCATGATTTCAATCAGCGCGCCGGCAGGCTGCAGACCGGCCAGACGGGCCAGGTCGACGGCCGCCTCGGTGTGGCCCGGACGGCGCAGCACGCCCTTCTGACGGGCACGCAGCGGGTTGATGTGACCCGGACGGCCCAAGTCGGCCGGACGGGTTTTCGGGTCGGCCAGCGCACGGATGGTCGCCGCACGGTCGTGGATGGAGACTCCGGTGGTGCATCCTTCGCCCAGCAGGTCGACCGTCACCGTGAAGGGGGTACCCAGCAGCGAGGTGTTGTTGGGCTCCATCATGTTGAGCTCAAGCTCGGCACAGCGCTCCTCCGACAGCGGTGCGCACAATACGCCGCGTCCCTGCTTGAGCATGAAGTTGACAATTTCGGGCGTGATTTTCTCCGCCGCGACGATGAAATCGCCTTCGTTTTCGCGGTCCTCGTCGTCGACGACGATTACCACTTTGCCCTGTCGGAAGTCCTCGATGACCTCCTCGACGCTATTCAATATGCTCTCCGTTGCCATTTGGTTGGTTTTTAGATTTTTTGCGTTTCAACTTGAATTTCAGATTCAGGTGCAGCTTCTCCTTGAGCACCTTGATGCGACCGGCATACCAGTCGGTATCGAGCAGCGACGAGTCGTTCGTCGCCTTGTAGGTCAGGTAGACGGCAATGGGCGTCAGGATGAAGGTCGACAGCCACATGCCGTAGACAGCCTCCCAACTGCCCTCCTTGGCCAGTTTCTCACCCGTGATGCTGATGATGTAGTAGATGACGAAGAAGATGACCGAGATGACAATCGGCATACCCAGGCCGCCCTTGCGGATGATGGCCCCCAGCGGTGCACCGATGAGGAAGAAGATGACAATCGACACGGGAAGCGACGTCTTGCGGTGCCACTCCACCTTGCTGCGGTACAGCAGGTTGAGCGCATCCTTCGACATCGACTCGTCGAACGAGAACATGTTGCGCGAGTTCTTGGCCAGCGTACGCGCCTGACTCCATACACGCTCCTTGTCGCGCACGGGCATCGACCCGAGCGAATCGATTACATACATGTTGGCGTAGCCGCTCTTGTCGACCCGCAGGCTGTCGGGCTGCGGCAGCACCGAATTGTCCTTGACGAAAATCTGCTCCTTGAGCAGCGGCTCGTACGAGCGGCTGGTCACCGAATTGACCTCCACCTCCAGCGAATCGATATCGTGCTGCAGTTCGTTGATGTTCTTGGTCTGGCTGTTCGAGAACTGGTCCGAGTTGCTGCGCTCCATGGCAAAGCCGTCCATCGAAATCTTCTGGTCCTGCATGTCGAACGTATGGTGGCGCAGCGTGCTCTTGGTGTACCACTGGCTGTTACGCGTCTGTTCGTAGGTTTCGCCGTGGAAGAGCGTCACGAGCAGGAACTTCTTGTCGTCCGACAGGCGGATGTAGCCCGAATCGGCCACGATGGTGTTCATGTTGCCGTTCACCTGGCGGTTGTCGTATATCAGCACATCGCGCAGCAGGTGCGTCTCGGGGTCCTGACGCCCGACGCGAATCGACATGTTGTCGATGCCGTTGAAGAAGAGTCCGTCCTGGAATTCGATGGTCTGCTTCTGCTGGCGGATGTCGTAGAGGACGCTGTACATCTTCTTGTTGGCGTAGGGCACCAGGTTGTTGCTCACGAAGAAGCTGCCCACGGCAATGATGCCCACCACCACCAGCAGCGGCCGCATGATGCGCGGCAGCGACATGCCGGCCGACTTCATGGCCAGCAGCTCGTAGTTCTCGCCCAGATTGCCCATCGTCATGATGGCGGCCAGCAGCGTGGCCAGCGGCAGACCCAGGGGAATCATGTTGGCCATGGCATAGGACATCAGCTCGATGATGATGCCGGCGCTGAGACCCTTGCCCACCAACTCGTCGATATAGCGCCACACGAAGTTCATCATCAGGACGAACATCACGATGAAGAACGTCATAATCATCGGTCCGAGGTAGGACTTCAGGATGAGTTTGTAGATGGTTTTCATGCTACGCTTCCACGGTCGTTTGTTGGCGCCGGACTACGGCAGGCACAAAGATATAACAAAAAAACGAATTAACGGAGTTCTCGGCAGACTATCCGCCGCCTTCGGGCGCCGAATACCGCAGTGCCCGACGGCGAGGCTCAGCGACCGGCGCGACGCGACGCATGGAGCCACCACGCCCGCAGCCGTGCGACAACGAGCAGCAGCGTCAGGATGAAGATGATGGCGGCGCCGGGAGGCACCTCAAGGCCATAGCTGAGCACCAGGCCCCCGACGTTGCCCGCCACGGCCACGACGGGAGCTACGAGGGCAATCCGCCGGAACGACTTCGAGAAGCTGTTGGCAATCACCACGGGAATGGTCAGCAGCGAGATGAGCAGCACGATGCCCATGATGCGAATCGAGAGGACGATGGTCACGGCGATGAGCGCCGCCAGCAGATAGGAAATCACACGCGTATGGATGCCGCGGCTGCGGGCGAATTCGCGGTCGAAGGCGACATACATGACCGGACGCAGCCACAACAGCGCCCCCGCAACCAGCAGAGCTGTCAGCACGGCGAGCGCCCCGACGTCGCCGTCGGTCACCGTCACGATGCTGCCGAAAAGATATGCCGACAGGTCGCCCGAGGTATAACCAGGCCGCAGCGACATGAAGAGCGCACCGACGGCCATGCCCACCGACCAGATGATGCCGATGGCCGAATCCTCACGGATGCGTCCCCGCGTCGAGGCCCACTCGATGCCCAGCGCCGAGAGGACGGCGAAGAGCATCGCCCCGAGAATCGGATTGGCCCCCAGATAGAAGGCGATGCCCAGTCCGCCGAACGACGAATGGGTGATGCCTCCCGCCAGAAAGACCATCCGCCGGCAGACGACATAGGTGCCGACAATGCCGCAGGTGATGCCCGAAAGGATGCAGGCGATGAAGGCATTCGAGAGATAGCCGTATTGGAACAGGTCGCTGAAAAAATCCATAAACGCAGTAAAATGCCTGCAAATTTACATCTTTTGCCCCCCGAAAACAACTCTGCAAAGCACAAAAAACGTCGTCGGGTCCAGCGGGACCCGACGACTTGCACCATGAGGCGACACAGCGCCTCAGAAGAGAATGGCCAGGCGTGCCTGCAGGCCGCTGAACCAATCGAATTGGAAGAGATTGACACCCAATTCGAAGCGGCCGTAGCTCACGCCGACGCCCTCGCTCAGGTAGTAGGATTCGGTATCGCCCAAATCGTATCCGCCGCGCACCTCGATGTAGGGCGAGAAGCGCCCCTTGAGCAGGTAGGCCTTCGCGTCGAGGAAGAACGGCACCATCACCGCGGACGAGGTGTAATAGTAGCTGCTGTTCAGCTGTTCTCGGTTAACCTTGAAAACGCCGAGACCCAGACCCGCATAGAAATGCTTTCCGAACTGCCGGCCATGGATGGTCGCGAAGGCGAATCCGTCGCCCCGGTAGTCGGACGAGGTCGCAAGGTTGATGTAGCTGCCCTCAATCATACCTCGATAACCCGAACGGCGCTCGCGGAACTTGCCGCCTTTCGTCCTGACAGGCTTCGGCTGGGTAACCGGCACGGCCTTGCCGAACGAAGCGCCCCTGCGGGGCTCCGGCCGAAGCGACTCCGCCAGCACGAGCGTCGTCCGCACGGTATCGGGACAACGCACGGCATTGATGGTCCGGATGTCCTCGAGCGTAGCCGAACGGAAGCGAGCGTAGCGTGCGGGGAATCCGCTCACCGAAAGACGATGCTCCGTGCGGAACCAGTGCTGATTCGATTCGTGACGGATTTCGGGCTCGACCAGTACGTCGGCCGAGGCATCATCGAGAATCCGGGCAACCAGCTCCTCCCGCTGCGCCTTCACGGGCGTCGAGCCCTTGAAGAGGTGGTTCGTCCAGGTCGTATCGACCTCGACCCGAACGGGAGCGACGTCAAGTTCGGCAACGTCCGTTATTTCTGTACGACCGGGAGCATCAGAACCTGCTGATTGGTCGAAGGATTGCGCAGGGCATTGATGACCTCGGCATCCTCCTTGGTAACCGAGCGGAAGTTGCGGTAACGGGCCGGGTATCCCGATACCTCGACTGCCGTCAGACGGCCTTTCTTGTCGTAGGTGTAGGTGAACTGCGGTTCAACAAGGATGTCGGCACCCGACTTCTTCAAGGCCTCGGCAACGGCATTCTGCTCCTTGACCTTCTTCGACAGGTACTTGCCGTCCTTGCCGGTGCATACGCCCGAAACCTTCACCTCGGAAACCTCCAGGTCCGAGACGTTCACCATCGACTCCAGTTTGGAGGGAATCTCGGCCACGCGGGCGGTAGACGACTTGTAAACACGATTCGAGCATGCGCTCAGAGCGACAGCAACCGCCATCAAAAGAATAACTCTTTTCATAAAGTATGAATATTGACTTGCGTCCCCGCACCTCGGAACGGGTTATTACATGAAGGAGGCGCGGTGCTGAAGGCTTATTTCGGACAACGGGAGCAGGCCGGCCTCAGAACCGTCCACCCCCCCATCACACATACATACGAAAAAAAAGACGCGTACGTCCATTCTCCGTTCTTATAACCCACACGACCGAGAATAAACTTACGCTTCCGGTATACCACTCTATCTTATTCCTATCCCAAACGGAACATATAAATATACGATATATATATCCGGGAAAAGAGCAAAAAAATCCACAAGAAACGACCAAACAGAGCATCCAGACTCCGATGTATGCTGTCGGACCGTTCGGTCGTTCCACCCTACGAGCGGCCTGCACGGCCTCACCTGCGGATGGGCCTGCCGGCCGCCGACGGAAGTTATCCCGGCCCGAAACGGCAGTTGCAGGCACCGTCTGCCGATGCCCGCAACCGTCCATGAATGTTTTGCGAGGAGGTCAGCGCTCCTCGAACTGCGCCATCAATTCCCGGCAGTTTCGCTCATGCCGTCTGTACTGCGACACGGCCACGGCACAGGCCAGCGAGGTGAAGACAACGCCCGACATGACGATAAGCTGCACCGCATCGGGACTCTCCGCCAGGGCATAGAGCCGCATGAAGATGTAGGCAAGCATCGCGACCAGAGGGACAATGCACACCAGCAACATTCCCCGGTAGAACCGGCGGTAGCCCGAAATCTTCTCCGTAACCGACCGCACATCGCCGCTGAGCAGATTGTCCATCCCCAGCTTGCGGTTCATCCACACCGTGGCGCACAAATCGGCCACGGCCCACAGCGAAACCAGCCCGCCGAACAACATCGGCCAGTCGCCGAACCGGCAAATCAGAATAACCATCGGAACGGTCACGATGTCGAGCATCATCCGGTTCCGAATCTCCTTCGTGACGGCCAGCGCCGGACGCCGCCTCACCATCCTGAAGAAACGCTCGTTGACCACCTGCTGCGCTTTCAGCTCCCCCTTGAGCTCGTTGTAATCCGCCCGCAGCATCTGCAGCTCTCGTTCCATGCTCTTTTCCATACGATTCTTGTTTTTAATTGTCAGACATCTTTTTGAGTTGCTCCTTGATACGAACCAACTTGAATGAGACATTCTTGACCGAAATGCCCAGGATAGCCCCAATCTCGTCGTAGCTCAGGCCTTCAAGCCACAACAGGACGACGCTCCGGTCCACCAGTCCCAGCCGGTTGATTCGATTATAGAGTTGTTTTACCTGCAAGTGCCGCTCAAGGCTGCCGTCCGGGTCCGGACCGATGCCGCGGTCCATCCGCCTGCGCTCCCGGCTCCTCCGGCGGCTGAAGTTGATGCAGTAGTTCAGGCTGACCCGGTAAATCCAGGTTCTGATGTCGCTCCTCCCTTCGAACGTTTCGAAGCCCCGCCAGAGTCGAATCAGAATCTCCTGATACAGGTCGTCCACTTCGCACGCATCGGTCGAAAACATGTAACAGACCGTGTAGATGGTGCGCTCGTGCTGCTGAATGATACTCTTGAATTGTGCCTCTTTGGTGTTCATCCGTCTATTTCATTTTTTCATCTGTTAGACAACCAATCCCCGGGAAAAACTATACGGACAGGGGATATTTTTCCACTCCCCCCACGGCGTTCATCCGCCCATCTCTTTTTTCCTGCTGATTAGACAACAAATGTCGGGAAAAACTATACGGTCGGAAACGTTTACGGCGAATTTATTTTCTGCGGCCGTCCCGTCCGCACCCCGCCAGCGTCCTCCGCCTTCCGAAGCGGCGGCGTCCCAATCCCCGCAAGGAGACCTGGAGACCGGCAGCCCCAGGACACAAAAAGAGCGACCCGTAGGTCGCTCTCGTGGGTTTGCAGCAGGCCTATCTTGAGGCATTTGTCCTCAAAAACGGGCTGCATGCGCCCTCGCCGGGGGAATCGGCACACATTGATTGTCAACGATTCCCCATGAAATCAACAAATCTTACGCCGACACACCGCACCGCCCGAAGCGTTCGGGAACAGCGTAGGGGGGGGCATACCGGCTCAGCCGTATGCGGGGAAGCCCGAAGGGACGGACGTCGCCCCCCGGCTCGATTTATCACCGGACCGAGGGGGGGGGCAGGTCATGACCGGTCTTTCAGATGGTCAATCATGTCATCGCAGGCCCGAAGCACCCGCCGGTCAACAAAATACTGGATGCCGGCGCCTGCCAGAAGAGCGACGCACATGACGGCTACGGCGGCAACGCCTCGCGCCGGAATGCGGAACGTGTCGTGGATTGCAGGGAGCATGAAGCACATAAGACCTGCCACCAGAACCCATGAAGCGATATTGACGACCATGTAGTCCCGTTTGAATTTCCTTAATCGGACGACCGTCGAGAGGACGCTGTCCGTGCCGTTTTCTATCTTCCCGAGCCTCCGGTATATGCACACATAGCCAATGAGCACAAGTACATAGAATCCGGCAATCATCCCGGCAAGAGACATGTCAAGTCCCCTGAGATAGGAGGCCGCCAACGTGACAAGCGCCGCTGCGCCCACACCCGCCAGGGTGGTTTTCCTGTTTGAATCCAGCACACCGGCATTGTTCCTGAAGACCGCCTCCATGAGTTGGCTGTTGATTATCGTCTGCCGGTCCACCCCGGCCTTGAGATGTTCATAATCCGACTTCATCTGCCGGAGTTCATCATACATGGATAAATTGTCATTCTGCATAGCCTTTGGGATTTAGATGTTCATTTTCTTGAGTTCCTCCTTAATCCTGTAGAGCTGGAAGGAGACATTCTTTACGGAAATGCCTATGACAGCCCCGATTTCCTCATAAGACAACCCTTCGAGCCACAAGAGAATCAGTGCACGGTCAACAAGTCCGAGGCGGTTTATCCGGGCATACAGACGTCTGACCTGGAGTGTCCTGTCGCTTATCTCCCCGAAGAAATCGACATCGATGCTTAACGGGACACGGGTCGTTTCCCGTCTCTTTTTCTTTCGCTTCTGTCCGTTGATGCAGGTGTTGAGACTTACGCGGTAGAACCAGGTCCGGACGTCCGACTCTCCGCGGAATGAGTCATATCCTCTCCAGAGCCTGACCAGCACATCCTGAAAAAGGTCTTCCGCCTCCTCTCTGCTTCCGGAAAACATATAGCAGACGGTATAGACAACGGTCTTGTGCTTTTCTACCAATCGGGTGAATTCCTGTTCCTTCTGTTCCATCATGATTTCAGATTTCTATCATATTAGACAACAGAATCCCTGAAAAACTATAAATTATCGGCGACGTCCATTCATCCTGAGGCGATGAAACGCCACCGGCCAAACAAATAAATCCCCGTCAATCAATCGATTAACAGGGATTTAATAATTATTCCGCGCTTAAAAACGCATTAATATTCTTCCTCGTTGAAGAAATTTATCTATATTGATTATCAATATATTATGCAATAATAAATGAATTTTGCGCAAACAAACCACACCGTCTGAGGCGGTCTGAGGCGATGGGAGGAATAACGGGACAAACATATTTAGCTTCAATCCAACACATTATTTAAATGCAAGCATCAATGCGGCACGAAGAGCTTCAGTTCGTTTTTCTTTGAATGTCTTAAAATCATTCCACTGCATTGTGCAGCATGCGTCAATATAGTTTTTGCTCTTATAATCAGCAATCTTATTGATATCATTACCAAAATGTTCTATAATCCATACATTAGGATCAGCATCTTTTTTCCCTATATTTTCAGCACCTTCTAATAATTGGAGATTGAAAAGATAATTTTTCTCTTCAATAAAATCTGGAGAAAGATCCTTATTTTTAATAGTGAACTTAGCTTTTGGATATATATGATCAATATGGAATTTGGAATTTTTATAATCTAAGTGTGGATATAGTACTTGTAGAACAGGTAATATAGCAGGGTTGCCATATTGCAATGTGAGCAAATCTTCCACGTCGTCAATAGTTACCTTTAATGCTTTATTGGCATCCATCTTCGCCATTCTAACATTAAATTCTGAGAAATCCTTCACTCCATTCATTCCTTCTAGTGCATAGCTAAGTTTTCTATCCAATGAGGTAGTAAAGTAAGAGGTAATCTGTGCTGTTCTGACAAACTTAAACATCGCCTCTTTATCAACATTGCCAAGTTTGTTATATACTATGTCGTTCCTATATAAATACAGCGCAATGATCGAGATGATGTAACCGGATGCCAATTGTCCAGAATATCCAAAATCTTCGACAATACGGACTGCATCTGTAATTGAAGTGACTATTTTTTCCCAATTTTGTTCAATTGAATGAATATTAGTTTTGTTGAAATTCTTCAGATTAAATATGTGGTTTGCGCCAATTAGCAACAAACTGGTTTTCAATATTTGATCTCTACCGAAACAGCCGAATCCTGTAGTCCTAAACTTATCAACATATACATTCATTTCTCCTCTTATATCTGACGAGAAATTTGCAGTCAAAATTGACATAAGCAAGTCTGAGTAAGACAATGTTGTCCCTCCGCTATTAACCCTAATGAATATCTTTAAGACTTTATCTAGATTCTTTTCTGTTTCCTCAAAGTAAGAAATCAATCGTTCTGTACATATCACATTCTTAAGTTTCTCCAATATATCGGCCTCCATATCGTCCAATTCATTCTCTCTACAATATCTATTTAAACTTACCAGGTTAAGAATGTCGCCAACTTTAAACCAGAAATTATTTTTATCCGAAGAAGGTATTTGAGCAGGATTTTTAAATTCAAATTGATAGCAATCTTCAGTGTCTTCCTCACTAGGTTGATATCTTAAATTGAGATATAGCTTCTTTAATTCAAAAGCATTTGGATTATCCCACCAACCTTTTGGTTTTTTCAGAGTTCGAGAACCTTTTAATCCAATATACAATGAAGTTAATCGCTGCTGACCATCAAGGACAATATTTAAATCATTAGAGTTAACTTTTGCAATATCAATTTTTTCATTATGAGGATTTCTAACATCATAATCTTCTATGAATTGATATAGCTGAAAATTTAATTTATCTGAGTCTGGCAAAGCTGACTTATCTGTTTCCACATCAGTTTTTCTTAATTTCCAAAATAAGAAAGAGCCTATTGGATAATTTCTTAATATAGAGTCAAATAGTTGCTCTATTTTCTTTTCTGCGGCCCGATCTAGCCAAACATATTCTCTTTGAATGTCCGGGAGAAAGTAACTGACATTGATTTCTTCGATGACCTCCTTAATTGTTATATCCTTAAATTGTCCCATATTATAGATGAATTATTTTTATTTCAAACAAAATGCCATGTAGCCCAAGAGGACTAAACGATAGTAAATCAAATAAATACAACATTCAGACAAATAAATTGGGTAGCACGTGTGAAAAATCATAATTAATTTACAAAGGTAAGCCCATCTGCATATTGCTCGTATATTGCCATTTCTTCTTTGCTCAAGACTCTGTCTGTATATGTCAGTGTTCCATCTGGATTCAAATGAGCATCCTTCATTATGGCAACATATGATTCATCACGTTGTTTCAAAAGATGACATAATGATGCTCCAACAAAGCGAATTTTTGTATCTGCAGCATTAGGTTTAATGGCCACATTAAAACCGCCGCCTTGAGCTGGTACAGATGGATAAATAATGCCATCAGAATCTTTTGTTTTCATATTAACATTTAGTAGATAATTTACAAAATTCGCAATTATCATATATTCATGGTCAGAAGCAAAATCTTTTGATATCTCATTGGACATGTATTGTATTAATTCCAAACCATTAGGATTAACTGAAACATCTTGCATTATATCATGCCAAGATTTTGTAAAATTGAGCACTTCCGGACAAGGTCTTCTGTACTCGTCCACAAAAGGAAGCGCAATAAGATTTAGCGGTTTCGTCACTTCCCACCGAGATACGGTTGCTCGCTCTATGCCAACACTATCCTTGTCCTTAAAAAAAGATGATGTTTCTAATAGCGATACTATTCTTGGGAATGGGACGTCAACACTATTAGTATCTGTAAAAGAACAAGCATAAAACATTGATTGATATGGAAGATTTACCCGTCCATATTTTGGCAAACAAATAGCGGGAGGATAATTTAATTCAGAAATACTATAAAATTCTTTCCCGTGAGGATTGATTCTTTGCCGTATCAGTCCGGAGCTAGGATATATTATGTAACGTACGATAGGAATATCATAATCATTTACAGATCTGAATATTCCATATAACTCATCCAAATCACCTTTTTGAAGGTTATACGTACGCAAACTATCTGTTAACACACCCATGGCTTTTATTTTCATTAAACATAAGCAAATATAGATAATCATATTTAGAATTATGCATAAAACGCCAATTTATTTGGGTATAATTCTAATAGTAAGGACAAAAACATAAAAATTGCTATCTTTGCTGCAGTTGGATAAAATAAGTAATATCATGGGCAAGAATATGAACCGGCTGAAAGTGGTATTGGCAGAAAGGAGACGAACCAACAGATGGTTGGCGGAACAATTAGGGAAAGATCAGGCAACTGTTTCCAAATGGTGCACCAACACCAGTCAGCCGAGTCTTGAGACATTATTTCAAATTGCTGAAGTATTGGGCGTGAAAGCTCAAGATTTAATAAGTAAAGATATCTCTAATGACCATGAATAAAAGACAAAATATAGATAACAACATTGTAGCAGATATCGCAGCACGTATCGAACGATTGATTATCGATGCTCGAGCCAACGTGGCTCGGTCAATCAATCTTGCAGAAGTCATCACTAAATATGAAATAGGACATGTCATTGTAAGTGTTGTGCAGGAAGGAGAAGAACGTGCAGCATACGGCAAACAATTATTAAAAGGCGTATCAGAGATATTGACAGAACGATTAGGTGATGGCTGGTCTGTAGAGACATTGAAAAGATGCCGCAAATTTTTTATTATGTATTCGGCAAAAGAGATTGGCGCAACAGTGTTGACCGAAGCTCTGGACAACAATTTGGTCAACAGCGTTGACCAAATCCAAAAAGCTATGACAAAATCAAACAAATCGCCTGTATTATATCCTTTTACACTTTCATGGTCTCATTATCTGGTGTTAATGCGTATTGAATCAGACGAGGAGCGCCACTTTTATGAGATTGAGTGCCAAAAACAAAATTGGAGCGTCCGTCAATTGCAACGGCAATACAGTTCAAGCCTATATGAGCGATTAGCCCTAAGCCGTAATAAAGATGAAGTCATGCGGCTCTCCCATGAAGGACAAACAATCAATAAACCTGACGACATCATAAAAAATCCTTTGACATTAGAGTTCTTAGGTCTAAAGCCGGATGCGTCTTATTCTGAGACCAAGCTGGAAAATGCCATAATCGACAAGATGCAACATTTTCTGTTGGAATTGGGAAAGGGATTTTTATTCGAAGCCCGCCAAAAGCGATTTACATTTGATGAGGAAAATTTCTATGTAGACCTCGTCTTCTATAATCGCCTGCTACAATGTTATGTCCTGATTGATTTGAAAGTAGGCAAACTCACACATCAGGATTTAGGTCAGATGCAGATGTATGTCAATTATTATGACCGATATGTGAAACAGGACTTTGAAAAGCCGACAGTCGGCATTCTGCTATGCAAAGAGAAGAAAGACGCGTTGGTAGAATTGACACTGCCAAAGGATTCCAATATCTACGCCCAGCAATATGCCCTCTATTTGCCGGATAAGAAGTTACTCCAGAACAAGCTGCAAGAATGGTTGGAGGAACAGGAAGAATAAAGTTAAAACGATGTAATCTATAGCGGATAATGGACAAGGTCATGCATTCTCATATATTCACCAACAAGAACGGCAATACCCTCATGCGCGAATTTGAAGGTGTATTGAGCAACAACCCAACGATTAAGAACCTAGATGCCGTTGTAGGTTTCCTTCGTGCATCAGGATATTTTACACTAAGACCATTTCTTGACAACATAAACAAAGCCCGCGTATTGGTTGGGATAAATGTGGACAAATACATAGCAGAAGCCGCCCGACAAGGAAAAATATTCTTCGGAGCAGAAGATGAAGTAAAAGAAGATTGTCTCAGGCAAATCCGCAATGATATAGAACACGCAGGCTACAAGGAAGAAATCGAGCAAGGGATTTTCCAGATGGTCAAAGATCTTAATGACGGTAAACTCGAACTCAGGGCGCATCCATCAAAAAGAATCCATGCCAAAATATATGTCCTTTACCCGGACAATTTCAACCAATATACAGGAGGTATCGCAATCACCGGCTCAAGCAATCTTTCCGGCAACGGTCTTGGCATAAGTGAAGACAAACAATACGAATTTAATGTCAAGTTGTCGCAATACGATGATGTCCAGTACGCCAAAGACGAATTTGAAGAACTTTGGAAAGAAGCGGAAGGATGCGAAATTAAAGCCGATGACATTACGGCCAATATCAGAAAAACCTATCTCAACGGAGACATCTCACCATACGACCTATATATCAAAATGCTGATGGAATACTTCTCCGACAGGGTAATGGAATCCGATAACGAAAGTACCCTTGAAGTGCCTTCTGGTTATACCAAATACGATTACCAAATGGATGCCGTCATTGAAGGATATCAGAAACTCCTACGTTATGACGGATTTTTCCTCGCGGATGTTGTCGGTCTTGGAAAAACAATCGTGGCTACAATGATTGCGAAAAAATTCTTGCAGGAGAATGGCCGTGACAACACCAAAATGCTTGTCGTATACCCTCCGGCAGTGGAGCAGAACTGGAAAAGCACCTTCAAAGATTTCGGCATAGACAAGTACACTAAATTCATAACGAACGGCAGCCTTAACAAAATACTTGACGAAGAAAACTACGATTATTGGAATGCCGATGAATATGACCTCATACTTGTTGATGAAGCACACAAGTTCAGGTCTCACACAACCAATGCCTTTGAACAACTGCAGGAAATATGCAAGATGCCCCGCATCAATCAAGGAAACATAAAAGGTTATAGAAAGAAAGTAATGCTCATTTCCGCCACCCCGATGAACAACTCACCGGCGGACATTTACAATGAAATTCTTCTCTTCCAAGATCCTCGTCACTGCACTATTGACGGAGTGGCCAACCTTACCGCATTCTTCAGTCCACTCGTCAAGGAGTTCAAAAAATTGAAAAAAGAACCTGAGATTGATCTCGCCAAATTTAAAAAACTGGCTGAGCAGGTACGCGACAGAATCATAAAACCGCTGACAGTAAGAAGGACCCGCACCGACATCGAAAGTATATCGCGATACAATAAAGACATTGGCGATTTTCCGAAAGTGGAACGCCCCGTAGAAAGTCGGTATGAACTCAATGAGCACCTTGCAGACTTGTTTGAAAAGGCCATGACCATTCTGACAAAAGACCTTACCTATGCCAGATATCAAGCTATCGCATATCTGAAGCCGGAAATTGCCAATGGGTTGTACGACAATGCTGAAACCATAAGCCGCTCTCTCGCCGGAATAAGAAAGAACGGCCTTGTCAAACGACTGGAAAGCAGTTTTTACGCATTTCAAGTATCTATCGCTAATTTCAAACAGGCCAATCAGAATATGATAGACATGTTTGCAAACGACAAGATCTTCATTGCTCCGGACTTGGATATAAACAACCTGATTGCTGCTGGATTGAGTGAAGAAGAAATAGAAGAGAAACTGAACGCCAAAGCGCAGGACAATCCTAAGAACGCCTCATTTCGGGCAGCAGATTTCAACCCCGAGTATATAGGTATGCTGAAGAAAGATCAGGAAATACTTGAGCAAATGTGCTCAGACTGGGCATCAGTTACCGAAGCCGACGATTCTAAATTCGCCAAGTTCAACGATCTGATCAAACACGAACTGTTCAAAGCAGACCGTAATCCGGAAAGAAAACTTGTAGTATTTTCAGAATCAGTCGATACTGTTGAATACCTGGCCAAACGCATAAACCGCAAAGATGTACTGGTAATATCTGCAAAAAACAGAAGCAACCAGTTCAAGACCATAAGAGAGAACTTCGACGCCAATTACAAAGACAAGCACGATAATTACAATATTATTCTCACCACGGATGTCCTTGCCGAAGGGATTAACCTCCATCGGTCAAATGTAATAGTCAACTACGACACCCCGTGGAACTCCACCCGGCTCATGCAACGCATAGGCCGTGTAAACCGCATAGGGTCAGCCTCCAAACACATATACAACTATGTCTTTTATCCCTCACGGGAAGGAAACCGAGAAATAAATCTCAATCAGATAGCTCTCAGTAAAATACAGACATTTCACTCCACTTTCGGAGAAGACAACCAGATATATTCCCAGAATGAAGTCATAGACAGAAACCTGGACAAGCTCTTTGACGAGGCAATTAAAGGGCAGCAGGAAGACCGCAATCTGGAACTGCCTTATTATGAAGAACTGCGAGAGCTATACAAAACAAACCGCAAGGAATATAATCGCATCGCCAAACTTTCCATGCGAAGCCGTACCGGAAGAAATCCAAGGCAAGTCGAAGGTACAACTCTCTCTGGAGACACTCTCGTTTTCTTGAAGACCAATTTCCGTAAAGTGTTCTATCTGGTATCAGAGACTGCTGAAGAACTTTCTGTCCTTGATGCCCTGAAATACTTCAAAGCATCTCCAGATGAGCCTTCGGCAGACCGTATCCCTTTACACCATAAACATGTGGAAATGGCTTTGCAGAAATTCAGAACCAAACAGGATGAAGAAATCAAAATCCAGGAAAGTACACAAGAAGATCCGTCCAACCGAGGCTCACAGGTAAATACTGCCCTCAACCTCCTTTCCAGATTTATGGTTGAAATCGACGATTCTGACCTCTATGAAAAAGTAAGGCAACTCAAATCACTTGCCGAGCGTGGGGTCATAACTTACATATCCAAACGCCTCCAACGAATACATAAAAACCTGACCAGCTCCGGCAAGTCCCGTATGACACGAAACGAAGCTATGGACGAGATAATCAGTATGGCACAGAAATATTCATCATACTACACCGCAGAAGAATCCATGCTCCACCAGCAGGAGACAGAAGCCGAAATTATTCTTTCCGAATCATTTAAATAAGTCCAAGATATGAACTACAAAGAGATTATAGAATCCAGATATAATAGAGAAGCCTGGCAGGGCCTCCTTCATGACATATTCCACAATAATGTTAAATTCTGGAGCAATCCCATCCCAATACAAGTCAGCAACCGTCTTGCCAAAACGGCTTTACGCCTCGGCAACATAACCCTCTCTGATGGCGAGACCATAGCCGTTTATGAAGTCGAACTCAATGACAAGGTGGATATATCCCGAAACAAACGTGGCATCCGCGATATGCTCACCTCTGATTGGAGGGGAATGGGCTACATCGGAGCCTTTGTGTTCAGTTACCGTAAGAACGAAAGTTCCCTGCGCTTTTCGTATGTCAGCGAGACATGGGACTTCGACAAAGACGGGAACTATGAGAAACGCTCGACAGACACAATGCGATATACCTATCTCCTCGGGGAAGGCAGGGGCTGCCGCACCGCTATTGACCGCTTCACTGTCCTAAAAGAAAGTAAACAGACCCTTAGCGACATCACAGCGGCTTTCTCTGTTGAAACTCTCACCAAACTTTTTTACAAAGATCTCTTTGACTGGTATCTTTGGGCTATCAGTCCTGATGGAAATATATCATTTCCCAACAATACAGCAATTGAAGAAGATGATCGTGAAGACCTTGAGAAAAAAATCATCAGGATGATTACCCGCATAATCTTCGTTTGGTTCATCAAACAGAAAAACCTTGTACCAGGTAATCTGTTCGATGAAAACTTCATTGAAACCATCTTGAAAGATTTTGACTCCCAAAGCCCAGTATCTGGTACTTATTACAATGCAATACTTCAGAATCTTTTCTTCGCTACGCTCAATCGAGCCATTGAAGATGAGAATGGTGAAAAACGCGGCTTTGCAGAAAGCGTCGGATATACAGATGTAAAAACATTGTATCGATATGACGAACTTTTCTCCATTTCGAAAGAAGAAATTATCAGTCTGTTTTCAGAAGTCCCTTTTCTTAACGGAGGCCTTTTCGAATGCCTTGACAAGACAAAGACACTGGACGGAGTAAGCAAAGCCTACTATTACGACGGTTTCAGCCGTAATGCATCTAAATTCTCTGATGGACGCTACCGTTATCGCGCAGTCGTTCCAAATATATTATTCTTCGCTCCGGAGAAAGGTTTATTCTCCATCCTTGCCAGATACAACTTCACAATAGAAGAAAATACACCTGAAGAGCAGCAGGTAGCACTTGACCCTGAACTCTTGGGGAAGGTATTCGAAAATCTACTTGGTGCATACAACCCCGAGACTAAAGAAACAGCTCGAAACCAAAGCGGTTCATTTTATACCCCTCGTGAAATAGTAGGTTATATGGTCAATGAAAGCCTTATTGCTTATCTTGGGGATACTCCACTTCATCGCTCCCTTTTCGCTCAGAACTTTAAATATGAGGCTGAGAAAACTTCGGAATATAATGAAATAGCCCGCAAATTGAAGTCGGTAAAAGTAATAGATCCGGCCTGTGGCTCCGGAGCCTTCCCTATGGGAATGCTCAACAGAATGATTGACATTCTACAAAGGATTGAACCTGACGAGAATACCTATACACAGAAACTAACCATCATCGAAAACTGTTTATACGGCAGCGATATCCAGAGCATTGCCGTTCAGATAACAAAACTTCGTTTCTTCATTTCACTCATCTGTGACTGCGAGAAAGACCCATCCAAACCTAACTTTGGCATCCCGACTCTTCCAAATCTGGAAACCAAATTCGTAGCGGCTAATTCCCTCATTGGAAAGAAAAGGAATGTGCAATCCAATCTCTTTGAAAATCCGGAAATCAAACCGACAAAAGAAGCACTGACAGAAATCCGCCATGAACACTTTATGGCAAAGTCAGCAGTAACTAAACGCCGCCTGAGAGAACAAGATCAAAACTTGAGAGAAAAACTTGCTTCGCTTTTGGCGGAAAATAATGATTTCGCTCCAGAAGACGCCAAGCAACTCGCTTCGTGGAATCCGTATGACCAGAACACAGTCAGCAGATTCTTCGATCCTGAATGGATGTTTGGACTCAGTGATAACCCGTTCGATATAGTGATTGGCAATCCTCCGTACATCCAACTACAAAACAATAGTGGTGAATTGGCTATTCTATATGCCGATTGTGGGTACAAGACCTATGCTCGCACCGGTGACATATACTGTCTATTCTACGAGCGGGGTTGGCAATTGCTCAAAGATGGTGGACATCTCTGCTATATTACCTCTAATAAATGGATGCGAGCTGGTTATGGAGAAAAGACTCGGGATTTTCTTTCACATAACACTGATCCGCAACTTCTGATTGATTTTGCTGGTGTAAAAATATTCGAGAGTGCTACAGTGGATACTAATATCCTGTTATTCTCAAAAAATAAAAACCAGCATAAGACCCTATGTGCTGTGACCAACAAACAGAATAAAGATAGTGTTAGGAATTTGAGCGATTTTGAGAGGCCGCGACATTAAAAGATATGGGTACAATTGGGCAAATCTCTGGCTAATCAATATACATAACGGTATAAAAGGTAAATTGCCTCGTATTGATATCAATGAATACCCAGCGATAAAGGTTCATCTTGATCAGTATTGGAATAAAATCAAGGATAGAATGGACCAAGGAGATACCCCCTACAATCTTCGTAACTGCGCTTATATGGAGGATTTCTTTAAGCCAAAGATCACATGGGGAAATCTAAATCTAAAAGGCACATATTCATATGTACAGAAAGGAATGTTTATTAATGCACCAAGTCCATTTATAGTTACTTCGAATATAGCAATACTGCATATTCTTAATTCAAAAATAGCAGATTATTATATACGTTCACTTGGAGTAACAAGGAATGGTGGGTACTTTGAGTACAAACCAATGTTTGTTGAAAAATTTCCTATTCCACAGACCGGTTTAGATTCACTAGAATTATATCCTATTAATCCTTCCAAAGAACAAGAAAAAGAGATTGATGATATCATATATCAGCTATACCACTTGTCGATGCAAGAAATCGAATACATAGAAAATAGAGAGAGTTAACTCTCTCTATTTTCTACTAATTTATTACTGCTATAGTAGAGGAGGATAGAAATTCTCCACATAAGATTCTTCTTCGTTACTTAACCCAACAATAGAATATAAATGCTTGTTAACGCTATGTGTAAAATCTTTTAGATCAATTGTTTTGTTAACAAGATCTTTAACTTTCTGAGTAAAGAAAACTTCATCTTGAGGTGAGACTTTAGGAATAATCAATTCTTGTATTGTAAATTTTTTCCATCTTACTGTGCCAACTCCTGTCGTTGTGCCAATTTTAGAGAAAAACCATTCAGATAATGGGGAGTTAAGAATGCAAAGTAGATATGGAAGATGCTCGCCAATCATCAGGAATGTTGTTGCTTCTGGTACAAAAATACCATTATTATCAAATGCAAATTTACTTCTGTCGGTGATTTCTCCCCATACAATTTTTTGCCGATAAAAATCCTCCCAATAGCTGATGCTGTCTTGGGTTTCAAACCATTGGTTGTTGGTTTTCTTTCGTGCTTTTTCTGGAGTAGTTCCGATGGTTATGCGTTTGCCTTCGATCTCAACAAATTCCCCTGTTTGAGCCAGTTTCTGCTTACAGAAATCCGCAAGATAGCTATCTGCCACCCAATCGTATCCTGCTTCGCGGAGATCTTTCTCTGCGAAACTCAACAAATATTGTTTAATTGCTGGATACTTATCAATATCATAATTACAAGCCGGGAATGTAGCTATCAAATATAAATTCGCCCAATCATATGCATACCGTTTGATATCCCTGCCACGAAGAATCGGTCGAATAAGTTCCTCCGTCCGTTGGCGTTCATCTTCGGATTGGCAGTTGGCGAGAATTTCATTGCGCTTTTCAGTTGAAATGATGAAAGCATCGTTGCATCCAGTGAGTACACCACGATAAATCTGGATATCCCAATCTTTAAGAGGTGTGCCCACTACTTCTATCTTTCTCTTGATACTTTGCTCTATTGGTGTTAGGATAACCCACGGCTCATAGGAAGCAAAATCACATACCATACCCTCTTGCTGCACAAAAACGCTCAATTGTTTTCGGCTAAATTCTCTCTAATAAAACGAGCAAGAGTATTGCGGTCAACTTTGCAAATTTTAGCAATTTTACGTTTTGAAACCTCTATAGATAATAATTCTTTAATCAATGTTTCTTTACCAGATAACTTATATTTGTCTGGAGCATTCTTTCTTCCCTTTGGTCGTCCAAGAATAACTCCTTCTTGCTTCCTTCTAGCTAATGCCTCTTTTGTTCTCTGACTGATAAGATTTCTCTCAATTTCAGCTGATAAGCCAAAAGCAAAAGCTAATACCTTGCTTTGAATGTCATCACCAAGACGATAATTGTCTTTAATAGTCCATACTCTACATTCTCGCGTCATGCAAATATTGAGTATCTCCATAATCATAAAAAGGTTCCTTCCAAGTCGAGAAAGTTCAGCACAGATAATTAAATCATCTTTTTGAACTTTATTGAGCAGTCTTCCCAATTGTCTCTTATCGTATGCTTTAGTCCCACTAATGGTTTCTTCTATCCATCCATCAATGTGGATGCTCTCACGCTCGCAGAAATTATTTATCTCGAAACGCTGGTTTTCTACTGTTTGTTTATCGCTACTAACACGAATATATCCGTAAATCATAACAAATTATAATTAAACTGTTTATAAACTAATTCTAAAACCACTAAAAAATACCCAGTTAAGCTACAACTTAACCGGGATAATTTAATAGAACTAATCTTTAATGTTTCTTCCTATAGCCACTTTTTGTAATTCCGATGATGTGCAATGCATATAGCAAACACCTTCTCCGATACGCCTCTTCCTCCTCATCCGGCCTTCTTCCGTCCCAGCGAAGGTCTGAGTCGGCGTTGCCACCGCCTCCGCCGGATGAAACAGCGACAGGCTGCCCGCCAATCAAAGCATCAGCGATAGAAAAGATTCGTTCCCGCACAAAAGGCTCAGCCAGCTGGTCAAGAAATGTCTGCATCTGTTCAGCCTGATTGTCGTTGAGAGCCGTCAGTCGTGCATACTCATGTTGCAGCCATTTAAACTCCCGATAGTCCAGCAACGCATTATTCTGCACCGCTTGTATTTGCTGTTCGGCATCTTTCTGATACAGTCCTTCAATCTGACGGACAATCTTCACGAATCGGCTGGCGATAGACCTGTTCTGCTCCTCAATCCATTTGTCAACCCCGAATATCGGAGGTTTACCAGTGATTCGTGGCGGCTCAAAATCTATCTTGTGATTGCGGAAAGGTTGAGCCACTCTACCGACACGGTCTATATTCTTTGTCATCTGCTCCAGTTCCTGCTCCTTTTCTTGAAGCTTACATGCCTTGTCTTCAAGTTTTGACTGGTATTCGGAAATCTGTTTTTGTATCCTGGTCTTTTGAATTTCATATTCCTGAAGAGCGATTTTGCCGGAAGCCAGAGACTTCTCAATTTCTTCAAGTTGGGATTGAGACCTGAATATCTGTGCTTCCAACCTCCGTGTCATAGTTTGCAGCCCCTTGACTGCTTTCTCCGCCTGTTTCGCATCTTTGGCCAGTTTCCGGATATAATCGCGTTTACTAAGATGGCTGACGTTCCGTCCTTCAATACTGTCACCACGTTCCAGCCCGTACTTGCTCCCAACCTCTTCATATAGTGAGGTGTGCATTTCCCGAAGAATATGGCCATACTCATAACGGCTCTTCCCAAACTTAGCCGACCACATGACGCATTCGCATCCGCTTTTGGCTCGTTGTCCGACAGGAACGATCAAGGCATGGATATGTGGGCTGCTCTCATCAAGGTGAACCTGGAATCCTATGATGTTTTTCTGTCCGTACCGTTTGGTGCACCAGTCATAGACATCTTTTGCCCATTGTTCGATTTCCGGACATCGCTGGAGA
>UQNV01000012.1 GCA_900542505.1 uncultured Alistipes sp.
GGCGGGGTTGCCCACGGCTACCGAATCGTCGGGAATGTCGCGCGTGACCACGGCGCCTGCGCCGATGATGACCCGGTCGCCGATGCGGACGCCCGGACAGACAATCACCCCGCCGCCCAGCCAGCAGTCGTCGCCGATGGTAATCGGGCGTCCGGCTTCGAGTCCCGCCGCACGCTGTGCGACGTCGAAGGGGTGGTGGGCCGTGAGCAGCTGTACGTTGGGACCGATGAGCGTGCGGCGTCCGATGCGGACCGGAGCCAGGTCGAGAATGACGCAGCCGAAGTTGAGGAACGACCCTTCGCCCAGCGAGATGTTGTAGCCGTAGTCGCAGTGGAACGGGGCGCGGATGAAGCCCTCGGAGTCCGGCGCGAGCAGTTCGCGCAGCGTGGTGCGGTAGGCTTCGTCGTCGGTCGTCAGCTCGACGTTGAGGCGGTGCAGCAGCCGTTCGGCGCGCCGGCGTTCGACGGTAAGCTCCTCGTCGGGCGACGAGAACCACTCGCCGGCCAGCATCTTCTCCTTTTCGGTCATGGCGTCGTGTGTTTTTGCGGGGTCAGTCGAACGACTGCATCTCGATGAGCTTCGCGTAGATGCCGTTGCGGGCCATCAGCTCGGCATGGGTTCCCTGCTCGGCGATGCGGCCGTGCTCGACAACGATGATTTTGTCGGCGTTGTGGATGGTGCTCAGCCGGTGGGCGATGACTACCGACGTGCGGCCGACCAGCAGGTTGTTCAGAGCATCCTGCACCAGCTTTTCGCTCTCGGTGTCGAGCGCCGAGGTGGCCTCGTCGAGAATCAGGATTTCGGGATTCTTCAGCACGGCGCGGGCAATCGAGAGGCGCTGGCGCTGGCCGCCCGAGAGTTTCGAGCCGCGGTCGCCGATGTTGGTGGCGTAGCCCTCGGGGGCTTCGCGGATGAAGCTGTCGGCGTTGGCCACCTTCGCCGCCGCGACAATCTCCTCGTGCGTGGCGCCGGGACGGCCCATGGCGATGTTGTTCTCGATGGTGTCGTTGAAGAGCACCGTATCCTGCGCCACGACGCTCATGTGGGCGCGGACGCTCTCCTGCCGATAGTCGCGCAGCGATATGCCGTCGATGAGTATTTCGCCCGCGGTGGGGTCGTAGAAGCGCGGGATGAGTTCGCTGAGCGTCGACTTGCCGCCGCCCGAGGGACCCACCAGCGCGACCGTCTCGCCGTGGCGGATTTCGAACGATACGCCGTCGATGACCTCGCGGCTGCCGTCGTAGGAGAAGTGGACGTTGCGGAACTCGATTTTGTCGCGCAGCCCCTCCATCGGGATGGCGTCGGGCTTGTCCTCGACCTCGCTGCGGGCGTCGAGCAGCGTGAAGATGCGCTCACCGGCGGCGATGCCCTGGTTGATGGTGGCGAACTGGTCGATGAAGGTGCGGACCGGACGCGTAATCTGCGAGAACATGGCCAGGAAGGCGACGAATCCGCCGGCGTCGAGCGAGCCGCGCACGACGAGCATGCCGCCGAAGATGAGGATGACGCCGGCGGCCGAGATGCCGAGGAATTCACTCATGGGCGAAGCCAGCTGCTGGCGGCGCACCATCGAGAGCAGCAGACGCGTGAAGTCGGCGTTGATGGCGTGGAATTTGGACTTGATGTATTCGGTGGCGTTGTAGCTCTTGATGACCTTGATGCCCGAGAGCGACTCGTCGAGGGCGCTCACCATGTCGCCCATACGCTTCTGGCTGGTCTTGGCCGGGTGGCGCAGCTTCTTGACGATGCGGCCGATGAGCAGAGCCACGATGGGCAGGAAGAGTATCGAGAAGAGGGCCAGCTCCCACGAAATGAGAATCATCGCCACCAGGTAGCCGATGATGAGCAGCGGTTCGCGGAAGGCCACCTGCAGCGTGTTGGTGATGCAGAACTGCACGACCGAGACGTCGTTGGTGATTTTCGAGATGACGTCGCCCTTGCGCTGGTCGCTGAAGAAGCCCACGTGCATGTTCATCACGTTGTCGAAGACCTCGTTGCGGATGCGCTGCAGCGTACGCGTGCGCATGTTCTCGATGGTCCACGAACTCAGGTAACGGAAGGCGTTGCTCAGCAGGCTGGTGGTCATCACCGTGAGGGCCAGCAGCACGAGGATGCGGAAGACGCTGAAGTCGGTGCCGAAGAGCTTCGTGTAGAGATATCCGATTAGCTGCGCGAAGGTCTCCTGGTCGATGCCCAGATTGTGGGGCAGTTCGTAGACGGGCCTGAATTCGTATTCGGGGTCGAACAGCGTCGTGAGAATCGGGATAATCAGGACGAAATTGATGGTATTGAACAGCGCGTAGAATGCGGCATAGAAGAAGTAGGGGATGGCGTATTTCTCGATGGGCTTGGCGAAGCCTAACAGCCGCAGGTAGGTTTTGAACATCGGGTGATGGGGTTATGTTACTCTATCAGCAGACAAATATAGTGAGAATAATGCGATTTTCGGAATTCAGACGCACGAATATGGATTTTATTCTACCTTTGTGACAGTAAAAACATGCGTCATGGAACATTTTATCGAAATTTCACCTCTGGAGATTACCGACAATTTCATCCGCTCCATCGGTCAGGAGTGGATGCTCATCACGGCGGGCGATGCCGTGCAGTGCAATACGATGACCGCCAGCTGGGGGTTCGTCGGCCAGATGTGGGGCCGTCCGGCAGCGATGGTCGTCATCCGTCCGACGCGCCATACGCGCCGGTTCGTCGAGGAGAACGAGCGGCTGACGCTTTCGTTCTTCGAGGAGCGCTATCGCGATGCACTGCGCTACTGCGGCACCCATTCGGGGCGCGACGGCGACAAGTTCGCCGCCTCGGGGCTTACCGTCGTGCGGACCGATGCCGGTACGCCGGCCGTAGGCGAGGCGCGGCTGGTGCTCGAGTGCCGCAAGATGTATGTCGGCGAATTGCGGGCCGACGGGTTCCTGCAGCCCGAACTGCTCGAACGCTGGTATCCCGACCGCGACCTGCACTACTGCTACATCGTCGAAATCGAACGGGCCTTCGTGCGCCGGGCCGAGTAACCCGTGGGCCCCTGCGGGCTGCTGACAACGACAACCCGGGAGGAAAGCCTCTGTGGCTCCTCCCGGGTTGTGCGTTGTTGTCCGGTCCGGTCGCTCCCTTCGGTCGGGGCTTTTCGCTGCCGCTCGGGCCTCTCTTCTCGACCGCTCCTCTCTGTGCGGCGTGGGCCTGCGGAGGCGGCTCTCTCCGCAGCGGCAGCCGTCAGGCTCCCGGCGTGTAGCCCGTGTCCTCGAGCAGATGCAGCCGGTCGTTGGCCGCCGCGACGGCCAGCTGGTCGCAGCGGTTGTTCTCGACCGTCTCGGCATGCCCCTTCACCCAGACGAAGCGGACATGGTGACGGCGGTAGATGCGCAGGAAACGCATCCAGAGGTCGGGGTTTTTCTTGCCGGCGAAGCCCTTGCGCTCCCAGCCGAAGACCCATCCCTTGGTCACGGCGTCGACCACGTATTTCGAGTCGGAGTAGAGCGTCACGTCGGAGCCCTCGAAGCGGAGCGTCTCGAGTGCCACGCAGACGGCCATGAGCTCCATGCGGTTGTTCGTCGTCAGACGGTAGCCCTGCGAGAGCTCCTTGCGGAAGCGGCCGGCGAGCATCACCACGCCGTAGCCTCCGGGCCCCGGGTTGCCCAGCGCCGAACCGTCG
Organism: uncultured Alistipes sp.; assembly: GCA_900542505.1. Lineage (GTDB taxonomy): Bacteria > Bacteroidota > Bacteroidia > Bacteroidales > Rikenellaceae > Alistipes > Alistipes stercorigallinarum. Next base: position 3,665 of record UQNV01000012.1, read on the forward strand.
GTATAGATTGTGATTTCCAAAGTCGTGCGTTTGTGTTTTTTCGGGCTTCTCTCCCCGTTCCGCCCGATGTCGGGGGGGCGAGTTGCCTGTTTCGGATTCCCAAATAGATGCTCCCCGTCCCCGAGGGGGCGAGGAGCATCCGATTGTGTAGGCCCGCAGGCGGCATCGGCGTGTCGCCCGTTGCGGAGACCCTATTTCTTCAGTGCGGCGAGCTGTTCGCGCAGCGCGGCGATTTTCGCCTCGGCGTCGGCCTGCTTGGCCCGCTCGTTGGCTACCACCTTCTCGGGTGCCGACTGCACGAAGCGCTCGTTCGAAAGCTTCTTCATCACCGTTGCGAGGAAGCCCTCGTAGTATTCGAGGTCATGCTGCAGCTTCTTGAGCTCGGCCTCCACGTCGATGCGGCCCTCCATCGGGACGAAGTAGCGCGTCGTCTTGACGAGGAACGCAGCGGCCGTGTCGTCCTTCTCGGAGACGCTCTTCACCTCGCTCAGGTTGAGCATCTTGACCAGCACGGGCGCATATTCGGCAGGGTAGTTCTCGTCGGCCATCACCTCGAGCCGCAGCGTCTCCTTCTGCGGGATGTTCCGCTGCTTGCGGATGTTGCGGACGGCCGTGATGACCTCCTGCACCAGCTCGAAGCGGGCCAGCAGCTTCTCGTCCGCCGCCTCGCCGGCTGCGGGCTGCTGTGCCAGCATGATGGTCTCCTTCTCGCCGCGCGGTGCGAGGTGCTGCCAGAGCTCCTCGGTAATGAAGGGCATGAAGGGGTGGAGCAGGCGGAGCAGCTCGTCGAAGAACTCCTTCGTGCGGGCAAGCGTTTCGGCGTCGATGGGGCACTGGTAGGCGGGCTTCACCAGCTCGAGGTACCAGCCGCTGAAGTCATCCCAGAAGAGCTTGTAGAGCCGCTTGAAGGCCTCCGAGATGCGGTAGCTGCGGAAGTCTGCCTCCAGCTCGGCGATGTTGCGGCGCATGATGTTGCGGAACCACTCGACGGCGGCGGCGTTCACCTCGCTCTGCGCGAGCGTTGCGTCGACCTCCCAGCCGTTGACCAGACGGTAGGCGTTCCAGATTTTGTTGCCGAAGTTGCGGCCCTGCTCGCAGAGCGCCTCGTCGAACATCACGTCGTTGCCGGCCGACGACGAGAGCAGCATCGCCACACGCATGCCGTCGGCGCCGTACTGCGCGATGAGGTCCAGCGGGTCAGGCGAGTTGCCCAGCTGCTTGGACATCTTGCGGCCGATTTTGTCGCGCACGATGCCCGTGAAGTAGACGTTGCCAAAGGGCTTCTCGTTGCGGTATTCGTATCCCGCCATAATCATGCGGGCCACCCAGAAGAAGATGATGTCGGGGCCCGTCACCAGGTCGTTGGTGGGGTAGTAGTATTCGATTTCGGGGTTATGCGGGTTGCGGATGCCGTCGAACACCGAGATGGGCCAGAGCCACGACGAGAACCACGTGTCGAGCACGTCGTCGTCCTGGCGCAGGTCCTCGGCCCGCAGCGAGGCGTCGCCCGTCTTGGCGCGGGCCTTCTCGAGCGCCTTTTCGAGCGTCTCGGCCACCACGTAGCCGCCCTTGGGGAGGTAGTAGGCCGGGATGCGCTGGCCCCACCACAGCTGGCGCGAGATACACCAGTCCTTGATGTTCTCCATCCAGTGGCGGTAGGTGTTCTTGTACTTCTCGGGGACGAAGCGGATGACATCCTCCATGACGGTCTTCGTAGCCGGCTCGGCCAGCTCCTGCATCGAGAGGAACCACTGCATCGAGAGCTTGGGCTCGATGGCCACGCCCGTGCGCTCCGAATAGCCGACGTTGTTCGTATACTCCTCGGTCTTTTCGAGCAGGCCGGCCGCATCGAGGTCCTTCTCAATCTGGCGGCGTACGTCGAAGCGGTCCTGTCCCACGTACATGCCCACCTTGTCGTTCACCGTGCCGTCGTCGTTGAAGATATCGATGACCTCGAGGTTGTACTTCTCGCCCAGCATGTAGTCGTTTACGTCATGGGCCGGGGTGACCTTCAGCGCGCCGGTTCCGAACTCGATGTCGACATATTCGTCGCGGATGACCGGAATCGAGCGGCCGACCAGCGGCACGATGACGCGGGCGTCGGCCGGCAGCGAGGCGTAGCGCGGGTCATTGGGGTTGACGCAGAGCGCCGTATCGCCCAGAATGGTCTCGGGACGCGTCGTGGCCACGATGATGTACTGCTCCGAACCTTCGATTTTGTAGCGCAGGTAGTAGAGCTTGCCGTGCGACTCCTTGAAGACCACCTCCTCGTCCGAGAGAGCCGTTTTTGCGGCGGGGTCCCAGTTGACCATCCGCACGCCGCGGTAGATTTTCCCCTTCTCGTAGAGGTCGCAGAAGACGCGGATGACGCTTTCGGTGCGGGGCTCGTCCATCGTGAAGCAGGTGCGCTCCCAGTCGCACGAGGCGCCCAGCTTGCGCAGCTGGCGCAGAATCATGCCGCCGTACTTCTCCTTCCACTCCCAGGCGTAGCGGAGGAACTCCTCGCGGGTGAGCTGCGATTTTTCGATGCCCTTTTCGTGGAGCATCGCCACCACCTTCGCCTCGGTGGCAATCGAGGCGTGGTCCATGCCCGGCACCCAGCAGGCGTTGCGGCCCGTCATGCGGGCGCGGCGCACCAGCACGTCCTGCAGCGTGTTGTTGAGCATGTGGCCCATGTGGAGCATACCCGTAACGTTGGGGGGCGGGATGACGATGGTATAGGGTTGACGTGCGTCGGGCTCCGAGTGGAAGAACCGATGCTGAATCCAGAAGTCGTACCATTTGGCCTCGATTTCCTGAGGCGCGTATTTGTCTGCGAGCTGCATGATTCGAGTTTTTACAGGGTTTGGCGTGCAAAGTTATTAACAATCTGTCAAAGATAAAATAAAATTTCTTGAAAAATCGTTACCTTTGCGACCATATATATTTTGTGCAGGAACCATGAACGAAAAAGATAAGAAGATTGAAGCCGTCGAAATCGACGACGTGAACGTTTTGCCCGAGGTGCTCGACGGCAAGCATCGTGTCATTCCCATCGTGACCGGCGGGGACGAGCCGATGGAGGAGACCGAAATCCCCGATGTGATTCCCATCCTCACGCTCCGCTCGTCGGTGCTCTTCCCGGGTGCCATCACCCCCATTACGGTGGGGCGCGACAAGAGCATCTCGCTGGTGCGTGCGGTCAATGCCGAAAACGGCATCCTGGGCGCCGTGCTTCAGCGCGAGAGCGAGGTCGAAGACCCGTCGCCCGACGACATGTACAAGGTGGGAACCGCCGCCCGAATCATCAAGATACTGGAGATGCCCAACGGCAACCTGACGGTGATTCTCAATGGATTGGAAAAGATTGAAATCGCCGAATACGTTGCCACGGAACCCTATTTCAAGGCGCGTGTCACGGCTTTGCGCGATACGTCGCCCGACGTGCGGAGCATCGAGTTCGAGGCGCTGGTGGATTCCATCCGCGACGTGGCGCTGGGCATCATCAACGTTTCGCCCAACATGCCCAAGGAGGCCGCCTTCGCCATCAAGAACATCGACTCGAAGCGGGGCATCATCAACTTCATCTGCACCAACCTCGAGCTCTCGGACGAGGACCGTCAGTCGCTGCTCGAGGCTCCGGGGCTGCTGGCGCGTGCCCGCAAGCTGCTCGAAATCCTGATTCGCGAGCAGCAGCTGGCCGAACTCAAGAACGAAATCCAGGAGCGCGTCAAGCAGGAAATCGACAAGCAGCAGCGCGACTACTACCTCCAGCAGCAGATGCGCACCATCCAGGAGGAGCTGGGCGACGGTGCCGATGCCGACATCGAGCGCCTGCGCGAGGAGGCCAAGAAGAAGAACTGGCCCAAGGAGGTGGGCGAAACCTTCGAGAAGGAGTTGCAGAAGGTCGAGCGGCTGAATCCCGCCGTGGCGGAGTATTCGGTCCAGATGACCTACCTCCAGCTGCTTCTGGAGCTGCCGTGGAACGACGTGACGAAGGACAACCTCGACCTGGCGTGCGCCCGCGGACAGCTGGACCACGACCACTTCGGACTCGAAGAGGTCAAGGAGCGTATCCTCGAACATCTGGCCGTCATCAAGCTCAAGGGCGACCTCAAGTCGCCGATTCTCTGCCTCTACGGCCCTCCGGGCGTGGGCAAGACCTCGCTGGGCAAGTCGGTGGCGGCGGCGCTGGGACGCAAGTTCGGTCGCATCTCGCTGGGCGGCCTGCACGACGAGTCGGAGATTCGCGGACACCGCCGCACCTACATCGGCGCCATGCCGGGCCGCATCATCCAGACCATCAAGCGGTGCGGCTCGTCGAATCCGGTCATTATCCTCGACGAGGTCGACAAGGTGACGGTCTCGAACCACGGCGACCCCTCGAGCGCCCTTCTGGAGGTGCTCGACCCCGAGCAGAACACCACTTTCCACGACAACTACCTCGACATGGAGTACGACCTGTCGAAGGTGCTCTTCATCGCCACGGCCAACAACGTGGGCAACATCGCCCCGGCGCTGCGCGACCGCATGGAGATGATTAACATCCCGGGCTACCTGCTCGAGGAGAAGGTCCGCATCGCCCTGGACCACCTGCTGCCCAAGCAGCGCGAGGCGCACGGCATTGCCGAAGGTCAGCTGACGCTGACGCCCGAAGTGGTCGAGCAGCTCATCTCGGGCTATACGCGCGAGGCGGGCGTCCGTTCGCTCGACAAGCATCTGGCCAAACTGGCCCGTGCCCGCGCCAAGCAGATAGCCTTCGAGGAGCCTTACGAGCCGGAGATGTCGGCCGCCGAGGTCGAGAAGATACTCGGCATGCCCAAGTTCCTCAGGGAGGAGTACGAAGTGGGCGGCATGACGGGCGTCGTGACGGGCCTTGCCTGGACCGAGGTGGGCGGCGACATCCTCTACATCGAGTCGTGCCTGACGCCCGGCAAGGGCAAGGTGAGCCTGACGGGCAATCTGGGCGACGTGATGAAGGAGTCGGCGACCATCGCCCACGAGTGGGTGATGGCCCACCATGCCGAGCTGGGCATCGACCCCAAGCTCTTCGAGACGAACGACATCAATATCCACGTGCCCGAGGGTGCCATCCCCAAGGATGGACCTTCGGCCGGCATTACGATGGTCACCTCGATTGTCTCGACCTATACGGGCCGCAAGGTGAAGGAGCGCATCGCCATGACGGGCGAGACGACCCTGCGCGGCCGCGTGATGCCCGTGGGCGGCGTCAAGGAGAAGATTCTGGCCGCCAAGCGTGCCGGCATCACCGAGCTGATTCTCTCGGAGGACAACCGCAAGGACATCGCCGAAATCAAGCCCGAGTACATCGCCGGGCTGACGTTCCACTACGTGCGGACGAACGACGACGTGCTGCGGCTGGCGCTCGAGCCGGCGGCTGCGTCCGAAGGCAGATAGACCATCGCAGTGAAATGAATATCGAGGAGTTCCGGGCTTTCTGCCTCTCGCTTCCGGGCGTGCACGACGACTTCCCGTTCCGTAAGGCTACGTCGGAGTATGACCGCAATCTGCTGGTTTCCTATGTCGGGGACAAATGGTTTTGCTTCGTTAATGCCGTGGCGTTCGACTTCTGTACGCTGCGGTGTGACGAAGAGGAGATTCCCCGGCTGAGGACCCTTTACGAGGGTGCCTTCCCGGGATGGCACATGAACAAGAAGCATTGGATAAGCCTGCGCTTCGAGAGTGATATCCCGGGACGGGTGTTGCTCGAACTGGTGCGAAAATCGTACGAACTGGCCCTGGCGAAGCTGCCGCAGCGGCAGCGGATGCTTCTGGAGCCGGAACGCTAACCTGATAATGTGATGAAGTTTCTCGCAATCATTCCGGCGCGCTATGCGTCGACGCGTTTTCCCGGCAAACCGCTGGCGGTGCTGGGGGGCAAGCCCGTCATCCGGCGGGTCTACGAGCAGGTGGCGGGCGTGATGGACGACGCCGTGGTAGCTACCGACGACGAGCGGATTTTCGAAGCCGTGCGTGCGTTCGGCGGCCGGGTCGAGATGACCTCGCCCGACCATCGGAGCGGTACGGACCGCTGCCGCGAGGCCTTCGACCGCATCTGCGCGCGCGAAGGGGTCTCCTACGACGTGGTGGTCAACGTGCAGGGCGACGAACCCTTCATCCAGCGCTCGCAGTTAGAGGCGGTCAAGCGTTGCTTCGACCGTCCCGGAACCGATATCGCCACGCTGGTGAAGCCCTTCACCGAGGCGGACGGCCTGTCGGCGCTCGAAAATCCCAATTCGCCCAAGGTGGTGCTCGACCGCGAGTCGAATGCACTCTACTTTTCGCGTTCGGTGATTCCCTTCCTGCGGGGCGTTCCGCGCGAGGAGTGGCTCTCGAAGCACACCTTCTACAAGCACATCGGACTCTATGCCTTCCGTGCCGAGGTGCTGCGCGCCGTGACGGCGCTGCCGCAGTCGACGCTCGAACTTGCCGAGTCGCTCGAGCAGCTGCGCTGGCTGGAGAACGGCTATAAGATAGGTGTGGGCATCAGCGACGTGGAGACCATCGGCATCGACACGCCCGAAGATTTGGCCCGCGCCGAGGAGTTCCTCGCCCGCCTGAAGCATTAGCGGCTTTGCTGTGCGGCATCCCTGCGCTTGACGGCCGCGTGTGGCTCGATGCGCGGCAGGCGGCCGACTCAATAGCGGCTTCCCATCTCCGGGAAGCCGTTTTTTTGTGCAGCCGTGGAGCACCGCACGTCGCCCGGGCGGCTTGTGTCGGACCGCCGTCCCTCTGCTGCAGCGGCTCCCAGCTCCCGGAGGGGAGGAGATTGAGGGCGACGGGGTGTGAATAAATTTGTCGGATTCGGCTTTTTGCGTTATATTTGTTCCTATGGAAACCAAATTCATCGCAGGTCCCTGTGTGATTGAATCCGCCGAGCTGCTCGACGCAGTGGCGGAGCGCCTCGTTGCCATCAACCGGGCGCTGGGGACCGACATCATCTTCAAGGCCTCGTTCGACAAGGCCAACCGTACCTCCCTCTCGTCGTTCCGCGGTCCCGGTCTGGAGAAGGGGCTCCGGATGCTCGCCGACGTGCGTGCGAAGTGGGGGCTGCGCCTGCTGACCGACATCCACGAGGCGTGGCAGGCGGCTCCCGTAGGCGAGGTGGTCGACGTGATTCAGATTCCGGCCTTCCTCTGCCGCCAGACCGACCTGCTGGTTGCCGCGGCGCGTACGGGCCGGATTGTCAATATCAAGAAGGCGCAGTTCCTCTCGGGTGCCGACATGCGCTATCCCTACGAGAAGGCCTGCGAGTCGGGCGCCCGCGAAATCTGGCTGACGGAGCGCGGCAACATCTACGGCTACAACAACCTGGTGGTCGACTTCCGCAACATAGCCGACATGCTGCACATCGCTCCGACGGTCGTGATGGACTGCACGCATTCGGTGCAGCGTCCCGGAGCGGCCGGCGGCAAGACGGGCGGCAACCGTGAGTTTGTTCCCGCCATGGCGCTTGCGGCCAAGGCATTCGGTGCCAACGGATACTTCTTCGAGGTGCATCCCGACCCCGACCATGCCCTGAGTGACGGGCCCAACATGCTGCCGCTCGGCGAACTGGAGAACGTAATCAAATCATTGCTGTAACATGACGGACAACAACAAGTCCCAGATTCTGGAGGTGGCCCGCCGGGCCCTGCATACCGAGATGCTCGCACTCGGCCGCCTCGAGCAGACGCTGGGCGACAGCTTCGTGCAGGCCGTGGAGGCGATTCTCGCCAGCCGCGGCAAGTGTATCGTGACGGGCATGGGCAAATCGGGGCTGGTGGGGCGCAAAATCGCCGCCACGCTCGCTTCGACCGGTACGCCGAGTTTCTTCCTCCATCCCGGCGAGGCCTTCCACGGCGACCTGGGCATGATTTCGAAGGAGGACATCGTGCTGGCGCTCTCCTATTCGGGTGAGACGGACGAAATCCTCAAGATTGTCCCCTTCATCCACTCCAACGGCAACACGCTCGTCTCGATGACCGGCAACGCCGAATCGACGCTGGCCAAGAATTCGGACATCCACCTCGACGTGCGGGTCGAAGAGGAGGCCTGCATCCTCCATCTGGCCCCCACCTCCTCGACCACGGCCCAGATAGCCATGGGCGACGCGCTGGCCGTCTCGCTGATGAAGCTGCGCGGCTTCACGAGCATCGACTTCGCGCGGCTGCATCCGGGCGGAAGCCTCGGCCGCCGTCTGCTGATGACCGTCGGCAACGTGATGCGTTCGCACGACCTGCCCATCGTGGGGCCCGACTGCTCGGCTACCGAGATGATTCATGCCATCAGCAAGGGCGGTCTGGGACTCATCATCATCTGCGAGGGAGAGCGTGTCGAGGGTATCGTGACCGACGGCGACGTGCGCCGTACGATGGAGCGCCGCCGCGCCGATTTCTTCAATATCCGTGCGGCGGATATCGCCACACCCCATCCCAAGAGCATCGGTGTGAACGAAAAGCTCATCGAGGCCGAGAAGATGATGACGCGCAACAAGATTACCTCGCTGCTGGTCAACGACGAAGCCGGCAAGCTGGTGGGCGTCATCCAGATTTACGACATCAAACTCTGACGGCGGCGGGCGTGCCGCAACGCCATGCAGGCGACCTTCGCGGACAGCGGCGGAGGCCGCCTGCATCGTAAACGCACCGCAGGGGCATGCGACCCGGCGTGCCCGCCTCGCGCCATACGGACAATGACAACCAACAACCTGCTGATACCATGAAACGACTTCTTCTGTTGTCGCTCTCGGCCGTACTGTTGTGCACAGCCTGTGCGACCGACACGCGCGTTACTTCGCCCGACGGGCGTTATGAACTCCTTTTCGATGTGGACGATGCGGGGCGCATGAGTTACACGCTTCGGGCCGACGGCCGGGAGCTGCTGCTGCCCTCGGCTCTGGGTTTCGAGTGCCGCGAGGCGGTGCTCGATTCGGGTTTCCGTATCCGCGGCATCGAGCGCCGCACCATCGACGAGGAGTGGAGCCAGCCCTGGGGCGAGAACAAGCAGATGCGCAACCACTGCAATGAGATGACCGTCTGTCTTTCGAACGACGCCGGCACGGGGCTCACGATGCGTTTCCGCCTCTTCGACGACGGCATGGGCTTCCGCTACGAGTATGAGGTCCCCGGCGTCGATTCGCTCACCGTCACCGACGAGCGGACCGAATTCCACTTTGCCGCCGACGGCGATTCGTGGACCATTCCGGCCAACTTCGAGACCTACGAGCTGCTCTACCGCCATCTGCCGCTCAGCGAGCTGGCCGATGCCAATACGCCGGCCACCTTCCGCGTGGGCGGACACTACGGCAGCATCCACGAGGCGGCGCTCTACGACTTTCCCGAGATGACGCTCCGGCGCAAGGCTCCGCTGCTCTTCAAGTCGGAGCTGGCTCCGCTGCCCGACGGCACGAAGGCCCGCACGGCGGGTGGCTTCACGACGGCCTGGCGTACGGTGCAACTGGCCGATGAGGCCGTTGGGCTGATTAACTCGGGGTTGATTCTCAACCTCAATGAACCCTGCAAAATCGAGGACACGAGCTGGATTCGGCCGATGAAGTACGTCGGCGTGTGGTGGGGCATGCACCTCGGCGTCGAGAGCTGGACGATGGACGAGCGCCACGGAGCCACGACCGAGAATGCCAAGCGCTACATCGACTTTGCGGCGGCGAACAACATCCAGGGAGTGCTGTTCGAAGGTTGGAACGAAGGCTGGGAGAGCTGGGGCGGCCGTCAGTCGTTCGACTTTACGAAGCCCTATGCCGATTTCGACATGAAGGAGGTGGCGCGTTATGCTGCCGAGCGGGGTATCGAAATCATCGGCCACCACGAGACGGGCGGCAATATTCCCAACTACGAGCGGCAGCTCGAACGGGCGCTGGCCTGGTATACGGAACATGGGGTCCACAACCTGAAGACCGGCTATGCAGGCGGATTCCCCGACGGCTACCTCCACCACAGCCAGTACGGTGTGCGCCACTACCAGCGGGTGGTCGAGGCGGCTGCCCGTCACCGCATGACGGTCAATGCCCATGAGCCCATCAAGGATTGCGGCATCCGCCGTACGTGGCCCAACATGATGTCGCGCGAAGGGGCCCGCGGCATGGAGTGGAATGCCTGGAGCGACGGCAATCCCCCGTCGCACACGGTCATGCTCCCCTTCACGCGCCTGCTGGGCGGGCCGATGGACTATACGCCCGGCACGTTTGACATCCTGTTCGAGAATACGCGCCATTCGCCGCGGCGCCGCAAGTGGAATGACTTGGACAAGGGGACGAGCCGCGTCAATACGACTCTGGCCAAGCAGATTGCCAACTGGGTGATTCTCTATTCGCCCGTGCAGATGGCCTCCGACATGATTGAGCACTATGAGGACCATCCCGCCTTCCAGTTCTTCCGCGACTTCGACGCCGACTGCGACTGGTCGCGGGCCCTGGCCGGCGAACCGGGCGAATTTGTGGCCGTGGTGCGCCGTGCGGGCGACCGCTGTTTCCTCGGCGCGGCGACCAACGAAGAGGCGCGTACGCTCACGCTTGCGCTCGATTTCCTCGAGCCGGGACGCCGATACCGCGCCACCATCTATGCCGACGGCGCCGATGCCGACTGGCAGAGCAATCCCACGTCGTACACCATCACGGAGCGGGAGGTGACGGCAGCCGATTCGCTCGAGGTGCGCATGGCGCCGGGCGGCGGGCAGGCCGTTACGTTCTTCCCGATTTAGGTGCGTGTCCCTCCTCCGGTCGGGGCAGTCCTTCGGGACGGTCCGGTGCCGTGTGGGGCGGAATAGATGAAATGAGTCCCCGTCGCTGCGTTCGTCGCGCAGCGGCGGGGACTCTTCGTCAGTGCCTCGTTCGGCTAATCCTCCTCGTCGAGTGTGAAGAGCTCCTCGACCCGCTTCCCGAACTGGCGGGCGAGCTTGAGGGCCAGCAGTGTCGAGGGGATGAACTTTCCGCTCTCGATGGCATTCACCGTCTGGCGGCTTACGCCGACGGCCTCGGCCAGTTGCTGTTGGGTCATGCGCACCTCGGCGCGTGCAACCCGGATGTTATTCTTCATGTCGGCCCTCCTGTCTGAACCTCCACAGCAGCAGCTGCTCGATGATGAGAAAGAGTACGGGCAGCAGGCAGAGGTTGAAAATCATGAAGTAGAGAAATTCGAAGTCGTAGAGCACAAGGGCGGTTGTCAGCGTGAGGCCGAAGGTCGCGTAGAGCGCTGCCAGCAGCGCGTTGAGGCGGATGCGGCCGATGTACTCGTCCTCGATACGCTCGCGCGAGCAGGTGATGAAGAGCACTCCGAGCAGGATGCCGAACAGTACGATGTTGTTGCACAGATGGTCGAGCAGCTCGCCCCGTGCAACCGCTTCGGGCAGCAGGAACGAAGGGAAGCCGTTGAATCCGTCGATTGCCATCAGCAGCCCGAGGAGAGCCGTCGGGATGAAAAGCACCCATCCGATTTTCTTGAACGAATAGGGCAACAGAAGTGTTTTGTCCATGGTTGTCCGTTTTTGTTGGTGTCGGCAGACCGACGGAGGTGCGCACTGCTCCCGTCTGCTGTTGCAAATGTAAAGTATATTTTACATTTTAGCAAGTATACGCGACAAAAATAATCCTCTGTCGGCTGAAAAAAACGCCATCAGCGGCAAAATCTTCCGCATCAGGCGTCGCATGAGATGGCTGCGGTCGTCACAGCCGGGCAATCAGTTCGTCGACCTGCTGCTCCCCGGTGGCCCAGCTGGTGACGAAGCGGACGACGGATTCCCGCTCGCCGCGGGCTCCCCACAGCTCGAAGGTCGCATACTGGCCGAGCCGGTCGATTTCGCTGTTGGGCAGTACGAAGAACTGCTGGTTGGTCGGCGAGTCGATGTACTGGCGGTATCCCTTTCGGAGGAGCGCCTCCTTGAGCCGCCGGGCCGTGGTGATGGCCTGCCGTGCGATGCGCAGATAGAATTCGTCGGTGAAGAGCGTCTCGAACTGGATGCCCAGCAGCCGGCCCTTGGCCAGCAGGGCGCCGTGCTGCTTGACGAGGGTGAAGAAGTGGGGCAGCAGTGCGGAGCGCGTGACGACGACCGCCTCGCCGAAGAGCAGTCCGGTCTTCGTGCCGCCGATGTAGAAGACATCGCACAGCCGGGCGATGTCGCGCAGCGAGGGCTGGTTCTCCTCCGCCGCCAGTGCGTAGGAGAGTCTGGCGCCGTCGAGGTAGAGCGGAATCGAGTGGCGCCGGCAGACGTCGTGCAGCGCCTCGAGCTCGGCGAGGGTGTAGAGGGTGCCGAACTCCGTGGGGTGCGAGATGTAGAGCATCCCGGGAGCCACCATGTGCTCGCAGGTCTCGTCGCGGTAGAAGTCCTCGATGTAGCGCGCGACCTCGTCGGCCCGCACCTTGCCCTCGTGTTCGGGCAGCGTGAGCACCTTGTGTCCCGCCGCCTCGATGGCCCCCGCCTCGTGGACGTTGATGTGTCCCGTCGTTGCGGCCAGCACCCCTTCGTGCCGGCGCAGCAGGCCGTCGATGACCGTGGCGTTGGTCTGGGTGCCGCCCACCAGCAGATAGACCTCGGCCTCGGGCGTTCCGCACGCCTGGCGGATGAGCTCGCGGGCATGGGCCGTATGGGGGTCGCATCCGTATCCGGGGCACTGTTCGAGGTTGGTCTCGACCAGGCGGCGCATCACCTCGGGATGGGCCCCCTCCATGTAGTCGCAATCGAAATGAAGCATTGTGCAGCGTGTTTAATTGGATGGAATCAGCTTCGTACGTAGTGGGGCATCTCGTCGGGCAGTTCGAGCGAGAACTCGACCAGTCCGCCGATGGCTCCCTCGCGGCGCCAGACGGTCTGGTAAATCAGCTTGCGTACGCCGCGCTTCTCGATGGTGTAGACGTTGCGGCCGCCCTTGGCGATGAGCCGTGCGATGATGGCGCGCGAGCGTTCGTTGTGGCAGGGGAGCATCGACTTCCCGCGCACGTCGCCGTTGACGGCAATCGAGCGTTCATTCTGGTAGAGTACGACCCCTTCGGTGTCGCAGAGCGTGACGGCGCAGTCCAGCTCGTCGCTCCACGCCGGGGCGTTGAATTCGGGTTTCATGACGATATGGGTTTAATCGGAATGGCTTGTTTCGGAAAGCTCCGGCCGCCGGTGCTGCCTGAGTGGTCGATGCAGGCTGCACCGCCTGTGCTGCCTGCACAACCTGCACTGCCTGTGCTGTCGGTGCCGGGGCTGTTACTGCTGAATCTTGACCAGCTGCTCGCGGTAGGCGTTCAGAATCCGCGACTTGGAGATGAAGCCCAGGTAGTGGCCCTGCTTGTCCACCACGGGCAGCATCCACGTGTGCTTGTCCTCGAATTTCTGGAGCACGCTCTGGATGGCCTCATGCTCCATGATGCGGTCGGGCGGGTCAATCATGTAGTGCGAAATGAGCGTGCCGTACTTTTCGCGCTTGAACATGTCCTCGCGCAGGTCGTCCAGCTGGACGATGCCCTGCAGACGGCCGAAGTTGTCGATGACGGGGAAGATGTTGCGCCGCGCCGTCGAGATGATGTGGACGATGTCGCCCAGCGTGTAGTTCTCCTTGATGCGGTAGAAGTCGGTCTCCATCAGCTCGTCGAGCTTCAGGAAGACGAAGACCGACTGGTCCTTGTCGTGGGTGAGCAGCTCGCCCTTCTGGCGCAGCTGTTTGGTGTAGATGGAGTCGGGGTCGAGGTAATAGTTCACCGCAAAGGAGATGCAGGCCGTAATCATCAGCGGGATGAAGAGACCGTAGCCGTTCGACAGTTCGGCGATGAGGAAGATGGAGGTGAGCGGTGCGTTCATCACGCCGGCCATCACGCCGGCCATGCCCACGAGCGTGAACGAGACGAGCGAGACCTGCCAGTCGAAGAGCATGTTGCACAGCAGCGCGAGAATCGCCCCGGTGAAGGCGCCGACGAAAAGCGACGGTGCGAAGGTTCCGCCCACGCCGCCCGCCGCATTGGTCGAGGCCATGGCGATGACCTTGAAGAACATCGTGGCGATGACGAAGAGCAGCACCACCCAGTCGATGTTGCGGAAGCGGTAGAAGAGCGAATTGTCGAAGAGCGCCTGTGCGTTGCCGTGCATGAGCGATGTGAAGCCCTCGTAACCTTCGCCGTAGAGGGGCGGGAAGATGAAAATCAGGATGCCGAGCACGGCACCGCCGAGCATCCACTTCTTGTAGGGCTTGTCGATGCGCTTGAAGATGTTGCCCACGCGGGTGTTCATCGTGGTGAAGTACCATGCCATCAGTCCGCAGCAGACGCCCAGCAGGATGAAGAGCGGAATCTGCCACAGTTCGAAGGCGTCGGCCGGCTGCAGCGTAACGGCCAGGATGGGGTCGAAGCCGCGCAGCATGAAGGCGAAGGTGGTGGCGGTGATGGAGGCGATGAGCAGCGGAATGACCGAGCCCGCGGTGATGTCGAGCATCAGGATTTCGAGCACGAAGACCACGCCCGTGATGGGGGCCTTGAAGATGGCGGCCAGCGCCGCACCGGCACCGCAGCAGAGCAGCAGCGTGGTGTGCTTGTAGTTGAGGCGGGCGAGCCGTCCGACGTTCGAGCCGATGGCGGCGCCGGTCAGCACGATGGGGGCTTCGGGACCCACCGAACCGCCGAATCCGATGGTCGTGGCGCCGCCGACGACCGACGTCCAGCAGTTGTGGGCGGCGATGCGCGAGTTGCGGCGCGACATGGCGTAGAGTACGCGCGTGACTCCTTCGGAGATGTTGTCGCGGACGATGTACTTGACGAAGAGCGACGCCAGCACGATGCCCACCACCGGGTAGACCAGGAAGAGGAAGTGGGCGCTGTCGACCGGGAACCACCGCGTCAGCCCGTTCTTGATGGCGTAGAGCAGGATTTCGAAGAAATAGGTGCCCAGTCCGGCCAGCGCACCCACGATGACGGCCAGAAGCATCATCATCTGACGGTCGTTCAACCGTTTGGTGAGCTTCAGGAAGAGCAGGTAGATACGTTCCGGACGGAGTTTCCTCATGGCATTCTGCGTTGCGCCTTTGCGGCAGTCACTATGCGTGGCGGCTGTATTGGCGGGTCTGTTCCTCGATGAGCTCGGCGTCGTCGAAGTAGTTGATGCGCATGGCGTTGCGCACGTCGTGGAGCGTCTCGGCGGCAACCTTGCGGGCGGCTTCCGAGCCGGCGCGCAGCATGGCGTATACGTCGCCGATGCGGGCCTCGAACTCTGCCCGGCGCTCGCGTATGGGTTCGAGCGTCTCGTTGAGGATGGCGATGAGGAACTTCTTGACCTTCACGTCGCCCAGTCCGCCGCGGCGGTAGTGGGCCTTCAACTCGTCGAGCGACGGGTAGTCGGGCAGGTATTTGGCGAAGTGCTCCGGACGGCAGAAGGCGTCGAGGTAGGTGAAGACGGCATTGCCTTCGACCTTGCCCGGGTCCTCGATGCGCAGGTGGTCGGGGTCGGTGTACATGCTCATCACCTTCTTGCGCACCTCCTCGGCCGAATCCGACAGGTAGATGCAGTTGCCCAGCGACTTGGACATCTTGGCCTTGCCGTCGGTGCCCGGCAGACGCATGCAGACGACGTTCTCGGGCAGCAGAATCTCCGGCTCGACGAGCGTCGGGCCGTAGACCGAGTTGAACTTGTGGACGATTTCGCGCGTCTGCTCAATCATCGGCTCCTGGTCCTGGCCGGCCGGCACGGTGGTGGCGCGGAAGGCCGTGATGTCGGAGGCCTGGCTGATGGGGTAGGTGAAGAATCCCACGGGAATGCCCTGGCGCTGCGTCCCCTCCTCCTCGGTGTTGGACTCCGAGAAGCCGCGGAGCTGGATTTCGGCCTTCACCGTCGGGTTGCGCTGCAGACGGGCCACGGTGACCAGGTTCATGTAGTAGAAGGCCAGCTCGCAGAGTTCGGGAACCTGCGACTGGATGAAGATGGTCGTCCGCTCGGGGTCGAGTCCGCACGAGAGGTAGTCGAGCGCCACCTCGATGATGTTCTGACGCACCTTTTCGGGATTGTCGGCATTGTCGGTGAGCGCCTGGGCGTCGGCAATCATGACGAATATGCGTTCGTATTCGCCCGAGTTCTGCAGCTCGACGCGGCGGCGCAGCGAGCCTACGTAGTGTCCCAGGTGGAGTTTTCCGGTGGGGCGGTCCCCCGTGAGTATGATTTTTCCCATAGTTTTCTGGCGGGTGTGATGGTTGTTACTTGTTTCGGTTCGAACGTCGCTCCGCAAGATGCGTCTCACCCGGTTCCGGTGTCTGAGCGACACCCGCTTTGCGGAGGGGGCACTTCATGTGCCGTCGAGAAGGAACCTCGGCCGGCAGTTCCGTTTGCGGCCGGTTCCTGCACTTTTACGGGCAAAAATACGAAAATCCGGATGCCGTACCCAAAAATTTGTGACATATAGATTTTTTTTATATTTTCGTATTCGCAAATAGAACTCCATTATGACGATAATCCAGCTTGAATATCTGTTGGCCGTGGCCAACTGCGGCAGTTTTTCGCTTGCGGCCGAACATTGTTTCGTCACGCAGCCCTCGTTGAGCATGCAGGTCAAGTCGCTCGAGGAGGAGCTGGGCGTGGTGCTGCTCGACCGTTCGAAGAAACCCGTCATTCCGACCGAAGCGGGCGAGGTGGTGCTCGAACGGGCCCGCGAGACGCTGCGTGCCTATAATAACATCAAGGAGTCGGTGGCCGAGCTCAAGGGCGAGACGTCGGGCCGGCTGCGCCTGGGGGTTATCCCGACCATAGCGCCCTATCTGCTCCACAAGTTCATCCCGTCGTTCGTGCGCGACTATCCGAAGGTCGAGCTGGAGATTTCGGAGATGATAACGGCCGACATCGTCGACGCGCTGCGGCGCGACCGCATCGACGCGGCGCTGGTGGCCAGCGGCACCTGCGGCGAGGGCATTCTCGAGCAGGAGCTCTTCAACGACCGGTTCTATGCCTATGTTTCGCCCGAGAATCCGCTCTACGAACGTTCGAACATCCGCATCGAGGATATCGACCTGCGCGACCTGGTGATTCTGAGCGCCGGCAACTGTATGCGCGACCAGATTATCGAACTCTGCCAGGCCAAGCGCGACATGCCGTCGCACTATTCGTTCGAATCGGGGTCGCTCGACACGCTGATGCGGATTGTCGACTGCACCTCCTGCCTGACGATTATCCCCGAGATGGCCATCGAGTACATCCCGGCCGACCATCGCGACCGGCTCAAGACGCTGGCCAAGGGGGCCACGTCGCGCAAAATCGCCGTGGCGGTGCGCCGCACCTACGTCAAGAGCTCGATTATCAAGGCCTTGACGCAGACGATTCTGGACAATGTCGCCAAGTCGTAGCGGCCGCCCGGAGGGTTCGGCCGGGCGGGGCCGGTGTGGCGCCCGGTGTGGCGCGGCCGCATGCCCGCTGCGGGGTTTCCGGACGCTTCGGTGAGCGGTGCGGCGATGGCCGGCGCCGTGTCCGCTGCCGCGTTTGTCGTGCCGCGCGGGCTGTTCGGCCGTCAGCTCCCGGCCTTTGCGGCGAAGTCTCCCGCGAGCTGTTCGGCCGCCCGATTTTGAGGCCCGGATTGTGATATTTGAATTCTTATTCCTATCTTTGCGAAGTTATAGACATCTACTTATTTTATGGATAAACTGATTGAAACGATTGTCGGCGCGATTGAAGATAAAAAAGGCAAGAACATCGTATCGTTGGACCTGACGGGTTTCGACGGCGCGATTTGTTCGAAGTTTGTGGTCTGCAACGCCGACTCGACGACTCAGGTAGCCGCCATCGCCGCCGGTGTGGAGGAGAAGGTGCTCGAGAAGCTGGGCGAGAAGGTGTGGCGCATCGAAGGACAGCAGAATGCATTCTGGATTGCCATGGACTACGTCGACGTGGTGGTGCATATCTTCCAGACGGAGCTGCGCGACTTCTACCGACTGGAGGAGTTGTGGGCCGATGCGCCGATGACGCGATATGAATACGAAGAGTAACAGAACTTTATGGCAAACGTACAAAACAGCAACAAACGTCCCAACATGAATATGCCCCGTCCCTCGTGGATGTGGATTTACGGAGTCATCGCCGTGATGATTCTGGGCTGGTACTTCCTTAACGGCGGCAGCGAAGCGCCGCTGCCGAGCGACTGGACGGTCGTCGAAAAGATGGTTGACCAGGGCGAAGTCGAGAAAATCAAGGTGGTGAACCGCGAGGAGGCCCAGGTCTATCTGAAGAAGGAGGCCATCGAGAAGTACCGCAACGACACGGAGAATGCCCTCTACCGCCATATGCCCGAGCAGGGTATTCAGCTTACCTTCACCATCGGTTCGGTGGACTCCTTCCGCGAGGACCTGAAGGAGGCCGAGCAGCGCACCGGGACGGCAGTTCCCGTGGTATATGAGAACCAGCGCAACACCTGGACCAACATTCTGGTGAACATCCTGCCGTGGGTGTTCATCGTCGGCGTGTGGATTTTCCTCATGCGCTCGATGGCGCGCGGAGGCGGTGCCGGCGGTGGCGGTATCATGAACGTGGGCAAGGCCAAGGCCCAGGTCTTCGACAAGGATAACGCCAAGCGCGTGACCTTCAAGGATGTGGCCGGTCTGGCCGAGGCCAAGGTCGAAATCATGGAAATCGTGGACTTCCTCAAGAAGGCCGACAAATACCGCGAACTGGGTGCCAAGATTCCGAAGGGTGCCCTTCTTGTAGGCCCTCCGGGAACGGGCAAGACGCTGCTGGCCAAGGCCGTGGCAGGCGAGGCCAACGTTCCCTTCCTCTCGATTTCGGGTTCGGACTTCGTCGAGATGTTCGTCGGAGTGGGCGCATCGCGCGTGCGCGACCTTTTCGAGCAGGCCAAGCAGAAGGCTCCCTGCATCGTCTTCATCGACGAAATCGACGCCATCGGCCGTGCGCGCGGCAAGAATGCCGGCTTCTCGGGCAACGACGAGCGCGAGAATACGCTCAACCAGCTGCTGACCGAGATGGACGGCTTCCAGACCAACACGGGTGTCATCGTGCTGGCCGCCACCAACCGGGTCGACATCCTGGACAAGGCGCTGACGCGTGCCGGACGTTTCGACCGTCAGATTGAGGTGGGGCTGCCCGACGTCAACGAGCGCAAGGAGATTTTTGACGTCCACCTGCGTCCGCTCAGGCTCGACCCGCAGCTCGACCGCTCGTTCCTGGCGCGTCAGACTCCGGGATTCTCGGGAGCCGACATCGCCAACGTCTGCAACGAGGCGGCGCTCATTGCCGCCCGCCACAACAAGAAGTTCGTCACGCGCGAGGATTTCCTCGCGGCCATCGACCGCATCGTCGGCGGACTCGAGAAGCCCAACATGCCGATGACGCCCGAGGAGCGGCGCATTACGGCTATCCACGAGGCGGGCCATGCCGTGGTGATGTGGTCGCTTTCGCAGTGCGACCCGGTGCTCAAGGTGACCGTCGTACCGCGCGGCCGCAGTCTCGGTGCTACGTGGTCGTCGCCCGACGAGGACCGCATCCATGTGACCAACGAGGCGTTGGCGGAGCGGCTTGCCGGTCTGCTCGGCGGCCGCATTGCCGAGGAGGTGAACTACCGCACGCTCGGAGTCGGTGCGCTGAACGACCTGGAGCGCGCAACCAAGATGGCCTACGCGATGGTGACCTACTACGGCATGAGCCGGAAAATCGGCCCCATCAGCTATTACGATTCGACCGGTACGCGCGATACCTTCACCAAACCTTTCAGCGAGCAGACGGCCCGCGACATCGATGAGGAGGTGCGCCGCATCGTCGAGGAGGCCTACGCCCGTGCCCGCGGCATCATTGAGGCGAAGAACGCCCAAATCAACGCCATTGCCGACCTGCTGCTCGAGAAGGAGACCATCTACAGCGAGGACCTCGAGCAGATTCTGGGTCCCGCGGCGCAGAAGCCCCGCGATACGCAGTCCAAGGCCGACAAGTCCTCCGACGGGGCGGTGAAGGAATCGGACGCTTCCTCCGAACAGGGTGCTGCTGCACCGGCAGAGGGCGCTGCGGAGGGCTCTGCTACTGCTGCTGCGGACAGGAGCGCTTCGGCACCGCATGCCGCCGAGGCGGCCGACGGCGGAGCCGGAAAACCCTCGGAACATTAACCTAAACCTGAAGACCTGATGGGAGAAACGATGAAGAACCTTGTGGTGCGGACACTGAGCGGCCTGGTGCTGGTCGTCGTGATGCTGGGCTGCATCCTCTATTCGCAGTGGAGCTTCGGCGCGCTGCTCTTCGTGCTGCTTGTGGGTGGCATGCTCGAGTTCTACGGGCTGGCCCGCAAGCACGGCAACGAACCGCAGACGGTCGTCGGCATTGTCGCCGGTGCGGTGCTTTTCGGCCTGAGTTTCGCCGTTACGGTAGGCGGGACGCACTCCGAACAGCTGACCGGTATCGGTGTGGCCTTCCTGCTGCTGCTCCTGCCGCTCATGTTCATCTGCGAGCTCTATCGCCGTCAGCCGAATCCGATAGCCGGCATCGGCGCAACCCTCGGCGGTATTTTCTATGTGGCTTTCCCGCTGGCGCTCGTGTGCCATATCCCGACGATGTGGGGCGAGCGCGAACCGGTTCTGATGGTCTATTACCTCTTCATGATTTGGGCCAACGACGTCTTTGCATATCTGGTGGGGATGGCCGTCGGCCGCAATCCGCTCTTCGAGCGCCTCTCGCCCAAGAAGACCTGGGAGGGATTCTTCGGCGGAGTGGCCGGCGCCGTGCTGGTCGGAGCCATCGGCAGCTGGCAGGTGGGAGGCTCGATGGCCGCATGGATTGGCCTTGCGCTGGTGGCAGCCGTGACCGGCGTGCTGGGAGACCTGGTCGAGTCGATGTTCAAGCGAGCTGCCGGCGTGAAGGATTCGGGCAACCTCATCCCGGGCCACGGAGGCGTGCTCGACCGTTTCGATGCGTTGCTGCTGTCGGCTCCGTTCGTGACGGTATACCTTTATTATGTCATGTAAACAGCGTTTCAACCGATTAATACGTTTCGAAGATGAGAATCAACAAAGAGGGCTACAGAATCATCTGTTTCTCGGGCGTTTTCTGCCTGCTGTTGTGGTGGCTGATTTACCATCTGCTCGTCAACCATGCCAACATCAGTGTCATGTGGCTGAGCGCCGTCCTGCTGCTGCTGTTCTGGTTTTTCATCGTGGCGTTCTTCCGCGAGCCGCGCCGCGTGCGTATCCATGACGCCGATTTGGTCTTCGCCCCCTGCGACGGCCGCGTGGTGGTGACCGAGGTGGTGAGCGAGGACGAGTATCTTCGCAAGGAGATGCTCCAGATTTCGATTTTCATGTCCATCACCAACGTCCACATGAACTGGGTTCCCGTGGGCGGCGATGTCGAATACTTCAAGTATCATCCGGGTCGTTTCCTGGTGGCATGGCATCCCAAGTCCTCGACCGAGAACGAGCGTACGACGACCGTCGTGCAGATGGATTCGGGCCATCGGGTCCTCTTCCGCCAGATTGCGGGCCTCATCGCCCGGCGCATCGTCTCCTACATGAAGCCCGGCGAGCATGTCGAGCAGAACAGCGTTGCCGGATTCATCAAGTTCGGCTCGCGTGTCGATGTGCTTGTGCCGAAGGACAGCGAGCTGCTCGTCGAAATCGGCGACCCCGTCGTCGGTTCGCAGACGCCCATTGCCCGTCTGAAGTCGCACGTCGAATAAACCCCTCCCTGCGATGGCCATAACCCAGCAGACGTTGCTCAAGTTTGTGGTCGGCGCCGCCATTACGGCCGCCGTCCTCTTTCTTGTGTGGTATTTCAGCTCCATCGTCGTCTACATCCTCGTGTCGGCCGTGCTGGCCGTCATGGGCAATCCGTTGGTGAAGCGTTTGGCCTGTATCCGCATCCGTGGGTGGCAGGTGCCCCGCTGGCTGGCGGCACTTGTGACGCTTGTGGTCATCTGGGTTGTACTGGCGGTGCTGTGCACGCTCTTCGTGCCGCTCGTCTTCCATAAAATCCAACAGCTGTCCGGCATTGACTTTGCGGCGGTCATGGACTCCATCGAAGAGCCCGTAGCGCGCATGCAGTATTACCTCGACGAACTCTTCGCCTTGCCCGAGAGCTTCTTCTCGCTTTCGGAGTCGCTCAGCGCCGGGCTGCGTTCGTTCGTCAATCTGGGGTCGCTCAACACGCTCTTTTCGTCGCTCTTCAACATCGTGCTTTCGTCGGTGGTGGCGATATTCTCCATTTCGTTCATCACCTTCTTCTTTCTCAAGGACGAGGGACTCTTCTATGCGATGGTCTCGGCGATGTTTCCCGAGCGTTACCACGAAAACATCATCCGGGCGCTCGACTCCGTTACGACGTTGCTGGCCCGTTACTTCACGGGCATCCTTTCCGAGAGCCTGCTGCTGACGATTGCCGTGTTGCTGGTGATGATGGCCTTCGGGATGAAGACGGCCGACGCCTGCTTCATCGGCCTGATTATGGGTGTGATGAACGTCGTGCCCTATGCCGGTCCGCTTATCGGCGGAATCATGGCTGTCTGCATCGGCGTGATAACTCCCATCGAGGGGACGTCGGTCGGCCATACGGTGCTGGTGATTGTCGCATCGCTGCTGGTGCTCAAGGGACTCGATGACTTTGTCCTGCAGCCGACGCTCTATTCCGAGCGGGTCAAGGCCCATCCGCTCGAGGTCTTCATCGTGATTCTCATTGCCGGTTCGGTGGCCGGAATCCTCGGCATGCTGCTGGCCATTCCCTCCTATACCGTGCTGCGAGTCTTCGCCAAGGAGTTCTTCTCGCAGTTCAGCCTGGTGCGCAAACTGACCGAAAAAATCTGATGGATACGCTTGTTATCGAAGGTACGGTGGTGCATGGTCGTCAATTGGGGCGTAAGCTCGGTTTCCCGACCGCCAATCTTGCGGTTCCCGATACGCTGGAGGCTGCCGACGGAGTCTATCTCTCCGAGGCCGAAGTCGGCGGGATACGCTATGCGGCGATGTCGAATCTGGGCCGCAATCCCTCGGTCGGAGGTACGGAGCGGCGGCTGGAGAGCTATCTGTTCGGCTTCGAGGGCGAGTTGTACGGCCGGACGCTGCGAATTCGGCTGCTGGCCAGGTTGCGCGAGGAGCGCAAGTTCGCTTCGGTCGAGGAGCTGCAGCACCAAATCGAAACGGACCGCCGCGCCGCCGAGGCCTTCTTCGCCGCACGCGAGTCGGCGCAGTGAGGTGCGTCGTATCGGCAGGCCGGTGATGCCTCCGTCCTGCCCCGAAATGAAAAGCATATATTAAAAAGTATAAACCGATTAGTTATGTATCTGGATTTGAGCATTCCCTACAAGGTGGCCGACATGTCGCTGGCCGAGTGGGGACGTAAGGAAATTGAGGTTTCGGAACATGAGATGCCCGGCCTGATGGCCGTGCGCCGCAAATACGGTCCGCTCAAGCCCCTCAAGGGTGTGCGCGTGATGGGTTCGCTCCACATGACCATTCAGACGGCGATTCTCATCGAGACGCTGGTCGAGCTGGGTGCCGACGTGCGTTGGTGCTCGTGCAACATCTTCTCGACGCAGGACCATGCCGCAGCGGCCATCGCCGCCGCCGGTGTTCCGGTCTTCGCCTGGAAGGGCGAGACGCTGCCCGAGTACTGGTGGTGTACGGCCATGGCGCTTTCGTTCCCCGGAGGCAAGGGCCCGCAGCTGATTGTCGACGACGGTGGCGATGCAACGCTGCTGATTCACAAGGGTTTCAAGGCCGAAAACGACGCTTCGTCGCTCGATTACGAGCCCTCGTCCTACGAGGAGGAGGTCATTCTCGGCACGCTGAAGCAGATTCTGGCCGAAGATGGCGACAAGTGGCACCGTACGGTGGCCGAGTGGAAGGGTGTCAGCGAGGAGACCACCACCGGCGTGCACCGTCTCTACCAGATGCAGGCTGCGGGCGAACTGCTCGTGCCGGCCATCAACGTCAACGACTCGTGCACAAAGTCGAAGTTCGACAACCTCTACGGCTGCCGCGAATCGCTGGCCGACGGTATCAAGCGCGCCACCGACGTGATGATTGCCGGCAAGGTGGTCGTGGTCTGCGGCTACGGTGACGTGGGCAAGGGTTGCGCAAAGTCGATGCGTTCGTACGGCGCCCGGGTGATTGTGACCGAAATCGACCCGATTTGCGCACTGCAGGCTGCCATGGAGGGCTTCGAGGTGAAGACCGTCGAGAGCGCCCTTGCCGAGGGCAACATCTATGTGACCTGTACGGGCAACTGCGACATCATCACGCTCGAGCACATGGAGCGGATGCGCGACCAGGCCATCGTCTGCAACATCGGCCACTTCGACAACGAAATCCAGATGGCCCGTCTCGAGAAGTCCGATGCCGTGAAGACCACCATCAAGCCGCAGGTCGACATGTACACCTTCCCCGACGGACATTCGATTTTCGTGCTGGCCGAAGGGCGTCTGGTGAACCTGGGCTGCGCCACGGGCCATCCCTCGTTCGTCATGTCGAACTCCTTCACCAACCAGTGCCTGGCCCAGATGGAGCTCTGGCAGAAGGAGCACGAGGTGGGCGTCTACCGTCTGCCGAAGCACCTCGACGAGGAGGTTGCCCGTCTGCACCTCGACAACCTCGGTGTCGAACTGACGCAGCTCACGCCGAAGCAGGCCGACTACATCGGTGTGCCGGTCGAGGGTCCCTACAAGGCCGACCACTACCGCTATTGATTTGCGTCGGGGGGGTGCGGCCGCCGCTCCGGATTCCGCATACGAAGAGAGCCTCTGAACTGTTCGGAGGCTCTCATTTTGGTTGGGTGGTGGCGGGCCGGACGGTGCACCGGTTGCACGAGTTGTATCATGCCTTGTCAAGACGGTGCCCCGCTCGGGAGACAGATTCCGGGGCGGTGAGATCCGCTTTCCAACCCCGGCCTGCGTCAGTGCCGGAAGGGGATGCGTACCGCACGGGGCTGACGCTGAAGGGCGGCGTTTGCAGCACGGAGCAAATCGGTGGAGGATTCGTTTTCCGGCACCGTGATGGCGGGCAGTTCATCGGGCAGCGTCACCGTGTAGCTTCCCGGAGCGCCGGGAACCCCCGCCTCGTCGAAGGCCATGTAAATCACCTCATAGGTTTCGCCGGCCATCGAGGCATCCCAGAAGGTGACGTCGTAGTAGTAGAGGTCGTCGGAACTCTCGAGCAGGGTGCTGCTCTTCCATCCCGAGTAGTAACCGTCATACCCCTCGCCGTAGGCATTCGAGAGGTTGGTGAAGTAGTCGCGCCAGGCCGAGGGCTCCTTCTTGGCGAAGTCTCCCGCGTAGTAGCCGTCCTCGTAGCGGAAGGTGCGGGCTCCGTCGACTGGTTCGAAACGGTAGACGGCGGCGAAGCACGATTCGGGAGCCCCTTCGAGTTCCCCGGAGTTGATGACCACATGCTGAATGCGCACCGAGGCTTCGCTCTGCTCCGAGCCGCCTGTCGAGGGACGGTCCATCGTCCGCAGCTGTTTCCAGTGGAGCTTGCCGGGGTTGCCCTCCGCATCGACACCGATTACGGCCAGGATGAAGTCGTAGGCATATCCCCACGAGGTGTCGGTCATGTGGTTGTCGGCGACGGGTTTCTGGGCGAGCAGGTAGTTAATCATGTCCTCCTCGGTATTGGGGATGAAGTCGGGATTGTCGGGGTCATCATCGAAATAGGAGCTGTAGACACATGAGGCGTAGTAGGCTGTAGTCTTGTCGTTGGGGGTGAACGTCACGTCGATGGTGCAGTAGTAGGAGTTGCGCTCAGCATACGAAACCTCGAACTCGACCCACGGTCCCGAGAGATAGGCCGGCGACTGGGTGGTTGCGCGCAGTTCGGCCCACGCGGAATCGAGCGTCGTTTCGCCGTCACCGCGGGCCTTGATGCGAAGGGTGTATTCCGTGGCGGGCACCAGTTCTTGGAAACTGGCCGTAAGCTCCGAGGTTTCGGTCTCGGCGACGATTGGCGTAACGGCACCGTGTTCGTTCCGGTACTGGAGCGTGTAGACGTATCCGACAGCCCCCTCCACGGCCTCCCAGGCCACGGAGAGTGTATTTTCGGTTACCTCCGTCTGGACCGGAGCAGGTTGCGTCAGAGCCTCGGGTTGCGGTTCGGGCACAGGCTGGGGTTCGGGCGAGGATTCATCCTCCGTGCAGGCTCCGGCTACGAAAGCCAGAAGGAGCAGCGACAGCAGTTTCTTCATAAAAGGGGAAATGTGTTAGGGGTGAATGATGGGTTTGGACGGGCTCCTGCGAATCTGGGAGCGCCGTTTGTAAAGCTATCGTTTTTCCGCCGGATTTCCAAATTCCGCGCCTCTTTTTGGTGGAGAATCCGCCTTGCGGTGGAAATCTGGTGTAGATTTTCCATTTGGGAGCGGTGACCGGAGGCCGTCCACCCTTCCGCAAAGGGTGTTCCGACGCCGTATTCCGAGGCTGCGGGTATTCGCTTTGCGGCTCCGGTCGGCGCAGTCTCTTCGGGGGCAGTGTATGGCACGTTGCCCCGGGATGGCTCCCTGCGGCACGAAAAAACGGCAGCCCCGTCAGGGGCTGCCGCTTCATGCGTGGATGTCGGAGGCATCAATAGCCGAAGAGCTCCTCCTGAGATACGGTCTTGATGGGGCCGAGCGTCTTGAGGAAGTTCAGGTCGAGGTTCTGGATGTCGCCCAGAATACCGTAGGTGTAGTTGCGGTCCTTGACCCACTGCTGCTGCGTGGCCTTCACGTCGTCGAGCGTCATTGCCTGCACCTTTTCGAAAATCTGACGGTCGCGGTCCTCCGAGAGCCCGAGACGGCGCAGTGCGATGTAGGAGCCCAGCACGTCGATGCCCGTGGTGCGGTCGGTGCGCAGACGGCTCAGCACGGCCTCCTTGGCGATGTTGAAAGCGGCCTCCGATTCGGGCATCTGGTTGATGATTTCGTCGAATGCCTCGATGGCGGTCTGCATCTTGTCGTTCTGCGTGGCAATGAAGGCAACGTAACTGTAGTTGTCGTCGGCATACGAGGGGCTACCCAACCATGCCTGTGCCGTGTAGGCCAGACCACGCGCCTCGCGCATCTCCTGGAAGCAGATGGAGTTCATGCTGCCGCCGAAGTACTCGTTGTAGAGCGTGATTTCGGGGTCGTTCTTCACGTCGAACAGCTCGCCGCGGTTCGAGAACTGCAGGTAGTAGAGCTGGTTGGCATCGTACTGGGCCAGGATGACGCTGCTCTCATCCGTGCGCTGCATCATCGGGTGCGACAGCTCGAGCGGATCAAGCTCCGCAGCGGCCTTGTGCTTCTCGGCCAGAACCGACTTCACGGCCTCCTGTTCCATGGGACCGTAGTAGAGTACCTCGTGCTGCTTGCCCATGAGCTCCTGAACGAGCGAGATGAGCGTTTTCGAATCGAGCGACTTCAGTGCGTCGTTCGTCAGGGTCGACTTGCGGATGAACTCCTCGCCGTAGAACATGTAGCGCTGCAGGGCTGCGAAATTCCGGCTCTGGTTGAGCTTGGCATCGGCGCGCGACTTGAGCATGTCCTGCTTGAGGTTCTCGAGGATGGCGTCGTCGGCAACGGCTCCGGCAATCAGCCCCTCGACAATCTCCATGGCGCGCGGCATGTTCTCGCTCAGACCCGTAATCGTGATGGAGCTCTGGTTGTTGCCGGCGCCCATGTAGAAGGAGCAGGCAATGTCGTACATCTCCGAGGCAATCTGCTCGGCGCTCATCGTGTCGGTGCCCAGGTAGCTCAGGTAGTCGAATGCCGGGCCCATGGCCGGATTGCTCTCCGTTCCCATGTCGAAGGTATACCTCAGCGTGAAGATGTCGTTCAGCTCGTTCTTCTTGTAGAGCACGTGGATACCGTCGCGCACGTCGAACTGCGCCATATCCTTCTGGTAGTCGACGAATACGGGCTCGATGGGCTTCACCTTGGACTGCTGGATTTCCGTGAGGAAGGCGCTCTGCTTGTCGCGGTTGGTGACAATCGGGGTGATTTTCGGAGCGGCGATTTTCTGCACGTTCTTGTCCTCGCCCTCACGTTTGTAGACGATGGCGTAGCTCTTCTCGCCGAGGTACTTGTTGGCCCAGTCGACGACGTCCTGCTTGGTGATTTTCGACATGCGGTCGAGCTGAGCCACCTCGTCGGCCCAGTTGGTGCCGGCGATGAACGACTGCACGTACATGTCGGCGCGCGAGGCGTTGTCCTCGTAGGCCTTCATCTGGTAGAGCTTGAAGTTGTTGATGGAGGCCTCGATGAGCTTCTCGTCGAAGTCGCCCGAGCGGAGCTTGGCCACCTCCGCGAGCAGCAGGTCGCGCACCTCCTCGAGCGTCTGGCCGGCCTTGGGGCTGCCGCCGACGAGGAACGTGCTGTAGTCGGGCTGGCCCGAATAGCCGCCGTAGGCGCCGAGCACCTTCTGCTGCTGCGCCAGGTCGAGGTCAATCAGACCGGCCTGTCCGTTGTAGAGGATGGCGCTGGCAATCTGCGCCACGTCGTTCGGGTCCGACGAACCGCCCGGCAGACGCCAGCCGAGCAGCAGGTTGGCAGCCTCCAGACCGTAGACCTCGCGCACGATGGGCTCGGTGATGGGCTCCTCGGGCTGGAACTCGAGCTTCGGCAGTTCGGGGTTGGGCTGCATGTCGCCGAAGTACTTCTTGATGACGGAGAGCATCTGCTCGGGGTCGAAGTCACCCGAGAGGCAGATGGCCATGTTGTTGGGCACGTAGTAGGTCTTGTGGTAGTTCCGCACGTTGGTAATCGAGGGGTTCTTCAGATGCTCCTGCGTACCGAGTACGGTTTGCGTGCCGTAGGGGTGGTGGGGGAAGAGTGCGGCGTCGAGGGCCTCCCATACCTTGCGCGAGTCGCGCGTGAGCGACATGTTCTTCTCCTCGTAGATGGTCTCCAGCTCGGTGTGGAAGCCGCGGATGACGGGATTGCGGAAGCGGTCGGCCTCGATTTTCGCCCAGTTCTCAATCTCGTTCGAGGGGATGTTCTCGACGTAGACGGTCATGTCCTGCGACGTGTAGGCGTTGGTGCCCGTGGCGCCGATGGCGGCCATCAGCTTGTCGTACTCGTTGGGAATGGCGATTTTCGACGCTTCGTAGCTGATGGAGTCGATGCGGTGGTAGAGGGCCGCGCGCTCGGTCTCGTCCGTGGTCTTGCGGTAGACCTCGAAGAGCTGCTCGATTTCGTCGAGCATCGGCTTCTCGGCGGCGTAGTCCGAGGTGCCGAAGTTGGGCGTACCCTTGAACATGAGGTGCTCGAAGTAGTGGGCAAGACCGGTCGTCTCCGCAGGGTCATTCTTGCCGCCGACCCGCACGGCGATGTAGGTCTGGATGCGCGGCGTTTCGGGGTTGACGCTCATGTAGACCTTCAGTCCGTTGTCGAGCGTGTAGATGCGGGTGCCCAGCGGGTCGCCGGCCACCGATTCATACTTGTCTCCCGAACAAGCGGCTGTCAGCACCGCGGTGATGCAGACGGCCAGAAATCTGAGTTTTTTCATGTATGTTTGGTTTAGAAAAGTGAGACGAACCAGTCCCGTGCAACGGGGTAGGTGTCGGCGGCGATGTGGAGGAACATGCCGACGGCGGCGATGAGCTTGAGCCCCGTGCCGACGATGAACGAGAGGAACGAGCCGAATCCGACGAGGATGGCCTTCGGGATGTCCTCCCGGTTGTGGCACAGCTCGCCGATGACGGCGCCGACGAAGGGGCCCAGCAGGATGCCCAGCGGCGGAATGAAGAAGAAGCCGACGACGGTGCCGATGGTGGCCCCGATGGCTCCGGCGCGCGAGCCGCCGAAGCGGCGGGTCATGTAGGCGGGCAGGAAGTAGTCGGCCACCGAGACGAAGACGGTGACGGCGAGCCATATCCACAGGGCGGCCGTGGAAATCTGCGAATAGCTGCAGAAGTAGGCGCAGACGAAGCCCGCATAGCTGAGAATGACGCCCGGAAGGGCCGGAACGATGCATCCGGCGATGCCGATGAGCGAGAAGATAAAGGCGAGTACTGCGAGCGTGGTATCCATACGAAACGGGAACCGGGGGAGCGGTTTTCGGAGACCGTACCGGTTATCCTTTCACAAATATAACGATTCGAAACAAAAAATCTCCCTTTGGAGGGAGATTTTCAATCGTCGGGGCGCCTTTTTCTTCGGCCGTTAACCCCGTATGGCTGTTCGGAGGGGCTATTTCACCAGTCGGTTCGTCTCCGTGTCGGGGAAGATGACCCACGGGCGGAACTGCTTGGCGTCCTCGAAATCCATCAGGGCGTAGGAGGCGATGATGACCACGTCGCCTACCTGGACCTTGCGGGCTGCGGCGCCGTTGAGGCAGATGCAGCCGCTCTCGCGCTCGCCCTTGATGATGTAGGTTTCGAAACGTTCGCCGTTGTTGATGTCCAGAATCTGGACCTTTTCGCCCTCAATCATGTTGGCGGCCTCCATCAGCGCTTCGTCGATGGTGATGCTGCCCACGTAGTTCAAATCGGCCTGCGTGACCTTCACGCGGTGAATCTTCGATTTGATGACTTCAATCTGGAATTTCATTATCGGATACGGATGTTATCGATTAGACGGATGGGTCCGGCCATGACGGCAATGCAGCCCTGGATGCGCGGAGCGTCGTTCCAGTCGTGCACCTCCTGCATCGTCAGGGCGTCGACCGACTGGTAGTAGACCACCTTGAGCAGCGGGTTGCTTTCGACCTCGGCCACGACCCAGCTCTTCAGCTCGTCGGGCGTCATGGTGTGCGACTTCTCGACGGCGGCGCGCAGCGTGGCGTAGATGTGGGGTGCTGCGGCGCGGTGCTCCTTGTCGAGCAGCGTGTTGCGCGACGAGAGTGCCAGTCCGTCCTCACCGCGGACGATGGGGCACTCGACAATCTGCACCGGAAGGGACAGCTGGCTGACCATCGCCTTGATGACGGCGATTTGCTGGAAGTCCTTCTCGCCGAAGTAGGCGCGCGCCGGGCGGACGATGTCGAAGAGGCGGCTGACGACCTGGGCCACACCGTTGAAGTGGCCGGGACGCGTGGCGCCCTCCATCACCTTGTCCACCTGGCCGAAATCGAACTGGCGGGTATCGGGTTCGGGGTAAATCTCCTCGACCGAGGGCATCAGCACGAAATCGGCGCCGGCCTCTTCCAGCAGCCGTGCATCGGCCTCGGGGGTGCGGGGATAGCGGTGCAGGTCGTTCTTGTCGTTGAACTGCGTCGGGTTTACGAAGACGCTCACCACGACGGTGGCGTTCTCCTTGCGGGCGCGCTCCACCAGCGAACGGTGGCCTGCATGCAGGGCGCCCATTGTGGGAACGAAGCCGATTCCGGCCTGTTCCCTCTTGTCCAGCTCCTCGCGGAGCTCGTTGACACGTGTAAAGATTTTCATCGCTTTGGCAACAAATTGCGGGGCAAAGGTAGAAAAGATAATCATAAGAATGAAAAAAACGTGGAAAAAACGTCGCCTCCCCGTGTTTCTTCGGTCACCCGGGCAGAGAAATTTTTGGAATCTCACGGAAAAAGACTTATCTTTAAGAGTGAAATGCAACCGGAACCGGGATGTCACCATCCGCACCGTCCGCTTCCGGCTCACCAATTCCCAACCATCGAAAGGCCCCAGGCGGTGCGGGTCGGACCTTTAAAACTGCAGCCATGAAGAAATTTGTCGCTCTGCTCTGCGCGCTCTGCGTTGCGGGCACGCTCTCCGCTCAGGAGAAGCACATCCTCGGCGTCCGCGCCGGTATGAATGTCTCCAACATGACCTTCAAGCAGGACGGTTTGTCCGTATCGCCCTCGTCGCGCGTTTCGTTCCAGGCGGGTGTCTCCTATCAGTACAACTTCCTGGAGTCGATGCCCTTCTACCTCGAAACGGGTCTTTACCTCTCGCTCAAGGGGGCCGAGCAGAAGATGGGACAGACGAGCACGACCATCCGCATGACCTACCTCGAGGTGCCCATCATGGTCAACTACCACTGGAACATTACGGACAACATCGCGATTGTACCGGCTGCGGGCTTCTACTATTCGCTCGGACTGGGCGGCACCTCCGAAAACAAGACGGGCAATACCTCGGTCGAGGCCGATACCTTCGGGACCGATTCGGACATCAAGCGTTCGGAATTCGGCATGCGCTTCGGCGCCAGCGTCGAGTTCCTCGAAAACTTCTATGCGGGCCTGGGCTACGACGTGGGGCTGAACAACATCTCGAAGGATGCCGACGTGAAGGCACGCAACGGCAGCTTCTTCATCCTGGTAGGCTACAACTTCAAGTTCTGAGCTCCATATCCGGTATCATGGACGCATCTTCCCGCGGGAAGATGCGTTTTTTTGCGGGATTTTCGTATATTTGGACTTTGAACCCGACATGCTTCGTGTCCTGCGGGCACGGAAAATGGAGAAAAAACATTGTTGTATGAAAAAAAACCTACCAATTCCCGTTACCATGACATTCCTTGGCGTTGCATTGGCTTCGTGTGCGGAGCAGCCGAAAGGCGAGGCACCCTGGGTGGTCGACCGTTTCGACGACATCAAGGTGATTCGTTACGAAGTCCCCGGCTTCGAGCAGCTGCCGCTCGAGCAGAAGGAGCTGATTTATTACCTGGCCGAGGCGGCCAAGTGCGGCCGTGACATCCTCTACGACCAGAACTTCAAGTATAACCTGGCGGTGCGCCGTACGCTGGAGACCGTCTACGAGCACTTCGAGGGCGACCGTACGACGCCCGAATGGAAGGCGCTGGAGAAGTACCTCAAGAAGGTGTGGTTCGCCAACGGCATCCACCATCACTATTCGAACGACAAGTTCGTGCCCGAGTTTACGGAGGGCTACCTGCTTGACGTCATCGAGACGATTCCCGAGGAGCGTTTCGGCGAGCTGAACGCCCTGCGCGGCGAGGTGTGCAAGGCGATTTTCGACCCGACACTCTATAAGACGCAGCTCAACCAGACGGCGGGCGAGGACCTCGTGACCACCTCGTCGAACAACTTCTACGAGGGTGTTACCCAGGCCGAAGTCGAGCAGTTCTATGCCGATATGGCCGACCCCAACGACCCGGAGCCCATCTCCTACGGCCTCAATTCGAAGCTGGTGAAGGAGAACGGCAAGGTGTGCGAACGCGTCTGGAAGGTGGGCGGCATGTACTCGCCCGCCATCGAGCGGATTGTCTACTGGCTCGAGAAGGCCGAGGCTGTGGCTCAGGAGCCCCAGAAGACGAACATTGCCGCGCTGATTTCCTACTACCGCACGGGTGACCTGCGCGAGTTCGACCGCTTCAACATCGGTTGGGTGCGCGATACGGTCTCGAACGTCGACTTCGTCAACGGCTTTATCGAGGATTACGGCGACCCGCTGGGCCGCAAGGCTTCGTGGGAGGCGATTGTCAACTTCGTCGACTCGACGGCCAGCCACCGCACGACGGTCATCTCGGAGAACGCCCAGTGGTTCGAGGACCACTCGCCCGTGGCTTCCGAGTACCGCAAGAAGCAGGTGAAGGGCGTATCGGCCAAGGTCATCACCGTGGCGATGCTCGGCGGCGACTGCTATCCCGCAACGCCCATCGGCATCAACCTGCCCAACGCCGACTGGATTCGCAAGGAGCATGGCTCGAAGTCGGTGACCATCGACAACATCACCTATGCCTATGACATGGCGGCCCATGGCAATGGCTTCAACGAGGAGTTTGTCCTGCGTGCCGAGGACCGCGAGCGGATGGACCGCTACGGCAAATTGGCCGATGACCTGCACACCGACCTGCACGAGTGCCTCGGCCACGGCTCGGGCCAGCTGGCTCCGGGCGTGAAGGGCAGCGAGCTGAAGAGCTACGGCTCGACGCTCGAGGAGGCGCGTGCCGACCTCTTCGGACTCTACTATCTGGGTGACCCCAAGATGGTCGAGCTGGGACTCGTTCCCTCGTTCGATGTGGCAAAGGCCGGCTATGCCAAGTATATTCTCAACGGTATGATGACCCAGCTGGCGCGCATCGAGCCCGGCAAGAACGTCGAGGAGTCGCACATGCGCAACCGCAAGCTCATCTCGGAGTGGTGCTACGAGCAGGGCAAGGCCGACAATGTCATCGAGTGGGTCAAGAAGGACGGCAAGAGCTACGTGGTGGTGAACGACTTCGAGAAGCTGCGCGAGCTCTTCGGCCGCATGCTGGGTGAAATCCAGCGCATCAAGTCCGAGGGCGACTACGAGGCGGGTCGCGAACTGGTGGAGCGCTATGCCGTCAAGGTCGACCCCACGCTTCATGGCGAGGTGCTCGAGCGCTATGCGGCGCTCAACATCGAGCCCTACGGCGGGTTTGTCAATCCCGAGTTCGAACTGGTCGAGCAGGACGGCAAGGTGGTCGACGTGAAGATTTCCTACCCGAACAACTACGTCGAGCAGATGCTTGGCTATTCGAAGAATTACTCCTACCTGCCCAACATCAACTGATGCACGGAGCGTGGTGAGACAGGACGCCGCTTCGGCCGTCCGTCCGCCATCTGGCGACACCGGGGTGCCCCCTTTCGGGGGCGCCCTTTTTTTGTGCCGGACGCTCCTCTGCCCGATACCGCGTGGGGCGGGGATTCCGCTGCGCACGCTGGGTGATGGTATCTTCGGAGGGGACGGAGACCCTCTCCCGCCCCCGAACGTCAAAGCCCTCCCGGCCGGGGTCGGCAACTTTGGCGGCGATTCGGGTCACGGGCA
The DNA here is from genome assembly GCA_900542505.1 of uncultured Alistipes sp. Taxonomy (GTDB): domain Bacteria; phylum Bacteroidota; class Bacteroidia; order Bacteroidales; family Rikenellaceae; genus Alistipes; species Alistipes stercorigallinarum. The sequence continues at coordinate 38,215 of UQNV01000012.1, forward strand.
CTCCGATTGTCCGAGCGCCGACCCGGTCGTCAGCCGGCGGCTTTGCGCCTTTGCCGGCGGAAGTGGTGCGGAGCGGAGCGGAACGAAAAAGGGCGTATCCGTCGAACGGATACGCCCGTGGGGCCGTTGTATGCAGCCCGGGTCCGAAGCCGGTTACTCCTCGACCTCTTCGAACTGGTCCTTGCCGACGCCGCAGAGCGGGCAAACCCAATCCTCGGGAATCTCCTCGAATGCCGTGCCGGGAGCGATGCCTCCTTCGGGGTCGCCGACTGCCGGGTCATAAATCCAATCGCATACGGTGCAACGATACTTTTTCATCTTCTTGTGATTTTTAAAGGTTTGTAAATGAGTGTCTCTTGTCTCGTGTGTCGCGGCCCGCGGAGCTATTCCGCAGCCTTGTCGCCCGACGGGGCGCGACGTGCCGCCTCGTCGGCAACGCTTTCCTCCCCGTCCTCCTCGTCGTCATCCTCTTCGCGGCGGTTTCCGTCGGGCGGCGTGAGCTCGGCCACCAGGCGGTCCGCTTCGGAGCAGGAGACGAAGAGCCGCTCCTCGTAGATGTCGGTTATCTCGACGAAATTGCGCCATTCGGAGGCGTAGAGCTTCACCCGCTCGAACCGGCGCAGGTCGAGGTAATGTCCGTAGTAGCCGAAGAATCCGTAGCCGCCGAAGAGCGGGATGAACCACTTCATGCGGCGGTTGTCGACACGGCGTACGGCGGCAATCTCCTCGCGGCGCACCTCGGTGATGTCGAGCAGGCAGCGCACCTCGACCTTCTCCTCCGTAACGACAATCCGGCGCGGAATCGAGAGCGCCATCAATGCGATGAGCGCAACGACGCACGAGGTGAACCATGCCGAGATGAATCCGCCGGCATAGAGGTGATAGAGCAGCCATCCCAGCAGGATAAACATCCCGATGAAGGCGGCTGCACGGTAGTACATCACCCGGCCGAAGCGGTATTTGTAGATGCTTTCCATCGGATTTGCAGTGGCTTATTGGCGCAGCCCGTTCCCGGAGACCGTTCCGTCGGTCCCTTTGTCCTCCACACCGGAAGAGCGCTCGGCGTCGGCTTCGCGCATCTCGATGAGTGCCGCGGCCAGCGCCAGGTCCTCGCGCGTGGTGATTTTCAGATTGGCGCGTTCGCCCTCGCAGAGGTGAATCGGACACCCCGAAGCCTCGACCACCGAGGCGTCGTCGGTGAATTCGGGTCGGTAATCGACCCGGTAGGCGTCGCGGAGCAGTTCGCCGCGGAACACCTGGGGAGTCTGGACGATGCGCAGCGTGCGGCGGTCGACAATGGCCGAGCCTTCGCCCTCCACCCGGCGGAACGAGTCGACCGGAGCCACGACGGGAATCGCCGCTCCGTACCGTTCGGCCGCTTCGAACATGCGGACGATGAGTTCGCGCGAGACGAGCGGGCGTACGCCGTCCTGTACGGCGATGAGCTCCGTCTCGGAGGGCAGGGCGCAGAGTCCGTTGCGGACCGAATCGAAGCGCTCGCGGCCTCCCGCCACGACCCGGTGCCGGGCGACGTCGAAGCGGGCCGAAAGGTCCCGCCAGTAGGCGATGTGCTCCTCGGGTAGAACCACGACCAGTGCCGCCCGCGGCAGCGCCCGGGCGAATGCGTCGATGGTATGTGCCAGCACGGGGCGGTTCCCCAGGAAGAGGAACTGTTTGGGAATGCTGCTTCCCATCCGGTGGCCGCTGCCGCCTGCCACGATGATTACGCCTGTTGTCATTCGTGTGTTGGTGTCTGAAAATTCCGTGCCGCACAACGGTGCGTTACGCTTCGTTTGTCCTGCGTTCAGCTCTTTTTCGTTCCCGATTGAGCCTCCGCAGCCTCACTCTTCTGCTCCTTGCCGGCCGGCGTGCCCAACTCGCGGGCGACGAAGCCTTCGGGGATGACAATCGAGTCGAGCTGCACGATGCGCTCCTCGGCGGGTACATCGCCGTTGAGCTCGGCCATGATGCGGTCGCGTATGAACTCGAATTCGGCGCGGTTGTCCTTCGAAATCGGTTCCGACGGCTCCTGCGGGATGGTGAGCGGGTTGATGGGCTTGCCGTTGCGCCAAACGCGGTAGTCGAGGTGCGGCCCCGTCGAGGCTCCGGTCGAACCCACGTAGCCGATAAGCTGGCCCTGCGTCACGTGCTTGCCCTGGGCGATGCCCTTGGCGAAGCCGCTCAGGTGGAGATATCCGGTCATCATGTTGCCCGGGTGTTTGATTTTGAGCGTGTTGCCACCGCCGCCGCCCCAGCCCTTGAAGACTACGACGCCGTCAGCCACCGCATGTACGGGTGTGCCCTTCGGTGCGGCGTAGTCGACGCCCGTGTGCGGACGGTAGACCTTGTAGATGGGGTGCTTGCGGGCGTAGGTGAATTTCGAACTGATGCGCGTATACTTGAGCGGAGCCTTGAGCATCTGTTTGCGCAGGCTGCCGCCATCGGCCTCCCAGTATTGGATTTTGCCGCCCTGGCGGAACGGGATGGCGTAGTACTCCTTGCCGCCGTGGTCGAACCGTGCGCCCCAGATGCGGCCGATGCCTACCGATACCGAATCATCGATGAAGCGTTCGTCGTAAATCACCGTGAAGCTGTCGCCCTTCTGGATGCCGAAGAAGTCGACCGTCCACTGGTAGATATCCTCCAGTTCGGCGGCCAGCGCATAGGGCAGGTTCTTCTCCATGATGGAACCCCAGAGCGAGGAGCTGATGACGGCGCTCTTCTTGGTGCGGCGCGTGGTGAATTCCTTCTCGCCCGTACGGACACTCACCGAGTCGCCGTGAAAACCGAAGACGACATAATCGGAGAGGCTGCGTTCGTAGGCCAGGTAGTCGAGGTGGGGGGCATAGAGCGAATCCTCGTGGATGAAGGCGACGTATTTCTGTCCGGCGCGGATGTTGCGCAAGGGGAAGGTCTTTTCGGAGGCCTTGTCCAGCCGGTCGATGGCAACGGCCGATATGCCGTAGCGGTTGAGAATCTTGCCCATTGTTTCGCCCTGGGCCACCTCGCCCTCTTCGAGCCGGTAGTCGTCGGCGATGATGCCGTAGCGGATATCGTGCAGGGTTTCGGTCTCGGCCTCCTCGGCCGACGGAGTCTGGTTGCGGTCGCACGATGCCGTCGCAAGCAGCGCGAGTGCGCAGAATGTAAGTCGGAATTGTTTCATAGATGCGAACAAAGATAGTGAAAAAAACGGATTTCCGCCTCATTTTATTGCCCGTTTCTCGTTTCGGGAGAGTTTTGTCGGGTTTTGTTTTGCGGTCCGGGGATTTATTCCTACCTTTGAAAATTGGAAAACCGTGCATCTAAACGAATCGCCGAAATGGTCAAATTTCTGCTCGCACCAGCCTCCTGGCTCTACCGGATAGGCGTGACGCTGCGTCACCGTCTGTTCGACTGGGGTGTGCTCAAGAGCGAGAAGTTCGATATTCCGATTATCTGCATCGGCAACATTACGGTCGGCGGCACGGGCAAGACTCCGATGGCCGAGATGGTTATCGGTTACATGTCGCAGATGCACCGTGTGGCGCTTCTTTCGCGCGGTTACGGGCGCCGGACGAAAGGTTATCTCGAGGTGTCGGCTTCGTCCCATTACCGCGATGTGGGCGATGAGCCGCTGCAAATCAAGCGCAAGTATCCCGATACGGTGGTGGTGGTCTGCGAAAAGCGGGCCGACGGCATCCGCCGCATCCGTGAGGAGCATCCCGAGGTAGACCTCATCATCATGGACGACGGTTTCCAGCATCGTTATGTCGAGCCGAAAATCAATATCGTGATGGTCGACGCCACGCGCCCCATCCAGCACGACCGGATGCTTCCGGCCGGCACGCTGCGCGACCTGCCGGAGACGTTGCACCGAGCCCATTACTTCATCGTGACGAAGTGCCCCGAGAAGATGGCTCCCATTGACCGGCGCATTCTGCGCAAGGTGCTCATCCAGGTGGCCTACCAGAAGGTCTATTTCACCCGCTTCGAGAGCTTCATGCCCCAGCCGCTCTTCGCGGGCGAAGCGCTCGCCCCGTCGCCCGCACCCGGTGGCAAGGTCATTGCACTGTCGGGAATCGGCAATCCGAAACCCTTTGTCGCCTCGTTGCGCGAATATTACGATGTAGTCGGGGAGGTGTCGCTCGATGACCATCATGTATATAAGGTGCGCGACATGTCGATGCTTGCCCGCATGGTGGGGGAGTGTCCCGAAGCCTCGATTGTCACTACGGAAAAGGATGCGGTCAAGATGACAGGCAGCTCGAAGATTCCCGAAGCGGTGCGCCGAAGACTGTATTATATGCCCATAAATATTTCATTCATAGAGGATTCGGCAACGGATTTTCTGCAAAAACTCGAAGAAGATGTTAGAGGAAATTAAAAAGACGGCAGCCTTCCTGGAGCAGGCGACCGAGTCGTTCCGCCCCGAGGTGGGGATTATTCTTGGAACCGGACTGGGCGATTTCGCCGAGCAAATCGACACGAAATATGCCATCGATTACCACGACATCCCCGGATTCCCCGTTTCGACGGTCGAGGGGCACAAGGGTCGGCTTATTTTCGGCCTGGTCGAAGGGCACCGCGTCGTGGCCATGCAGGGCCGTTTCCACTACTACGAGGGTTACGGCATGCAGCAGGTGACCTTCCCCGTGCGTGTGATGAAGCTGCTGGGCATCCGCTATCTTTTCGTCTCGAACGCTTCGGGCGGTATCAATACCTCGTTCCGCGTGGGCGACCTGATGGTCATCACCGACCACATCAACCTGATGCCCAACCCGCTCATCGGTCCCAACATGGCCGAGCTGGGTCCGCGTTTCCCCGACATGCACAATTGCTACGACCGCGAGCTGATTGCCCGTGCGACGGCCATTGCCGAGGAGGAGCACATCAAGCTGCAGTACGGTGTCTATGTGGGAGGTACAGGCCCGACCTTTGAGACGCAGGCCGAATACCGCTACTTCAAGGCCATCGGCGGCGATGCGGCGGGCATGTCCACCGTGCCCGAGGTGATTGTGGCGCGCCACATGTCGGTGCCTGTTTTCGGCATCTCGGTCATCACCAACTGCGGTCTGTCGGACGAGGTGGGCGACCACGAGGACGTGCAGCGTCAGGGCCGTCAGGCCGGTACGCGCATGGCCGTGCTCTTCAAGCGGATGATTCGCTCGCTGTAGCGTGCGCGGGACCTCCGCATCGGAGCGGGCGGTCCGGTCGATTGATTCAAAACAAGTAGAGTATCCATATATGGTAAACAAGGTAATTCTGATTGGCAACGTGGGGATTGACCCCGAAGTACGCAGCCTCGAAAACGGAACGAAGGTGGCACGCGTACGTCTGGCGACGACCGAGCGTCTGTTCGACCGTCAGTCGAACGAGGCGAAGGAGCATACCGAATGGCACACCATCACGCTGTGGCGCGGTCTGGCCGATGTCGTGGACCGTTACGTGCGCAAGGGTACGCAGCTCTATATCGAGGGACGCCTGCGTACGCGCGAGTGGATGGACAAGGATGGCAACAAGCGCTATACGACCGAAATTCTGGCCGACACGATGAACCTGCTGGGACGTCGCAGCGACAACCCGGCATCGTCCGAGGGGGCACAGGCTTACGGCGGTGCGCAGCCCCAGAACAACTCCTACGGTCAGCCGTCGCAGGGCGGTTATGCCCGTCCGGCAGCGGCGCAGCAGCCGGCTCAGGCTCCCGTCATGCCCGAGGAGGACCCCGATGACCTGCCGTTCTGACGCATCGGAGGGTTGCAGTAATGTTGCATAATGAGGACGGGCCTCGACTCGATTTTTCGGGATGAGGCCCGTCCTCTTTGTATGATGCTCTCCGTGTGGCCTGCTTGCTGCCGGGGGCTCAGCGTGCCGTCTTTTCGCGTCGGAAGCGGAGCGGCGAGCATCCGGTCTGTCGTACGAAGAATTTGCCGAACGCCGACTGGTCCGAGAAGCCCAGCGTGTCGGCTATCTCCTTGATGTCTAAGTCCGAACAGTTCAACAGTCGCCGTGCGTCGGAGCAGAGCAGTTCGGCAAGATGGGCCCGGACCGTCCGTCCGGTCACCTGCTTGACAATCCGCGAGAGGTAGGTGGGCGAGATATGAAGCCGCGCTGCGTAGAATGCGATGTCGTGGGCCGAGCGGTAGTTCTTGACGGCAAGCCGTTTGAAGTTGCGGAAAATCTCGTTGGGCCTTTTGACGAAGGCAGGGGCGTTTGCCCGATGGCGGTAGAGCAGTTGGGCAGTCTGCAGCAGGTAGAGGCTGCAGAGGTGGCGGAGCATGTCCTCGTCGTAGAGCCCGCCTCCGTTCGGATAGAGGAAGAAGAGCGATGCCGTGTGGCGCAGCGCCTCGTATTCAGGTTGTTCGAGATGGACGAGAGCCGTCCGGCCATCACCCATATAGCCCGAGAGTTGGTTGTAGAGCGGCTGCCCGTCGGGCAGCGTGTCGAAGTAGTCCGGGTCAAGGCTGATACACTCCAGCGCATCGTCTGCGCCCGGGAGCTGCAGTGTCGCTGTCCGGCTTGGCGAGAGCAGCAGCATATCGCCTTCATGCATGGGATGCTCGCGCTCGTGCTGCTGGATGTCCGGTTCCGCGACGGATATCCGGCCCCCGGTGCAGAGCACGAAGTGGAATCCCCGTTCGAGCACGATGCTGTGTTCCGGGTCGGTGGGCCCGTTCGTCCGTCCGCAGTAGATGACCGGTATGCCGTTTGAGACCGGATGCAGAAAGTCGGGCAGAGCTGTTTTCATCGGGAGGTGCGGTTGATACCATAAAGATAGTGCTTGTTTCGTATTTAACCAAATATGGTCGCAATTTTGTGTCGAAATCATCGAAAACAGCGCGAACTTTGCCGTCGGTAAATTCGAACGCAAGACAATGGACCGATATCTCAGGCGACGATACATGCTTTTTGTCGTGTCGCTCTTCATCAATGCGCTGGGCGTGGCCTTCATCACCAAGGCGCTGCTGGGCACCTCGCCCATCACGAGCGTGAACTACGTGCTGAGCATGTTCACGCCGCTCACGATGGGGCAGTGGACCATTCTGCTCAACCTCTCCTTCGTGTTGCTCGACCTGCTGTTCATGACGCGCCGGGAGCTGCGCCGCGAACGTACCTCCTACCTGCTGCAGATTCCCATCTCGCTCAGCTTCGGGCTCTTCATCGACTTCGCCATGGTGATGCTCTTCTGGCTGGAGCCGGCGTCCTATGCGGCCAAACTGCTGTGGCTCCTCGTCGGATGCTTCATTCTGGCGGCGGGCATCGCACTCGAGGTGCGGGTCAATGTGGCGATGACGGCCGGCGAGTACCTCGTCCGCGCCATCTGCCGCCGGCATCGGCTCGACTTCGGCTATACGAAGCTGGGCTTCGACCTTACGCTGGTGCTGCTGGCGTGCCTCCTTTCCTATCTGTTCATGTCCGACATCCGCGGCGTGCGCGAGGGTACGGTCGTCGCGGCACTGGCCGTGGGGCCCATCGTCCACTTCCTGACACCCTTCTACGGACGCCTCGATGGCTGGACGGGGCTGAAACAGCGCGTATAGCGTGCGGTTGCGGGGAAACGACAATCGGGCCGGAATCCATACAAGGGTTCCGGCCCGATTGCCTTCATTTCCGGAGCGGGGCGCTCCTATTCGCCGCGGAGGGTTAGCCGGGCGCGCTTGAGTCCCGGCGAAGTGGCTTCGACGGTGATTTCTCCCGGAGTGCCGTCCGATGCGATGATGGCGGTCATCATTCCCGAGAAGAGCTTCATGCGGGGCTCCTGGAACGATTCGAGCGACGTCGGGTCGCCATTGGCTCCGGCGCGGTAGAGGCCGTTGCCCGTCACGCGGAAGCGGATTTCGTTGTCGGCCGTCGGGCAGGGGTTGCCGTCGCGGTCGACGACGCTCACCGTCACGAACGAGAGGTCCTTGCCATCGGCCGCGATGCGTTCGCGGTCGGGCGTCAGCACAATCCGGTACGGTTTTCCCGCCGTGCGGAGTTCGCGCTCTGCCACGGGATTCCCTTCGGCATCGTAGGCTACCACGCGCAGCGTGCCGGGTTCGTAGCGCGTATCCATCCACATGAGCCGGTATCGCCGCTGGCGGGCAAAACTGTTGAGCGACACCGAGTCGCCGCTGTTGTCGACCCGTACGGTCAGGTCCTTGCTCCGGCGGCCCTGGCTCTTGCCGTTGATGAAGAGTTCGGCCGAGGGGTAGTTCGTGTAGACGAAGACGGGCGTCACCTCGCCCTCGCGGCCGGGCCAGTTCCAGTGGGGCAGGATGTGGAGCGTCTCGGCGTCGGGGTTCCAGTGGCTGCGGTAGAGCCAGTAGCGGTCCTTCGGCAGACCGGCCAGGTCGATGATGCCGAAGAGCGACGAGTGGCTCGGCCAGTCGGAATAGTAGGGGGTAGGCTCGCCCAGATAGTCGAAGCCCGTCCAGACGAATTCGCCCATGCAGTAGGGCAGGTCGTCGTGTTGGATGAAGTCATCCTCCGGAAGGTTCGACCAGCCGCAGTGCTCCACGTCGTAGGACGAGGCCTGGTGGTCGTCGTAGCGGTGCATCGAGCGCCGTACGACCGGGAACTTGTAGACGCCGCGCGAGCTGAGCGTCGAGGCGGTCTCGCTGCCCAGAATCATCCGCTGGGGCAGCTTGGCGTAGTTCTCGGGGTACTTGTGCGGGCGGTAGTTGAAGCCCGGGACATCCATCACGGCGGCCATGTTGTTGTTCACCACCGCGTCGGGGGCATCCATGCCCTGCGTTACGGGGCGTGTCGGGTCTTCGCGGTGGCAGATGTCCTGCAGCCGGAGTGTGAGTTTCGGCCCGCGGTCGCCGTTCCACTGGTCGGGCACCTCGTTGCCGATGCACCACATCACCACACTCGGCGAGTTGCGGAAGTGGCGTATCAGATTGACCAGGTCGCGCTCGACCCACTCGTCGAAGTAGAGGTGGTAGCCGTTCTCGACCTTCGGGGCCTTCCACTCGTCGAACGATTCGGCCATCACCATCATGCCCATCTCGTCGCAGGCGGCCACCAGTTCCGGAGCCGGCATGTTGTGCGAGGTGCGGATGGCGTTGCACCCCATCTCCTTGAGCAGCCTGATTTGGCGCCGGATGCCCGCCTCGTTGGCGATGCCGCCCAGCGGGCCCAGGTCGTGGTGGTTGCAGACGCCGCGGAACTTCAGCGGCTCTCCGTTGAGGAGGAAGCCCTTGCCCGGTACGGCCTCGACGGTGCGGATGCCGAAGCGCGTCGTGTATTCGTCGCAGAGCCGGTCGCCCTCGTAGAGACGCGTGACCGAGGTGTAGAGCGAAGGCGTCTCGGGCGTCCACAGCGCGGGATGCTCGACGATGAACTCCTGCTCGATGAACCCCTGGTCGTAACGTGTGCCGTCGGTACGTGCCGAGGCGACAACCTCGCCCGCAGCGTTGCGGAGTTCGGTCGTGAGCGTGTAGTCGGCGAGCGTCCGGCCCTCGGGCAGCATCACCTCGGTCTGCTGGCAGACGCGGGCGTGGCTCTCCGATATTACGGGGGTGGTGATGCGCGTTCCCCACACCGGTACGTAGGCGTCGCCCGTGGTGAGCAGATGGACGTTGCGCAGCAGCCCCGCGCCGGGATACCAGCGCGACGATTCGGGCATATTCTCGAGCCGCACGGCCAGCAGGTTCTCACCGTCGGGTCGGACGAAGGGGGTGATGTCGACGTGGAAGGCGTTGTAGCCGTTGGGCCAGTAGATGGCCTCGTGGCCGTTGACATAGACCCGGGCATGGCTCATGGCGCCGTCGAAGAGCAGTGTGCAGCGGCCTCCCTTGCGCAGCTCGGGAACCTCGAAGCGAAGGCGGTACCACCCCGTGCCGACGAAGGGCAGTCCGCCCGTGCGGCCGGCATGTTCCATCGCCTGCGTCTGACCGTCCTGTGCGATGGCCGTGAGCTGGAGGTCGTTGCCGACGCTGAAGGGACCGTAGATGGCCCAGTCATGGGGAACGGTGACCGGTTGCCAGTCGGAGTCGTCGCAGTCGTTGCGGGCAAATTCGGGCGCATCCCCGCGTGTGAAGAGCCAACCCTTTTCGAGCAGACGTTCGCTGCGCGGTTGAGCCCACGCGGCAAGCGGGAGCAGCGCCAGCAGGCAGAGCAGTTTTTTCATGGTGCTTGTCTTTGTTGTTTGTTGCGTTTTCTCGGTTCAGGCTTTGGTGCGCACGTTGAGCCGCTCCCACAACCATTCGGGAAGCAGCCGCCAGAGGAAGACCATCACGGCATAGCGGCGGTCGATGACAATGCGCCGGCGGCGGCGTTCGAGTGCCCGGACGATTCGGTCGGCGACGCGGTCCACGGACATGAGCATCGGATAGTGGTGCGCATCGTTGAGCAGCGGCGTGGCGACGAACCCCGGCCGGATGTCGGTGAAGCGGATGGGGAGCCGCTCCATGTGGCTGAGTTGCGCCAGCGCGTCGATGTAGGTGTTCTGCATCCGCTTGGTGGCCGAGTAGGCCGGGGCGCTGCCCAGCCCGCGTGTCCCGGCAATCGAGCTGATGACGGCCAGATGGCCTCCACCATGGGTGCGGAACCAGTGGAACGCGGCAGTCACCATCCGTACGAATCCCTCGCCGTTGGTGCGCAGCGTCGCCAGTTCGGTTGCGGGTTCGAGCTCGATGTTGCGCTTGCCGATGCCCGACGAGTAGAGGTAGAGGTCCATGCCTCCGAGCCGTTCGATGAGCTCCGCGAGCCGTTCCGGGGCGTCATCGCACGTGACGTCGAGCGTCTGGGTCTCGACCCTGTCGGGTGCCAGTGCGCGCAGCTCTTCGAGCGGACCGGTGCGACGGCCGGCGACGCCTACGCGCCAGCCCTTGCCGATGAAGCGTTTGGCCGTTTCGAACCCGATGCCCGACGTGGCCCCTACGATGACGATTCGTTTCATGGTCGTGTATCCTTTGTTAACCTCGTCCAAGATACGGATTTTCGGGCGTTTTTCAAATTCGAAGAGGACAAAAAGAGGAGCCTTCCCGACAAGTCAGGAAGGCTCCTTGCTGTTTGGTGTGCCGGCGGCTCTTCAGACCTGCAGCTCGTCGATTGCGCGCTGGACGCACTCGATACCGACCTTGCGCAGCAGTGCAAGCCCCTCTTCCGAGCGGTAGTCCTCGCAGTAAACCACGCGCTTGATGCCTGCCTGGATGATGAGTTTCGAGCATTCGATGCAGGGCGCCGCCGTGATGTAGAGCGTCGAGCCGTCGCAGTTGTTGGCCGACTTGGCCACCTTGGTGATGGCGTTGGCCTCGGCGTGCAGCACGTAGGACTTCGTCTTGCCCGTCTCGTCCTCGCAGATGTTCTCGAACCCCGAGGGGGTGCCGTTGTAGCCGTCCGAGATAATCATCTTGTCCTTGACGATGAGCGCACCCACCTTGCGGCGTACGCAGTACGAATTCTCGGCCCAGATACGGGCCATTCTCAGATAGCGCAGGTCCAGTTGGCGCTGCTTTTCTTCCTGATATCCCATGAGCGGTCGTTTGTCTGAAGGCGGAAGGCGACGTGCCGGACGGTGCCGTCACCGTCGCCTTCCGTCGTCGGTTGCTGTTGCGCTTGCGGAAGGGCTACAGACCCTTGCCGTGGCAGTTCTTGTACTTCTTGCCGCTGCCGCAGGGGCAGGGGTCGTTGCGGCCCACCTTCTTTTCTACATGGATGGGCATCGGCTTCTGCTTCTCGCCCTGGCCGGCCTGTGCGGCAGCCTGCATGCGCGACGCCTGCAGCTTGTTCACGTCGACCTTGGCCCGCTCGCGCTGCTGTTGCTGCCGCTGAGCGGCGGCCTCCGAAGCGCTGTCGCGTACCGGAATGTAGGACTTGTTCAGAATCGAGAGCACCTCGCGGTTGACGCGGATGAGCATCTTCGAGAAGAGGCCGAACGATTCGAACTTGTAAATCAGCAGCGGGTCCTTCTGCTCGTAGGTGGCGTTCTGCACGCTCTGGCGCAGGTCGTCCATCTCGCGCAGATGCTCGCGCCATGCGTCGTCGATGGTGGTGAACATCACAACCTTCGAGAAGACCTTGTAGATTTCCGCTCCGTCCGTCTCCTTGCACTTGCGCAGGTTGACCGGAACGTTGTAGCCCAGATGGCCGTTCGTCAGCGGGAAGAAGATATCCGAGTCGAGCTGCTCCTTGCGGTCCTCGTAGATGCGCTCCATGACCGGACGCACCGTGTCGGCTACGGCCTTCGCACGGCGTGCATAGGCGGCCTTGAGGTCCTTGACGATGGCCTCGACCAGCTCCTCGGGCTTGGCTGCCTCGTAGGCCGCCTCGTTGAGCGAGGGCTCGATGGCCACCTCGCGGATGAGTTCCAGACGGAAGTCCTCGTAGCCGATGCCGCGGTTGGTCTCCACGAAGTTCTCGGCATAGTCGTACATGATGTTGTTCAGGTCAATCTCGATACGCTCGCCGTAGAGTGCGTGGCGGCGGCGCGTATAGATGACCTCGCGCTGCGAGTTCATCACGTCGTCGTATTCGAGCAGGCGCTTGCGGATGCCGAAGTTGTTCTCCTCGACCTTCTTCTGGGCGCGCTCGATGGCACGCGTCATCATGCCGGCCTGAATCACCTCGCCCTCCTTCAGACCCATGCGGTCCATCATCGTGGCGATGCGGCCCGAGCCGAACAGACGCATCAGGTCATCCTCGAGCGAGACGAAGAACTGCGACGAACCCGGGTCGCCCTGACGTCCCGCACGACCGCGCAGCTGGCGGTCCACACGGCGGCTTTCGTGGCGCTCCGTACCGATGATGGCCAGACCGCCGGCAGCCTTCACTTCGGGCGTCAGCTTGATGTCGGTACCGCGGCCTGCCATGTTGGTGGCGATGGTCACCTGTCCCGAACGTCCGGCTTCGGCCACCACCTGTGCCTCCAGTGCGTGCTGCTTGGCGTTGAGCACGTTGTGCTTGATGCCGCGGAGCTTGAGCATGCGGCTCAGCAGCTCCGAAATCTCGACCGACGTGGTGCCGACCAGTACCGGACGGCCCTCGCCCACGAGGCGGACAATCTCCTCGATGACGGCATTGTATTTCTCGCGCTTGGTCTTGTAGACGAGGTCCTCGCGGTCGTCGCGGATGACCGGACGGTTTGTCGGGATGACCACCACGTCGAGTTTGTAGATGCTCCAGAACTCCGAAGCCTCCGTCTCGGCCGTACCGGTCATACCGGCCAGCTTGTGGTACATGCGGAAGTAGTTCTGCAGCGTGATGGTGGCGAAGGTCTGCGTGGCAGCCTCGACTTTGACGTGCTCCTTGGCCTCGATGGCCTGGTGCAGACCGTCCGAATAGCGGCGGCCGTCAAGGATACGGCCCGTCTGCTCGTCGACAATCTTCACCTTGTTGTCCATCACCACATATTCGACATCCTTCTCGAACATGGCGTAGGCCTTCAGCAACTGGATGATCGTATGGACGCGCTCCGACTTGACGGAGTAGTCGTTGATGACCTCGTCGCGCTTCTGCTCCTTCTCCTCGGGCGAGAGCGTGCTCTTCTCGAGTTCGGCCACCTCGGCGCCGATGTCGGGCAGCACGAAGAAACCGTCCTCGTTGAAGTATTTCGAGAGCACCTCGTGACCCTTGTCGGTGAGCTCCACCGAATTGAGTCTCTCGTCGATGACGAAGTAAAGGTCGTCGGTGATTTCGGGCATGCGGCGGTTGTTGTCCTGCATGTAGATGTTCTCGGTCTTCTGCATCAGCGCCTTGATACCCGTCTCCGACAGGTACTTGATGAGCGGCTTGTACTTGGGAAGACCCTTGTGGACGCGGTAGAGCTTCACGCCGCCCTCGTCGGTCTTGCCCTCCGAGATAAGCTGGCGGGCCTCGGCGAGCAGCGAGGTGACCAGCGCGCGCTGGAGGTTGTAGAGGTGCTCGATGGCGGGGTTGTACTGCTCGAAGAGCTGGTCGTCGCCCTTGGGTACGGGACCCGAGATGATGAGCGGCGTACGGGCGTCGTCGATGAGCACCGAGTCGACCTCGTCGACGATGGCGTAGTGGTGCTTGCGCTGCACCAGGTCGCGGGGCGACGACGCCATGTTGTCGCGCAGGTAGTCGAAGCCGTACTCGTTGTTGGTACCGAAGGTGATGTCGGCCATGTAGGCGCGGCGGCGGGCCGGCGAGTTGGGCTGCGTATCGTCGATGCAGGCCACCGAAAGTCCGTGGAACTCATACATCGGGCCCATCCACTCGGAGTCTCGCTTGGCCAGGTAGTTGTTTACCGTCACCACGTGCACACCCTTGCGGGCCAGGGCGTTGAGGAATACGGGGAGCGTTGCCACGAGGGTCTTTCCCTCACCCGTGGCCATCTCGGCGATTTTGCCCTTGTGGAGCACCACGCCGCCGAAGAGCTGTACGTCGTAGTGGACCATGTCCCACTTCACGTCGTTGCCTCCCGCCTGCCAGTGGGTGGCGTAGATGGCCTTGTCGCCGTCGATGGTGACGAAGTCCTTCGTGGCGGCGAGTTCGCGGTCGAAGGCGGTGGCGGTCACCTCGACCGTCTCGTTCTGGGCGAAGCGCCGTGCGGTGTCCTTCATGATGGCGAAGGCCTCGGGGAGGATTTCGTCGAGCTTGACCTCGATTTTGTCGTCGATGCGCTTGGTTGTCTCGTCGATGTCCTTCGAAATCTTCTCCTTCTCGTCGAGCGAAATCTCGGGCTTCTCCAACTTGGCCTTCAACTCCACGATGTGCGCTTCGTCGTCGGCGATGTAGTCGGCAATCTGCTTCATGAGCCCTGCGCTTCGGGCGCGGAGCTCGTCGTTCGAGAGCGCCTCGATGGTGGGGTAGATAGCCTTGATTTTCTCGATGTAGGGTTCGATTTGCTTGCGGTCCTTGTCGGCCTTCGAGCCGAAGACAAGTTTGATTAAACTGGCAAGTATATCCATAAGAATTTTGTTGTTGTTTTCTGTTGCGGGTTCGTTATGAACATAAATCCTACAAAAGTACACATTTTTCGCGAAAAGCGCAAACCTCCCGGTCAAATTCTGCGAATATCTTTGCGTTTGCCCCGCAGGCGGGTTCTCGCCGGATGCAAGTTTTCCGTGCGGCCGCTCCGATTTCGGCTCAAAAAACGTATCTTTGCTTCCATGATACTTCAAGCAAACTGCAAAATCAACCTCGGGCTCGACGTCCTGCGTCGCCGCGAGGACGGATACCACGAACTCGAAACGGTGATGTATCCCGTTCGGGGGCTCTTCGACGAAGTGGAGGTTACGCGCACGGAGCGCGGCTTTGCGCTGCGGAGCGAGGGCCTGGCGGTCGACTGCGACCCCGGGGAGAATATCTGCATGAAGGCCTGCCGCCTCATGCAGCGCCATTACGGCATCGACGGGGCGGAGGTGCGCCTCGTGAAGCGGGTACCCTTCGGTGCGGGGCTTGGCGGCGGTTCGTCCGACGGCACGGCGGTGCTGCTGGCCCTCGACGAGCTTTTCGGGCTGCGCCTTTCGGAGGAGGAGCTCATCGCGCGGGCGGCCGAACTGGGGAGCGATACGGCCTTTTTCGTGCGCAATACGCCCCAGCTCCTGTCTCTTATACACATCTGA
>UQNV01000013.1 GCA_900542505.1 uncultured Alistipes sp.
CCCCCGACCAGCTGATTACAAATCAGCTGCTCTGGCCAACTGAGCTACATCGGCAGAATCGACCTTTTGGACTGCAAAAATAGGTATAAAAAATAGATTCACCAAATTATCGGCAAATATTTTTTAAACTTTTTTCGCTCTTCAAAGAACTCGATTCGTGGCCCCGATGTGAGGTCGAATCGGGTGCAAAGATAGGAAAAGTTTTGGACATCGCAACAGGTTGGGCAAAAAATATCGCTCAATCCGACCTTCGGATACATAAAAAGGCTAAAGACACCATCCGAGCAGGCCCCCTGCCGGCCATACCTATATTATTATAAGCGCAAATCCGCTCCTCCTGCCGCCCGTACAACCCTGCTACGGAGACCCGGACAGTCTCTTCCGAAAAACCACCCCAAAGAACATCTCCCGAAAACCTTCTTCTGGAAACCTTCTTCTGGAAACCTTCTTCTGGAAAACTTCTTCTGGAAAACTTCTTCTGGAAAACTTCTCCTGGAAAACTTCTCCTGGAAAACTTCTCCTGGAAAAAACTGTCCCGAAAAAAGACACACCGGGCAGACAAAACGCGCCCTTTGACAGGCGGCTGCCCGCCACAACGCGGCAGCATCCCCTCCCACGAAGAGCGACCGCAGGGCAGACAACCGAAGCGACGGCCCCGGACAACCGGAACCGTCGCTTAATCGAGGCCTTGCAGCCGAACCCTACGACCCGCGCCGACAGCCTTGTCGGAGCCGGGTCCCAACGGGGAGGGATGAGAGAGATTACCGATGCTTCATTGCGGCTATCAGCTGGGCGGGCGTCGCCTGAAGATAGTTCTTGCAAAACCGGCTGAACTGCGTATAGTGGCGGAATCTGTACTTTTCCATCAGCGCCTTGGTGCTGTCCTCGCCGTCACGGATGTCGGCATAGATTTTCAGCGCCTTCTGACGCATCATCCAATGGTAGACGCTGTCGTTGAAATGCTCGGCAAAGCGCCGCTTGAAGACCGAAAGGCTCATTCCCGCAAGCGCGGCAATGTCGGTAACACCCTGTGCCCGCTCGTAGTTGTTGAAGACAAAGGCCCGGAAGTTATCCTGAGGCTGAATCATCCGCTGGAAGAAATAGGCCTGCTCGGTAGGCGTATAGAGCACCTTGAAAAGCATGAAGAACTCGGTCACCTTCAAACGATGGAACCGTTCGCAGGCCTCGAGCTCCGGAATATCGAACATATCGGACAGCAATCGCTCGACAGCCGGATGGAGCGCCAGTACGGGCACGGCATCGGCCGGGACCTCGGGGTAATCGGTCGTCTCGGCGCCAAAAATATCGGGCTCGCAGATTTCGGTCCGGAATTCGAGCGAAAGGATGATGACCTGCGTCTGCTCATGGGCCGTCACCACATACTCTTCACCGCGCGCCAGGCAGGCACACAGCTTCGAGGTCACGAATTTCGTCCCCTGCGGTTGGCTGACGTGCAACGTACCGGAGCACACAAAAAGAATCCGGACCATGCGGCCCGCCGCGAAGGTGACACCTTCGCCCGATGAAAACGAACGTCGGACGAAACGACAGAACGTCGAATCTCCGGCCCGACGGAACGGAGTCGGGAACGTAGGACAACTGCTACAATCCGCAGGACAATTCTCCTTCAAAGCCGACTCCACAAACTGCGGTTGGGGTTGTAGTTCCATAAAAACAAAAAATATTACGGTCGAAAACTCGGCCGTCCAAAAGTACGCAAAAAAATCAAAAAACGAAGCGTCCAGATGGAATATTGCGCTATTTTTTACGCACGGAGGGAAAGAAGGAACGGCCGGCTCCGCGATTTTCCATTTCCTTTACGCAAGAGCATCACGCCATGCAAACGATTTCGGTCGACGCCATTTGCCCGATTCGAAGGCAAACGAAAGCCGTGAAAGGGCTATCGGGAAACAAACGTACGTCTCCCGATAACAGAAGTGAATCCGAAACGCCCGACCGAAACAGGGTTTCACAGGCCAGCCACAAAATCGAGCCACCGGGGCGGAAGGCGCACGGCGGACAACAGTCGGAAGGCAGAAGACAGACGACGCTGACGAACAACGGACGGGCGGCTGACGGGCGGCGAAGCTCATGCGAGAGGTCCGGCCTGCCCTACCCTCAACTGCAGCTGCTGTCCACGGCATGGACCCCGTCCGACGGGGCCGCCTGCCGTCGCAGCGGTCGTCCCCGGCACACCTCCCCCTCCGCGACGGAACAGAGCTGCCTCGCGGAGCAGGACGCCGGACGAAAGCCCCCTCAAAAAGCGGATGCGGCCGAAGGCAGCGCCTCCGGCCACACCGCATATCGGATTACTTGTAGCTTACAATCAGCTTTTTCGACGAGCCCCAGAACTGTTCCGGGTCGAGAATCACCAGTTTTTCCACCACCTTGTCGGCGTCGGTGACAAGTTCGTACGAACCCTCGGGATGACTCGTCACCAGTTCGACCTTCTTGTGCCCGATGGCGATTTCATGCAATTCGCGAGCATCGGCCTGCGTGAAGGCTTCGGCCGGAGCATTGGCCCGGGCCACCAGCGTACGGCCGATGAAGCCCTGCTTCTCGACCACGGCCGCCTCGATGAGCTCCTTCTGCGCACCGACAACATAGTACACCGTACTCATCCGGTTCTCGAGGTCCGACTTCTCGCTCGTAAGGGTCTCGACCTGGGCGGTCTGCTCGGCCACCTGCTCGTGAAGCGCCTCTACCTCGACCCCCATCTTCGAGAGGTCCTCCTTGAGGTGGGCCACCTCGTCGTCCTTGGTGACCAGCTGCGTATTGAGGTCGACAATCATCTTCTCGAGCCCGTCAATGCGCAGATTGGCCTTGCGCAACAGAGCCGCCGAATGCTGCAGCGACGCGATTTTCTTGCGGTTGTCCTGAAGCAGGCGGTCGATGGCCGCAATATCGTTGTTGATTTCCTCGACGGGACGCTTGCGATGTTCGATATCGCTTTCGTTCACCGTCAGCAGGCTTTCGCGGGTCTTGATGGCGGCAAGATTCTCCGAGATGGAGTTGATGTCTTCGAAAATGGCATTGATGAGCGAATCCTTCGCCCCGACTACCGTCTGAAGCGAATCACGCTGCCCCTCAATACGGTCCGCCGTACCGCGGCTGACACACGAAGCCAGAGCGAGCGTCGCTCCCAGCACCACAAAAACAAATCTTCTCATAACTTTTTCAATTTAAAAGATTAAAATCAAAAAATGTTATTGCTTGCCGTTGTCAAATATAGGAATAAAATCGGTTATATGCGCATACCCGGCTCAAAAAAACGCATCGGCGGCCGCTTTTTGCACCGCTCCGACGCCGGGCATCGCGTAAAACGACCGCCCGACGCCGCCCGTCGGTCCGGAGCGGCGCCCCTCGGCCGGCGGCGAACCGGAGCTCGGGAAACAGCGGAGGCATGGCAGCCCGGCAATGGAAAAGGCCGCATTTCGCTGAGCGAAATGCGGCCTTTGTACCGACGTCGAACAAGTCCTACTTGTTGGCGTTCTTCTTATCGTAGCGTTTTGCGTAGCGGCTCATAAACTTATCGACGCGACCAGCGGTGTCAACCAACTTCATCTTACCGGTGTAGAACGGGTGCGACGTGTTGGAAATTTCCATCTTATACACGGGATAGGTTTCGCCGTTCACCTCGATGGTCTCTTTTGTCGAAACGGCGGACCGACACAAAAACACGTGGTCGTTGGACATGTCCTTGAAGGCCACTAAACGATAATTCTCCGGATGAATACCCTTTTTCATTGTCGTTGTTTTTGTATTAAACAATTAGCTTAAGCGCGACAAAGGTACAAATTAATTCGCAACATCCAACACCCGGCGTCAAAAAAAGCGTGTTTTTTCCTCCGCCCGCCCTTTTCCGCCGCATGCGCCGAAACGGCCGGGCAGCGCCGTATCCCGGTCGGATGCCGCAAAGAGGCGCGGAGCGGCCGCATGTCCACGAAGAGGAGCGGCCGAGGGCCTGAAGGTCAGCAAGGGGGTTGGAGGGTCACGGAACCGACGGCCGGGGAAACAAGAGTCCCGGGAGCAAGAGTCCCGGGGGGGGGTGAAAAAAAGGTACCGGAAGGCGCGGCGGCAGCGGGAATGCGCATCGAGCGACAGAATGAATCGCCGTCATTGCATTTCGGAAAATTTTTCCTATCTTTGTCCCCGCAAAACAACGGACCCATAGCTCAGTCGGTTAGAGCAGCGGACTCATAATCCGAAGGTCGTGGGATCATGCCCCTCTGGGTCCACCCGAAAGCCGGAATCTTCCGATTCCGGCTCTTTTTGTCCCCGGCCGAAAAAAACGGATACATGCTTTTTTTTACCCCGACTTTGCACTATCTTTGTCTCCGTCAAAACACAATCCACCATGGAATTCGAAGGAACGGTCTATAAAATACTGCCCCTGACCAAAGGCACCTCCGCACGCGGCGACTGGCAGCGTCAGGATGTGGTCTTCGAGATGAACGAAGGCTCGTTTACACGCAAAATCTGCGTCACCTTTTTCAACCGGCCCGACGATGTGGCCAAGCTCCGCGAAGGAGCCGCCTACACGGTCTCCGTGAACATCGAATCGCGCGAATACAACGGCCGCTGGTATACCGACATCCGCGCCTGGCGGCTCCAGCCCAAGCAGACCCAGGCTCCGGCAATGCCGCCCATGCCCGACATGCCGCCCATCGCCGAGGAGCCGACCTACGCATCGGCACCCGCAGCCGAGGTGGACGACCTCCCCTTCTGAGCCGCATTGCCACCGAAACGAAAAAGCCCGACGGAGCAGACTCCGCCGGGCTTTTTCATGGGGACCGCACACCGCTTACGACCAGCCTGCGGCCGCCGCCCGCACATCTGCCCCACATCTGCCACCCCCAACAGCCTCGTATCTTGCCGCCGCCCCAGTCGCGGCACAGTCCTCCGGGCGCGCGCCCAACTGCCGCATGTCTGCCGTACATCCGCCCCCAACAGCCTCGCAGCCAGCCGCGGCACACGCCACTGCCACACGTCCCGCTCACTCCCCGTCGCAAAAAAAAAGAGGGCCGCACCCCTGCCGGGAGCGACCCTCGAAATCAGGGAACCGGCCGGCGGTTCCCGATATTCCCTGCACCGTTACTTCTTCTCGACAGCAGCGGGCTTGACCTCCATCTTGAGCGAATCGGTCTTGAGCGAATCCGCCGGAGCGGGAGCCACATAGGGCTTCACGTCGATGAGCTCTACCTCGAACTCGAGCGCCTCGTTGCCCTCGATGTTGCGACCGGCGCCGCGTACGCCGTAAGCCAGGTCGGAGGGAATCCACAGACGGATTTTACCGCCCTTGCCCACGAGCTTCATACCCTCGGTCCAGCCGGGAATCACACGGTTGAGCGCGAACTCAACGGGCTCGTTGCGGTTATAGGTATCGGGCTGCTGCTTCTTGAGCATCTCCTGCTGCTCGGCCGGACGGTTCTCGAAAATCGACGAATCGAACACCTCGCCGTTGCGCTTGCGGCCCGTGTAGTGCACCTTCACCACGTCGCGCGAATCCTTGGGCATGACGGTCTCGTCGCCCATCTTCTCGATTTTGTAGAGCAGACCCGACTCGGTCTTCTTCACACCCGACTTCTTCTCAATCTCGGCAAGCCACTTCTCCGAAGCAGCCTTGTTCTCGGCCGGGCGCTTCACCATGAAGTAGTACTGAAGGTACTGGCCCACCTCGTCCTCGGACATTTTGGCGTTGTTGTCGCGCACGTTCTGCATCGCCTCGCTAATCCACACCAGCTGCAGGGGGAGGTTGCTCTCCTTGATATTGAAACCGATGTCGTTACCGAAGGCATACGAAATCTCGGTGCGCTCCTCCTCGGTCTCGAACATCGCGGGGTCGGCGTCGGGATACTCGACCTTCGTCGTGTCGCCCTCGGCCAGACGGATGCTGTCGGCCTTGGCTCGCTCCTCCGCAACGGCACGCGCACGTTCGCCGCGCTTCTTCATGAAGTAGTCGCGCAGCTGCTCGAGAGCGTCGTCATGACTGAGCGACGACTTACCCAGAGCGCTCTCCTGAAGCGCCTTGTCGATGGCCTTGTAGTCGAACGGGATGTCACGCATCTGGTACTTCATGCCATAACCGATATTGGCACCAAGTGCATACGACAGCGAGTCGAACTCCGACAGGCTGCCCATCGTCACGCCGCTCTTGCTGCCGCCGCACGCAACGAGCATCGCAGCGCCGGCAAGCGCTGCCGCAAAAATAGACTTTTTCATTTTTCTTGTGATTTATCGTTTTTCAACTGTTTCCCAGTTTCATGCGCGCAAAGTTATAAAAATATCGGAACAACGCACCAATTTTAGCGCCTTAAATTCGTGCGCCGGATGCGATTGGCGTAACGGTCCACCTCCAGAAGTTCGATTTCGTAGTAGAGCGTCTGGTTGGGTTTCACCCCCAGCGAGTCGCAGCCTTCGGCACCGTAGGCGGCCGACGAGGGCATCCATGCCTCGATGCGGCCCCCCTCGCCGAGCAGCTTGAGGCTCTCGCGAAGTCCCGTGGTCAGGTCGCGCAGCTCGACGCGCACCGTATCGCCCCGGTCGTAGGAGGAGTAGAGCTGCTCGCCGTCGACCGTGCGCAGCAGATAGCGGAACACCACCGAATCGCGCTCGTTGATGGGCGTACGCTCGGCATCGCCGACATCCTCGACCGTATAGGTCACGCCCGACGTCGTACGGGCATAGGAGCGGTTCGACTTGCGGATATCCTCGAGGAACTGCTCCTCGTAGGCGCGGGCCTTTTCGGGCAGCGCATAGTTGACATAGCTCAGATAGAAGGTCTCCGCCTCGTCGGCCGTGAGCCGCGTCTTGCCGCGGAAGTGGTCGCGGATGCCCTCGCAGACGGCATCGACGTTGAGCGTCGAATCCATCCGCATCAGATTCATTCCCACGTTCATGCCGATGACATAGGCCACCGAGTCGAGGTCGTTGCGGAGCTTCACGCCGCTGCCTCCGCTTTTCGAGCAGGCGGCCATCGAAAGCGCCGCCAGTGCAATCACAACTGTTTTCTTCATTATTCTGTTATCGACTGTTTCCATATTTACGGAGCTCGCAGCACCCCCGGCGCACTCCGGACTGCAGCACGCGCAGCGCCCCGGGCACTCGGGCACGCTCCGGACACTCACGACCGCACCGGCACCCTCTTCACCGACGAGAAGAGCAGTATGAGCAGGCTGCCCAGGATGGCCGCCGCCGTCGACCCCATCAGGATGGCGATTTTACCCCGGTCGATGAGTTCGCCATCGGTAAAAGCGAGCGAATCGACGAAAAGCGACATCGTAAAGCCGATACCGCCCAGGCAGGCCACGGCCAGCAGCATCCGCCACGAGGCGCCCTCGGGCATCGCCGCAAGCCCCGCCTTCACGGCGCACCAGCTGGCCAGGAAGATGCCGAGCGGCTTGCCGACGAGCAGACCGAAAAAGACGCCCATGCCCACGGCTCCCGTCTCGGGCGAGACGGCGAAGATGTCGAGGTATTCGGCCGAAACGGGGACACCGGCGTTGGCCAGCGCGAAAATCGGCATAATCAGGAAGGTCACATAGGGGCTGAGCGCATTTTCGAGCCGGTGGCTGAGGCCCACCGAATTGGCCGCCACGTGGCGCATCCGCCTCAGGTAGTAGCGCTGCTCCTCGTTCGGGAAATCGCCGCCGAGCGAATCGGAGGTGAAGAGCATCGTACGCAACGAACGCATCTTGCGCACGAAGTAGGCGCGGCCGTAGCGCGGCCGGTCGGGGATGAGCATCGCCATGGCCACACCCGAGATGGTCGAGTGCACGCCCGAATAGTAGAAGAGGCTCCACACCACAATGGCCGGAACGAGGTAATACATCAGACGGGTTTCGCCCAGACGCTTCATCCAATAGACGAAGGCCATCACCAGCAGCGCCAGCAGCAGGCAGCCCAGCCGCACCTTGCTGCCGTAGAAGAAGGCGATGACCAGAATGGCCCCCAGGTCGTCGGCTATGGCGAGCGCCGTGAGGAAGACCTTCAGCGAGACGGGGACGCGGTTGCCCAGCATCGAGAGGATGCCGATGGCAAAGGCGATGTCGGTGGCCGTCGGGATACCCCATCCGTTCACGGCTGCCGTCCCGTGGTTGAAGCCGAGGAATATCAGCGCCGGGGCAATCATGCCGCCCGCCGCACCGAGCACCGGGAGAATCGCCTTCTTGGGTGTCGACAGCTGTCCCGAGATGATTTCACGCTTGATTTCGAGCCCCACCGAGAAGAAGAAGATGACCATCAGGCCGTCGTTGATGAGCTTCTCGACGGTCATCCCCCGCGGGTAGGTCCAGTCGATGACCCCGTCGGGGCTGTGGACCGCCAGCGAAAGGTCGGTCTGCAGCAGGTGGTGGTAGTACTCCGCCGTCAGGGGGAGATTGGCCAGCAGCATGGCTATGCCGACGCATACGAGCAGCACCACGCCGCCCGACCAGGGCGCCTCCAGGAAACGCTGGCCCCGCAGGCCCAGCAGATGGCGCCGGCGCACCCATCCGTACTTGAGAAATATACGCATCGCTGTTGCTTTTTTCGGTTTCGGGCCGCCGCGGAGTCCGCCGCAGGGCCGCAATCATTTATCTATTCCCGGGCCCGCCCCGACCCGGCACGCCCGGGGTCGTTCGAACGGAGCGTCAGTCCGCAGAGCTTCCAGAGCACGCGGGCGCCCGTGATGGCATTGATGCGCGCCTCGGGACGCGGCACAACCTCCACCACGTCGAATCCGATGATGCGCCGTCCCGAGCGGACCAGCGTATCGAGCAGATAGACCGCCCGGTTGAACGACAGGCCGCCGTTGACCGGCGTACCCGTATCGGGACAGTTGTCGAACGAGAGGCCGTCGATGTCGAAGCTCACGTAGACGAGCGGCGGCAGCGTCGCAACGATGCGGCGGCACTGCTCGCCCCAGGTTGTGCCCTCGAATTCGGCCGCGGCCAGCGCCCCGTCCTCGAAGCTCACCACGCGGTCGGACCGCTCGGCCAGCAGCGCCTCGCGCTCCGAGAAGTCGCGCACGGCCACCTGCGCCAGACGCGTCACCTGAGGCACGTCGCGCAGGACGTTGTACATCACCGAGGCGTGGGAGTACTCGAACCCTTCGTAGGCCTCGCGCAGGTCGCGGTGGGCGTCGATGTGGAGGATGCCGAAGGCCTCGTAACGCTCGCCGAGCGCCCGGAGCAGCCCATAGGGGGTCGAGTGGTCGCCTCCGACCAGTCCCACCAGTTTGCCGGCGCCGAGCCAGCGGCGGGCCTGCTCCCGCACGTTCTCGTTCATGGCGGCGCACCCCTCGTTCACGCGGCGCAGCTTGCGGGCCATCGACTCGTCTTCGGGGTCACCCCCCTCCTCGAGGTGCTCGATGATGCGCTCCGCATCCCCGCGCAGACGCTGCGACTGCTCCTGCAGCGAGTAGTCGACATCGGCCGTGGCGATACCGCGCCGCCACTGGCCCGGAGCCAGCGGGTCGTGGAAGTCGAGCTGCGTCGAGGCCTCGATGATGGCATCGGGCGCATAGGCCGCACCCGCGCCGTAGGAGACCGTCACGTCCCACGGTACCGAGATGAGCACCAGTTCCGCCTCTTCGGGTTCGAAGGGGAACCCGAAATAGGTCCCCGTATCCACACCGACCCCGTCGGGGTCGAACGTCTTCATGTCCATATATCGAACGTGTTTTAATGAACAAAGGTACACAAATTTTAATTTTTCCCTAACTTTGCTCCGATTTTTCCCGTAAAACGCACCGTTATGAAGATTATCGCCGACAGCGCCATACCCTTCCTCGAAGGGGTTCTCGACCCGTGGGCCGAGGTGCTCCGGCTCCCCGGAGCCTCCATCACGGCCGCCGACGTCCGCGACGCCGACGCGCTCATCATCCGCACCCGCACCCGCTGCAACGCGGCGCTGCTCGACGGCTCGCGCGTAAGCTTCATCGCCACGGCCACCATCGGATTCGACCACATCGACCTGGAGTACTGCCGCCGACGCGGCATCGGGGTGGCGACGGCGGCCGGCTGCAACGCCCGCGGCGTGCTGCAATGGGCCGGCGCCGTGCTGACCCACCTCTCCCGGAGCCAGGGATGGCTCCCCTCCCAGCTGACGCTGGGGGTGGTCGGCGTAGGCCATGTGGGCTCGCTCATCAAGGAGTATGCCGAAGGGTGGGGCTTCCGCGTGGTCTGCTGCGACCCGCCGCGCGAGGAGCGCGAACACCTGGGCTTCCTGCCGCTCGAAGAGGTGGCCGCCCAGGCCGACCTGCTCACCTTCCATACGCCACTCGACGCCACGACGCGCGGCATGGGCTCGGGCGCCCTCTTCGGGCGGATGAAGCCCGGCTCGGTGGTGCTCAACTCCTCGCGCGGCGAGGTGGTCGACGGGCAGGCGCTGCTCGACAGCGGCCTCCGCTTCGTACTCGACGTCTGGGAGCATGAGCCGCACATCTCGCCGGCGCTGCTCGAACGGGCGCTGCTCGCCACGCCCCACATCGCCGGCTACACCGAGCAGGGCAAGGCCAACGCCACGGCGGCAGCCGTCGCGGCCGTCGCCCGCGCCTTCGGCCTTCCGCTCGACGGGTGGTATCCCCCGACCGTCACCCCGTCCAACCCGCGCCCCGTCTCCTGGGAGGAGCTCGGCGCCACCGTCGGTGACTACTTCGACATCGAGGCCGAAAGCCGCTGTCTGAAGGCCCATCCCGAGGCCTTCGAGCAGCTACGCGACCACTACCGCTACCGCCACGAATACTTCTGAGAGAAAACCGTACGGATTCCGGCTTTTTTTTCTATCTTTGGGCCCGGATTGCAGCAAGGCATGATTTACCGCCGAATCATAAAACCCATTCTCTTCTCGCTCAGCATCGAACGGGCCCACGCCGCCGTGTTGCTGCTGCTGCGCATCATCGGCCGCATTCCGGGCGGCCGCTGGCTGCTGCGCAAGTGCTATGCGGTGGAGCATCCGGCGCTCGAGCGCGAGGTCTTCGGCCGCAAGTTCCGCAACCCCATCGGGCTTGCCGCCGGCTTCGACCACAACGGCGAGGTGGTGCGCGAACTGGCCGCAATGGGCTTCGGATTCGTCGAGGTGGGCACCGTCACGCCCAAACCCCAGCCGGGCAATCCCCGCCCGCGGGTCTTCCGCCTGCCGAAGGACAACGCCATCATCAACCGCATCGGCCTCTGCAACAAGGGGCTGGAGCGCGTCCAGGAGAACCTGCGCAAGCCCCACGACGAGGTCATCGTCGGCTGCAACATCGGCAAGAATACCGCCACCTCGCCCGAAAACGCCCCGACGGACTACCTGAAGCTCTTCCGCAACCTCTATCAATATGCGGACTACTTCACCGTGAACATCAGCTGCGACAACGCCTGCAACGAAAGTTCGAGCCATGCGCGCGCACAGATTCTGCGCATCCTCGACCCGCTCTTCGACTTCCGCCGCGGCCAGAACCAGTACCGTCCCATCATGCTGAAGATTTCGCCCGACATGCCGGACGAGGTCCTCGACGAAATCACCGACATCCTGCTCTCGACGCCGCTCGACGGCATCGTGGCCACCAACGGAACGCACCGCCGCGGCGAGCTGCGCACGAGCCTGGCCTCGGTGACGAAAATCGGCAGCGGCCGCATGAGCGGCGCCCCGCTGACGGCGCGCGCCATCGAAATCGTTCGCCGCATCCACCAGCGTTCGGGCGGAACCTACCCCATCATCGGCGTGGGCGGTCTGATGACCCCCGAGGAGGTGAAGGCGATGCTCGATGCCGGAGCCGACCTGGTCCAGCTCTACACGGGCTACATCTACAACGGCCCGGGATTTGTCAAGCGCATCTGCCGCATGCTCGTTGCCGACGCCGAAACGACGGCGGCGCAATCATAATTCCACCCACCATGCAAGCCACCATTCTGACGATTGGCGATGAGATTCTCATCGGCCAGATTGTGGACACCAATTCGGTATCCATCGCCAAATACCTCAACGCAGCGGGGGTCGTCGTCCGCGAGAAGTGCTCCATCGGCGACGACCGCGACCAGATTGTCACAACGCTCGAACGCTGCCTCGCCCACTCCGACATCGTCATCCTCACCGGCGGCCTCGGCCCCACGAAGGACGACATCACCAAGAAGACCCTCGCCGAGATGTTCCACAGCGAGCTGGTCGTCGACCCCGCGGTCGAGGCCCATGTCCGCCGGATGCTCGAAGCGCGCGGCATCGACTTCAACGAACTCAACCGCGGCCAGGCACTCGTGCCGGCCTGCTGCACGGTGCTCTTCAACGCCCACGGCACGGCACCCGGCATGTGGTTCGAGCGCGACGGCAAGGTCGTCGTCTCGCTTCCGGGCGTCCCCTTCGAGATGGAGCATCTGATGCAGGACGAGGTGATGCCGCGCCTGAAGGCGCACTTCTCGCTGCGCCAGATTGTCCACCGCACGCTCATCACGGCGGGGCTGGCCGAATCGATGCTCGCCAAGCGCATCGAGAAGTGGGAGGAGGCGCTGCCTCCCTACCTCAAGCTGGCCTACCTGCCCAATCCGGGAGCCGTGCGGCTGCGCCTGTCGGCCTACGAGGTCGAGGGCGAACCCGTCGCCCGGGAAATCGAACGGCAGTTCGAGGCGCTGCGCAAAATCATCCCCGAATATGTCGTGGGCTACGAGAAGGCCACGATGCAGGAGCTCGTCCACCGCACGCTGACGGAGCGCGGGCTGACGCTGGCCACGGCCGAGAGCTGCACGGGCGGCGCCATCGCCTCGCGCTTCACGGCCATGCCGGGCGCTTCGGCCTACTTCCTCTGCGGCGTGGTCTCCTACAGCAACGAGTCCAAGAGCAGGGTGCTGGGCGTCCCCGCCGAAGATATCGCCCGCTACGGCGCCGTGAGCGAGCAGGTGGCCCGCCACATGGCCGAAGGGGCGCGCCGCCTGGCCGGAGCCGACTACGCCGTGGCGACCACCGGCATCGCCGGGCCGACGGGCGGCTCGGCCCAGAAGCCGGTCGGCACGGTCTGGATGGCCGTGGCCACCCCCCGCGGGACGCGGGCCGAGGTCCGGCAGTGCGGCACGGACCGGGGACAGATTATCGACCGCGCCTCGGCCTTTGCCATCGGCATGCTCCACGAGGAGCTCGGGAAGGAGCTGCCGCAGGCCCCCGATGACGAAAAGCAGTCCGAAAATCCGTCAAACGCAACGCATTGACATACAGCGTATTGAAAACTACCGGGGAATTATTCCGTGCATTTATGCTCGTATTCCTCGAATTTTGACTATATTTGCACTCCCTTTCGGGGATTTTAACCAAAAAAACACGAAGATGAAAGTTTGCGAAATCACTGGCAAAGTGGCGATTGTGGGCAACAACGTTTCCCACTCGCACCACAAGACCAAGCGCAAGTTCAGTCCCAATCTGAAAACCAAGCGCTTCTGGTCCGAGGAAGAGGGCCGCTGGATTACCCTGCGTGTATCGGCAGCCGGCATGAAAACGATTAACAAGAAGGGTCTTGCAGTGGCCATGCGCGAGGCAGCCGCAGCCAAAAACATCTACTAAAACCGAGTAACACATGGCAAAGAAAGGCAACAGAGTTCAGGTCATCCTCGAGTGCACCGAACAGAAAGAGAGCGGTGTTGCGGGAATGTCCCGTTACATCACCACCAAGAACAAGAAGAACACGCCCGAGCGTCTTGAGCGCAAGAAGTACAACCCCTTCCTGAAGCGTGTCACCGTTCACCGTGAAATCAAATAGTATTGAAGCGTTATGGCAAAGAAAGTAGTCGCAACACTGAAGACCGGCACGGGCAAGCAGTTTACCAAGTGCATCAAGATGGTCAAGTCCGAGAAGACCGGTGCCTACATGTTCAAGGAGGGCATCATCGCCAACGACCAGGTAAAGGCATTCTTCGAGGAGAAGAAATAAGTATTTTAGGAGACATCCTAAATACAAAGGGCATCCCGACGGGGTGCCCTTTGTATTTTTCGGCCGGCCGGGCGACGACATCTGGCAAAAAATGCCTATATTTGGGAAAAGAGCGGGGTCCGCTCACACGACAAAGCCATGAAACAGACCCTCACATTCACACCCCCGGTACTTCCTCCGACCGCCAGCCGACTCGACCCCGACGCCTTCGACCGCAGCCTGGAGGCCTTCAACGGAAAGCTCTACCGCGAATCGTTCCTCGCGCTGCTCGACTTCATCGGGGAGGGGCTGCGCACCAGGTACGGCAATGCCGCCGGGACCGAGTTCGAGATACCCCACGGCTCCATCGTGGTCCGCATCCGGCTCGACGACGAGCGGCTGCGCATCGAAGCCCCCTTCCTCGAACTGCCCGAACGGGGGCGTATCCCGCTGCTGCGGCAGGCCGCCGTGCTGAACATCTGCGGCCTGGACCTCACGCGGCTCGTGCTGCGCGGCGAGCGGCTCCATTTCGAATATGAGTGTCCCCTGTCACTCGTCCACCCCGCGAAAATCTACTACGTCCTGCGCGAAATCTGCCACACGGGCGACCGCTACGACGACGAGTTCGTCACGAAATTCCACGCACGGCGCATCTGCACGCCGCGCATCAGGCCCTACGACGCCGCAACCGTCCGGCAGGTCTGCGACGCCATCCGCTCAGCCTGCGACGAAGGGCTGCGCGAGGCCGAGGCCTTCGAAAGCGAGCGCAACTACGGCTATGCGTGGAACATCGTCGCCACGACGCTGCTGCGCATCTGCTATCTCGCCCGGCCGCAGGGGCAGCTGCTCAACCTCCTCGACCGGGCCATCCACGAGCTCGACCGCGAGGAGGTTCCCCTCCCGGAGGTGGTCTCGCGCGGGCGGGAGTTCATTCGCAAGCTCCGCTCGATGGAGGAGGCCGAGCTGGCCGAAGGGCTCTACCTCACCGAGACGTTCATCCCCGAGAAGCGTCGCGCGACGCTCAAGAGCATCCAGGATGCCTTCGGAGAGAGTGCAGCCCGCAGCGCCGAGGCCCTCGAGCGCAAGGACTATGCGGTCTGCTGCCTTGCGACCGTCTACAAGTTCTACGAAATGTACTACAACAACGACGTCCCGACGGAGGTCGACGCCGTCGTCTCGCAGGCGCTTGCCCAGAGCGCCTCGCGTCCGCTCGAGGAGGCGGCCCCGCTGCTCGACGAGGCCATGCAGCGCATCATGGATGGCGACCTCGAGGATGAGACCCCCGACGACACCCCGGACGCCGCCTCCGGCGACGGCAGCCCGACCGCGGACGGCACGGCGAAGCCCACACCGCTGCAACGCCAGGCGATGACCGGCGTACTGCTCCAGAGCGGTTTTCTGGAGCGCTACATGAAACGCATGCACGAATCCGGGCGCCCGGCCGACGCCGGGGAGCATCCGGAACCAAAACAGACCGACCGATGACTGACCGCAATTCGCTCTACGACGCCGTGCTGAAGGTCAACCACGCCGGCGGCTCGGGAAGCTGCTTCTACCTGAAGCGGCACAACCTGTTCGTAACCAACTACCACGTAATCGAGGGCTTCCACACGGTTGCGCTGCAGGACAATGCCCGCCGTGCCTGGCGGGCCCATGTCGTGCTGGCCAATCCAGCCCGCGACATCGCTCTGCTGGCCGCCGAAGGCGACTTCTCGGCACTGCCCGAGTTGACGCTCGCCGCCGAACCGCCCCTCATCGGCGGCAAAATCCGCGTGGCGGGCTACCCCTTCGGCATGCCCTTCACGCTCACCGAGGGGAGTATCTCCTCGCCCGACCAGCTGATGGACGGCAACCACTACATCCAGACCGATGCGGCGGTCAACCCCGGCAACAGCGGCGGCCCGATGTTCAACGCCGACAACGAGGTCATCGCCATCACGGTGAGCAAGCTCACCGACGCCGACAATATGGGCTTCGGCATCCCCGTGGCGGGGCTCCGGCCGATGCTCGAACGCTCGGACGAGCTCGACACGACGACCTACCGCGTGCAGTGCCCCGGCTGCGACGAGTTCATCGCCGACGAGGAGGAGTACTGCCCCGGCTGCGGCGTGCGGCTGCCCGAAGGGGTCTTCCGCGAACGGGGGCTCACCGAGCTGGCGCAGTTCTGCGAACGGGCCATCGCCGACATGGGTATCGACCCCGTACTGGCTCGCATCGGACAGGAGTCGTGGCGATTCCACAAGGGGAGCTCCGAAATCCGGCTCTTCGTCTACGAGGACTCCTACCTCTTCTGCACCTCGCCCATCAACATCCTGCCCAAGCGCGACCTCGAGCCGGTACTCACCTACCTGCTCTCGGCCGACGTGGGCCCCTACAAGCTGGGGCTCGAGGAGAACCAGATTTACATCGCCTACCGGGTCCACCTGACCGACATCTTCTCGGACGAGGCCGGGCGCATCGGCCGCGAGCTGACGGGGCTGGCACTCAAGGCCGACGAACTGGACAACTACCTGGTCGAAGCCTTCGGCTGCGATTTCTCGGAATACTCCCGCCGCGAGGAGTAACCCCGGACAACACCCAATGCAACAGGGCGATGCACCTTTCGGGTGCATCGCCCTGTTGCGCACGGTCCCAGCCCGGCGCGGGGGGGCATCCGCCCGCTCAGAAACGGTGGACGGCCCGCACAAGGTATTTCGTATTCTTCGAGATTTCGACCAGATAGGGCGGCTCGAGCCCCAGGTGGCTCATCCATGCCCGCCGGGCATCGACCTCGGTCGACGAAAGGTAGTAGATGGCCCGGTCGAGCCGCCGCCCGCCGTGCTCCTTGAGCGTATCGTTGAATCGGGCGCGGGCCTCGCGGTCGAGGCGCATGCGCGAGCCGCCGTTGTAGACGTGACCCAGAGCGAGCAGTTCGTCGATGGCGGGCAGATACCACCCCTCGCCCTTGCGTCGGCACCACTCGAAGGCCGGGAAGTCGGCCCACGAAAGGCCCTGCTCCTCAATCGTGCGGGCCACCGCCTCCATGTTCTTCCGCCCGTCGTCGCGCGCATCGGCCCCCACCTGGCGCAGCTCCTCCTTGCGCAGCAGGCTCCACTGAAGGAAGAGCTCGTCGAGCGAGAGCACCAGCCCGTGCAGACCATCCTCCGTGACGCTGCAGACGATGCCCTCGACCCCGTTCTCGTTGTAGTAGTCGCCCGGACGGTAGCTGCGCACGGTGCGCACGGCGGCCTGCCGGGAATGCTCCGCAAGCGGCTCGGCCGGAGCGGCATCCGCGGCCGACCGCGAAGATGCCGGTGAAGCCGGCGAGGGCGATTCGGCGGCAGGCAGCACAGCCCCATCATCGGCCGGAGCTGCCGCTTCGGACGCTTCGGATGGCGCCGCAGGAGATTCGGCCTCCGCGGGGGCGAACACATCCCGTTCGCCGTTGGGATATTCGATGTAGCGGATGTCGCCGACGGGCAGCACGTAGGTCGGACCGTCGGGATTCGAGAAACGCTTGTAGCGCACCTCGTCGGGCGAAATCTCCTTGACGAGGACCTTCAGCTCGGTGCCGTCGCGCCGCACGAGGCGGTCCTGCGCACCGGCCAGCGAGAGCCCTCCGAAGAGCAGCGCCACGAGGCAGATGATTGCGTGTTTCATCGCTTGCGGATGGTTGTTTACGGACAAAGATAGCGTTTTTTCCCGAACTCCGGCCCGGCGGCACCGCCACGGCTGCGAAAAAAGCGCCCGCACTTTAGGTTTTGCGCGCGCGGGGTATTATCTTTGCACAAAACATTCACAGGATGGGATTTTTCGATATTTTCAAGAAGAAACAGTCCGGCGACGCAGCCGCCGCGCCCGAACAGGCCGAGCAGCAGCGCCAGGAGCTCTCGGCCGGACTCGAGAAGACCAAGACGGGTCTCTTTTCGAAACTGGCCCGCGCCGTCGCCGGCCGCTCGACCATCGACTCGGAGGTGCTCGACGACCTGGAGGAGGTGCTCATCACTTCGGACGTGGGTGTCGAGACGACCGTCAAAATCATCGAACGCATCGAGAAGCGCGTGGCGCGCGACAAATACATGAATGCCTCGGAGCTGCAGAAGATTCTGCGCGAGGAGATTGCCGACCTGCTCGAGCAGTCGGTGGGCTCGGCCGAAAACTTCGGGCTCGACGTGCGCGAGGGCGAACCCTACGTGGTGATGGTCGTTGGCGTCAACGGCGCGGGCAAGACCACCACCATCGGCAAGCTGGCCGCCCAGCTCACGCGCATGGGGCGCAAGGTCTACATCGGTGCGGCGGACACCTTCCGCGCGGCGGCCATCGACCAGCTGGCCGTATGGGCCGAGCGGGCCGGCGCGACGATGATTCGCCAGGAGATGGGGTCCGACCCCGCCTCGGTGGCCTTCGATACGCTCAAGTCGGCCAAGGCCAACGGCGCCGACGTGGTGCTCATCGACACGGCGGGCCGCCTGCACAACAAAATCGGCCTGATGAACGAGCTGACGAAAATCCGCAACGTCATGTCGAAGGTCATCCCCGACGCTCCGCACGAGGTGATGCTCGTGCTCGACGGCTCGACCGGACAGAACGCCTTCGAACAGGCCAAGCAGTTCACCCAGGCGACGAAGGTCACCTCGCTGGCCATCACCAAGCTCGACGGCACGGCCAAGGGCGGCGTGGTCATCGGCATCAGCGACCAGTTCCGCATCCCGGTGCGCTACATCGGCATTGGCGAGGGCATCGACCAGCTGCGCATCTTCGACCGCCGCGAATTCGTCGACGCCCTGTTCGGCGACACCCGTAAGGCAGAATAGAAGGCTCCAGAGAGCGACCCATTTTCCAAGACGACACAACGATGCGCAAAATCAACGTCATCACCCTCGGCTGTTCGAAAAACACGGTGGACAGCGAACACCTGATGGCCCGCCTTGCGGCCGCAGGCTACGAAGTCGTATTCGACAGCGACCGCACCGACGCCAAGGTGGTGGTCATCAACACCTGCGGCTTCATCGGCGACGCCAAGCAGGAATCCATCGACATGATACTCCGCGCGGCCGCGGCCAAGACGGCCGGCAAAATCGAGCGGCTCTTCGTCATCGGCTGCCTCTCGGAGCGCTATGCCGACGAGCTGCGCGCCGAGCTGCCCGAGGTCGACGACTTCTTCGGCGCCCGCGACTGGTCGGGCATCGTCCGCGCGCTGGGAGCGCCCGAAGGGGCCGAGCTGGCCACCGAACGGCTGCTGACCACCCCGCGCCACTACGCCTACCTCAAGATTTCGGAGGGCTGCAACTGGAAATGCGGCTACTGCGCCATTCCGCTCATCCGCGGCCCGCACGTCTCGGTGCCGATGGAGACGCTCGTCGAGGAGGCGCGCAAGCTCGTTGCCGGCGGCGTCAGGGAGCTGATGGTCATCGCCCAGGACACGACCTTCTACGGCGTCGACCTCTACGGCCGCCGCCGGCTGGCCGAACTTCTGGAGGCGCTCTGCCGCATCGAGGGGCTCGAATGGCTCCGGCTCCACTACGCCTACCCGACGGGCTTCCCCGAGGAGGTCATAGAGGTGATGGCCCGCGAGCCGAAAATCTGCAAGTACCTCGACATCCCCTTCCAGCATATCTCCGACCGCCAGCTCACGGCCATGAAGCGCCACCACACCAAGGCCGAGGCTTACGAGCTCATCGCCCGGCTGCGGGCGCGGATTCCCGACATCGCGCTGCGCACCACGCTGCTGGTGGGCTACCCGGGCGAGACGGAGGAGGACTTCGAGGAGCTGCTGCAGTTCGTGCGCGACGTGCGGTTCGAACGGCTCGGCGTCTTCGCCTACTCCGAGGAGGAGGGAACCTACTCGGCCCTCGAGCTGCGCGACGACGTGCCCGACGAGGTCAAGCAGGAGCGCGTCGAGCGCATCATGACGCTCCAGCGCGAGATATCGCTCGAGAACAACCTCCGCCGCGTGGGCCGCACCGGACGCGTTATCATCGACTCGCGCCAGGGCGACTACTATGTCGGCCGCTCGCAGTACGACTCGCCCGAGGTGGACCAGGAGATTCTCATCCCCGCCGCAGGCCGGCGGATGCTGCGGGGTCATTTCTACCCCGTGCGCATCGTCTCGGCGGCCGAATACGACCTCTACGGCGAACGGGTGGAGGGATAAAAATTTGCTTTTTCCCGTTCTTTTGCATACCTTTGGGTTGCGAAAGCCATCCATTCCGACGACCATGGCCGACAAGAGCGTGATAGTAAACATAGAAGCCCGCGTGAAGCAACTCATCGGCGAGCACCGCGAGGCGGTGCGTCTGAACCGGAAGCTGACCACGGAGCGGGACGCGCTGAAGGCCGAAAACCGGGCGCTGCAGGAGCGCATCCGCGCACTCGATGCCGAACTGGCCCGGGCGCAGTTGACCGAAGGTCTGGCCGGAGAGAGTGGCAGCAGGGAGAAGGCGCGGGCACGTGTAAACCGTCTTATGCGGGAGGTTGACAAGTGCATCGCCCTGCTTCAGGGAGCCGAAAAGAGCGGCAAAGAGGAGCAAGCAACGAAATAACCGATGGCACAGCAGGCGATAAAGCTCAAACTGGCAGGCAAAAGCTACTCGTTCAAAATCGAGAGCGAGAAGGAAGAGTTGTACCGGCTTGCCGAAAAGGAGGTCAACCAGTATGTGGCCTCCATCAAGCAGAACAACTTTCAGGGCTGGACCGACCAGGACTATCTGGGAATGGCTGCGCTGAAGTTCGCCATTGCGCTGCTCGACCTGAAACAAAGCCGCGAAGTCGGCGACGAAGACCTGAAGCGGCTGACGGCGCTCGACGCCGAGCTCGACCGCTACCTCAACGCCCTGGAGCCCGAACGCTGAGCCCCGAGGCCGCAACGGACACCCCGCCGGACCACGGAAGGGTGCGACAGAGGGAGAGGGGCCGTGAAAGGGAGCCGAGGAAGGAAACAGAGAAGGGGACCGAGAAAGGGGCCGAGGTAGGAAACCGAGAAGGGGGACCGAGGAAGGGAACCGAAAAAGAGCCGGAGGGACAAAGACCGAAGGACGACAAGACGACAAACGAACACAAGCAAGATAGCAAACCGTTCTTTTACATATTCGGAGGAAAATCTACCCGCATAGATTCCTTAAGCTTTGCGAAACTGAACACTTTTTACATTGGGGCAACTCGACGGTTCCTCAAAATCAGGCCTTAACCCCTTCGGGGGTGCATGCATCGGCATGCCGTTGGAAGATTGCGATTACCCGAGCCCCCACACTTGACTTATCGGCAGATTCGTCAAACGAGACAAGGAACTCTATGCGGTTTTTTTATGACCACAATTAACCTAATTATAAACAGAGAGAGATGACAACCATCATTTTGACAGCCTGCATCTCCGCCCTCGTTGCCGTTGGCATCTACATAGCCATCACCAACTTCGTAACGAAAAACACCATAAAGAGACGTTGCGAGGCCGCCGTGAAGGAGGCCGAAGCCGAGGGTGAGATGATTAAGAAGGAGCGTATCCTCCAGGCAAAGGAGAAGTTCATACAACTCAAGAGCGAGCACGACCGCCAGGTGAATGAACGCAACCAGAAACTCGCCCAGAGCGAACAGCGGGCCAAGCAGCTCGAAGCCAACCTCCAGAACCAGCAGCGCGAACTGGAAAACAAGTCCCGCGAAAACGACCGGCTCAAGGAGCAGCTGCAGAACCAGTTGCAGATGCTCGACCACAAACGCGAGGAGCTCGAGCAGATGAAGCGCGAGCAGAACGTACGCCTCGAGCAGATTTCGGGCATGAGCTCCGAGGATGCCAAGAACATCCTCATCGAGAACATGAAGGCCGAGGCCAAGAGCGAGGCGGCCGCCTACATCAACGAGACGGTCGAAGAGGCCAAGCTCACCGCCTCGAAGGAGGCCAAGCGCATCATCGTGGCCTCGATTCAGCGCGTGGCGACCGAAACGGCCATCGAGAACGCCGTCACGGTCTTCAACATCGAGAGCGACGAGGTCAAGGGCCGCATCATCGGCCGCGAGGGCCGCAACATCCGCGCACTCGAGGCCGCCACGGGCATCGAAATCATCGTCGACGACACGCCCGAAGCCATCATCCTGAGCGGCTTCGACCCCGTACGCCGCGAGATTGCCCGTCTGGCGCTCCACCAGCTGGTTACCGACGGCCGCATCCACCCCGCCCGTATCGAGGAGGTGGTGGCCAAGGTCCAGAAGCAAATCGAGGAGGAGATTGTCGAGGTGGGCAAGCGTACGACCATCGACCTGGGTATCCACGGCCTGCATCCCGAGCTCATCCGCATGATTGGCAAGATGAAATACCGTTCGTCCTACGGCCAGAACCTGCTCCAGCACGCCCGCGAGACGGCCAACCTGGCCGGCATCATGGCCGCCGAGCTGGGTCTCAACCCCAAGCTGGCCCGCCGCGCCGGACTGCTGCACGACATCGGCAAGGTGCCCGATGACGAGCCCGAACTGCCGCATGCCATCATCGGCATGAAGCTGGCCGAGAAGTACAAGGAGAAGCCCGAGGTATGCAACGCCATCGGCGCCCACCACGACGAGGTGGAGATGTCGTCGCTCATCGCCCCCATCATCCAGGTCTGCGACGCCATCTCGGGAGCCCGTCCGGGAGCCCGCCGCGAGGTGGTCGAGAGCTACATCAAGCGTCTGAAGGAGATGGAGGATATCGCACTGTCGTATCCCGGCGTGATGAAGACCTATGCCATCCAGGCCGGACGCGAGCTGCGCGTCATCGTCGGTGCCGACAAGCTTTCGGACCAGGAGTCGGAAAGCCTCTCGCACGATATCGCCAAGAAAATCCAGGACGAGATGACCTATCCGGGACAGGTGAAGATTACGGTCATCCGCGAAACGCGCGCCGTCTCCTACGCCAAGTAGCGCACCGCTTCTACCCGCGACCGGCAGACTCCTGCCGCACGCCACGAAAAAGCCTCCGACCGCAAGTCGGAGGCTTTTCCGTTATCGCGTGAAGTCCGGCAGCCGCGCTGCCCGGGCGTAGGACGCATCGGCAGGAAAACGGTCGGCAGGAAAACAGCAGGCGGGAAACAATCAGCGAAAAACGGCTGGCGGAGAGGCGAGTCCGAGCCCGCGGAGCGGTCCGCTCCCCTATCCGTGCAGGCCGGACACCTGGCGCCAGATGGTCACCGCGAAGAAGATGCCCAGCGCTGTACACATGACCGCCAGAAGCCCCTTCATGATGCGTACGTCGGGTTTCGTCTGGCCGTGGAAATGCGTATCGACATATTCGCTGAAGAAGCGGTAGAGGGCCGGCAGCAGCGCACAGGCCAGCAGCAGGTCCTCGGGGATGCCGAAGAAATAGACCTTCGAGAAGCCGATGAGCGCCCAATGGCAGAGAAAAAGCACCACGAAGAGGTTTACCCGCTTCGAGAAGGCGAGCAGCAGGCCGAGCGTGAAGACCGCCACCGAACAGGGCATCACGGGCGAGGTCATCGCCGGAAACTCCAGTCCGCGCAGCGACGAGAGCAGCGGATAGCAGAAGGGCACGGCGAAGAAGAGCCATACGAGGCGGTCGTGCCGCCGCGTACGCTCGAAGGTGGTATAGCCCACCGCCAGGTCGTAGAGCCACACGAGCGCCATCACGCCCCAGAAGAAGGCCATCACACCGCTGTAGGCCCGCTCGCGGCAGGCCACAAGGTAGTAGGCCACGGCAATCCACCCGTTGAGAAAGACCAGATAGAGCTTCATCGCCCCCTTGACCCGGGGCGAGGGACGGCGGTAGAGCAGCACGGTAAGGGCCAGTCCGACCAGCACGATGGCCAGCTGCACGAGCCACGTTGCCGCATTATAGCGCGCAATGGTCTGCCAGAAAACCTCGGTCATGATTCGGTGTCGTAGTCTTTACGGCGCGTAAGCGAGTGCGCCCGTTTGTTGAAGAGGAATATCGGGGCCGCAGCACCCGCCGCAAGCATGAATATCACGCTGAAGGTGACGAACCCGTTGCGGACGATTTCGAGCAGATAGGCTCCGCTTGCGGCCGGATTGTCGATGTTCTGCATGAACATAATCATCGAGAAGACCGTCTTGTAGGCATACATGCCCGGAATCATCGGCAGCAGCGCCGGAATGAAGAGCACCGTCATGGGGCAGTAAATCCGTCCGCCGAGC
Source organism: uncultured Alistipes sp. (assembly GCA_900542505.1). GTDB lineage: Bacteria > Bacteroidota > Bacteroidia > Bacteroidales > Rikenellaceae > Alistipes > Alistipes stercorigallinarum. The sequence continues at coordinate 23,969 of UQNV01000013.1, forward strand.
AGCAGACTGCCCACGCCGATGGTCACCGAGGCGCAGAGCGATGCCGACGCGATGTCCAGCCCCGCCTGCATGAGGCAGAAGCGGAGCGCGTGGCCGATGGCCGCGAGCAGTGCGATGACGGGGAACGCCCGCATCGGCGGGTCGGAAATGGCCCCGAACCCGATGGCGGCAATCGCCGCGAAGAAACCGTCCGACAGGATATCGAGTAGCGTCATAGCAGTCCGTTTTTGACAATCATCAGCGTACAGGAGAGTCCGACGGCGATGCAGACAATAAGCATCAGAGCCGAGGAGAGCCGCGCAATGCCGTTGAGCACGTGCCCCTCGACGATGTCGATGACGCCGTTGATGAGCGGCACGCCGGGGATGAGGAAGAGGACGCTCGTACCGATGGCCACCTCCGACGTCGTCTCAAAAATCAGCGCCCCCGAGGCATACATCGAGGCTGTGAACGACGAGGCGATAAAGATAACATAATGGTTGAAGCCACGCGCCTGCATCCGCTGCTTAAGGAAGAAACCCAGCAACGTCGCCGTGAAGACGAATCCCATGGCGCACCAGTCTCCGCCGAAGAGGTGGCAGAACGAGGCGTTGGCGAAGCCGACGAGCAGCAGCGTGAAGATGGGGTCGAGGTGGGGCCGTGCGACGATGCGGTCGTAGCGCTCGCGGATTTCGGGCAGCGACAAACGGCGGTCGTAGGCCTCCCAGCTCAGGGCGCTCAGTTCTGCATTGAGTTCGAAACTGATGGGGCGGGGCGGGATGTCGACCACCTCGCTGTAAACCTCGCCGCTCTCGTCGTCGCACACCGAAAAGGTGACCACCTTCTGGAAGGCTGAAACGATAACCCGTACACCAAGAGCCTCACCCAACCGCTTCGAATTGCGCACCACACGCGAGGTATGGACGCCGGAACCCATCAGACGGGTGGCATACTCGGCAATGAATTGCGCGATTTCCTTCAACTCGGTCCTTGACTTCATAACTTGCTCATTTGCGACGGCAAAGATAGTGAAAGGCGGGCGCAGAAAAACAAACTTCCCTGATTTTTTTGCCGGGCCGCATCCTCTCTTCTTCAAAGACAGTGAAAGGCGAGCGCAGAAAAACAAACTTGTTTGATTTTTTGCCGAGCCGCATCCTCTCTTCTCTAAAGACAGTGAAAGGCGGGCGCGGCTATGACCCCGGAACAAAGTTTCGGGTGACAAAGCCCGACAAGCCCCGAAAAACGCTATCTTCGCATCATGAAACCCTCCGAAACGCTTGTGGCCTACATCGAGGCCGAAATCATTCCCCGCTATGCCGCCTTCGACCGCGCCCACGACGAACGCCACGTCCGCACGGTCATCGAGCGGAGCCTTGCGCTGGCCGGGCAGCTCGGCGCCGACGCCGACATGGCCTACACCGTGGCGGCCTACCACGATACGGGACTCACGGCCGGACGCGAACGCCACCATACGGTCTCGGGCGAAATCCTTGCGGCCGACACCGCGCTGCGGCGCTGGTTCGACGAGGAGCAGATTGCCGCCATGCGCCAGGCGGTCGAAGACCACCGCGCCTCGGCCGGAGCGCCGCCCCGCAACCTCTACGGGCGCATCGTCGCCGAGGCCGACCGGCTCATCGAGCCGATGACCATCATCCGCCGCACGGTCCAGTACGGACTGGCCCACTACCCGGAACTCGACCGCGAGGGCCATTACGCCCGCTGCATGGAGCACCTGCAGCACAAATACGGCGACGGAGGCTACCTGCGCCTGTGGCTCGCCGAGTCGGAGAATGCCCGACGGCTGGAGGAGCTGCGCGCCCTGCTCCGCCGCGAGGAACCGGTCCGCGAAGCATTCGAACGCATCTTCGACGAGGAGACCGCCCGCTGACCGGGCGCACCCCTCCCCTCCCTGCCGGACGCCACACGGGCCGGGGCGGCACCCCTCCCCTTAGGATGCCGTGCGGAGCAAAGAGGTACATCCGACAGTACGCCGGGCCAAAAGGCACAACCGGCCCGGACAACACAGCCGGCAAGCGCCGAAAAACAGGCGAGATGAGGGCCTGCCTCCCCGAAAACGACCAGAGCGGCTCCGGACATCCGGAGCCGCTCTGCTTCCTGTCACGACGGAACCGCCCTGCAGGGATTCCGTCCCACGTCCGCGGCTATACGAAGGGGAGCTTCACCACCTCGGCACGCAGCAGACGACCGCGCACCTCGACGGCAATCTCCGTTCCCGCCTTTGCAAACTCGGGCTTCACGTATCCCATGCCGAAGCCGACCTTCATGCAGGGCGACATCGTGCCCGAGGTGACATGACCGATTTCCGCACCGTCGGGCGCCGTGAGCTTGTAGCCGTGACGCGGAATGCCGCGGTCGATGAGCTTGAAGCCCACCAGCCGGCGCGTCACACCCTCGGCCTTCTGACGCTCCATGAGCGGACGGTCGATGAAATCCTTGCCGTCGACGAACTTGGTAATCCATCCCAGCCCCGCCTCGATGGGCGACGTCGTGTCGTCGATGTCGTTGCCGTAGAGGCAGAAGCCCTTTTCCAGGCGCAGCGTGTCGCGCGCACCCAGGCCGATGTTCTTCAGCCCGTACTCCTCGCCGGCCTTCCAGAGCGCCTCCCACAGACGGTCGGCATCCTCGTTGGCCACATAGATTTCGCAGCCGCCCGAGCCCGTATAGCCCGTGATGGAGAGGATGGCGTCGCATCCGGCCACCTTCATCTTGCGGAAGGTGTAGTACTCCATCTGCTCGACGGGCTCGTCGCACATCTTCTGCACGACCTTCATCGCCAGCGGTCCCTGGACGGCCAGCTGGCAGATTTCGTCCGAAGCGTTGTAGAGCTGCTTGCCCGAACCGGCCTCCAGCCCCATCTTGGCCCCTTCGGCGCAGATATGGTTCCAGTCCTTCTCCGTATTGGCGGCGTTGACCACCAGCAGGTAGGTTTCGGCGTCGATGCGGTAGACCAGGATGTCGTCGACAATGCCGCCGCGGCCGTTGGGCATGCACGAATACTGCACCTTGCCGTCGTAGAGTTTCGCCACGTCGTTGGTCGTGATGCGCTGCAGCAGCGCCTCGGCCTTGGGTCCCTTGACCCAGATTTCGCCCATGTGGCTCACGTCGAAGACGCCCACGCCATTGCGTACGGTCATGTGCTCGTCGTTGATGCCCGAGAACTCGATGGGCATGTTGTATCCTGCGAACTCGGCCATCTTGGCCCCGGCCGCAAGGTGATACTTGGTGAAAGCGGTAGTTTTCATTATGGTTGGTTTAGGATTCTCCTGATGTGATTTCATTTCATCGCTTCACGCCCCGGCGCCGCGGGACGCCGCCCCGGGCAGCCCCGTGCCGGGCTACTCGCGCCGCTTGACGCCCAGCCGCGGACAGCGGTGGAACTCCTTCGTGCGGTCGAACAGGTAGCGGTAGGTGGTGTGGACCTTGTGGCGCGTGGCGCAGACGTAGGTCTCAATCATGCGGTTCATCACCGGGTTGAAGTCGCCAATCCACGCCAGCTCGAGCGTCTTGTAGCGCGTCTGCTGCTCCATCATGAAGTGCCAGTACTTGACCATGATGGCCGACTCGACACCCTTGCCGTGGAACTCGGGCGCGATGCCGAAAATCACGCCGAAGATGCGGTCGCTGCGCTTGCGCACCTTCAGCTCCCACAGCAGCTGGAGCTTCTGCCACCAGCCGAAGCGGCCGTTGAAGCGCCCGATGATGCGGTTCAGGTCGGGCACCGTGATGAAGAAGCCGATGGGTTCGTCGTTGAAATAGGCGAAGAAGACGATGTCGGGGTCAATCAGAGGCTTCATCTGGCGCATCATGTAGAGCGCCTCCTCCTGCGTCATGGGCTTCACGCCCGAGAAGAGCGCCCACGCCTTGTTGTAGACCAGACGGAAGTTCTCGGCCTCCTCCTCCAGGTTCTTCATGTCGATGGTCTCGACGTGGTAGCCCGGGGTCGAATAGAGCCGCTCGGCACGGTCGAAAATCCGTGCGCTCGCCTCCGAGACGTTCGCCCGCCAGATGTAGCTGTTCTGGTTGAAGTAGTTGCGGAAGCCGTAGTTCTCGAACAGCTCCTTGTAGTAGGGCGGATTGTAGGGATTGCGGTAGAGGGGCTGGAATTCATACCCCTCGACCAGCAGGCCCCACCAGTCGCGCCGCTGGCCGAAATTGACGGGGCCGTCCATCGCCTCCATGCCGCGGCTGGCCAGCCACATGCGCGCCGCATCGAAGAGCATGTCGGCCACCCGCTGCTCCTCAATCGACTCGAAGAAGCCGCAGCCGCCCGTGGGCTGCTCCTCGAGGGCCGCCTTCTCGCGGTTGTAGAAGGCCGCGATGCGGCCCACCACCTCGCCGTCGGCGTTGCGCGCCACCCAGCGGATGGCCTCGCCGTCGGCGAACAGGTCGTTCTTCGCCGGGTCGAACACCTCGCGGATATCGTCGTCGAGCGGGCAGACCCAGTTGCGGTTGCCCTTGTAGATTCGTTTCGGCAGGTCGAGCCACTCGCGCTCGACGGCCGGCGTGGTGACCTCCTGCAATACGTATTTGTCGGAATTCATCTTCTCGGATTTTCGTAAGTCTCATGCAAAGATAACAATAAAAACCGATTTGCATCGGCCCCGGCCAATTCATTTCGTCGCACGGGCCTTTTTCCGGCGGGAATACCCCGCGATGCGGCCGTGCGCTATTGGATTTGAAGCCCTTTATTTTTATATTTGTATATTCGACAATACCAACAACGACCGCTATGGAGACAACCCCCGAAGAGCGGCTTTCCGACAAGGCACGGGAGCCCTACCGCTTCATGAAATACCGGATTCACAAGATTCTGCTCGTCTGCTGCAGCTACGACGGCTACATCCTCGAGGAGGACGGCCACATCGAGTCGCAAATCAACCAGGAGTACCTCGAGCTCAATCTGTCGAATCCCCCCTCGTTTACCCGCGTCAGCTCGACCTCCGAGGCGCTCGCGCTGCTCGACGAGGATGACTCCTACGACTTCATCCTGACGATGTACAACGTCGGCGAGCCCGACGTCTTCGCCTTTGCCAAGATTGTCAAGGAGCGCCACCCGCGCATCCCCATCGCGCTGCTGACCTCCTTCTCGAAGGATATCTACCGCCGCATCGAGGAGCGCGACCGCTCGGGGCTCGACTACATCTTCTGCTGGCACGGCAACACGGAGCTCATCATCGCCATCATCAAGCTCATCGAGGATGCGATGAATGCCCGCGAGGACATCCTCCAGGGGGGCGTCCAGGCCATCCTGCTGGTCGAGGACTCCATCCGCTTCTACTCGACCTACCTGCCCGAGCTCTACAAGCTCATCCTGCTGCAGAACACCGAATTCCTGAAGGATGCCCTCAACGAGCAGCAACAGGTGCTGCGCAAGCGCGCCCGGCCCAAAATCCTGCTGGCCACCTCCTACGAGGAGGCTGTCGAGCTCTACGACCGCTATCGAGGCAACCTGCTGGGCGTCATCTCCGACGTGGGCTTCGTCCTCCACCGCAACGACCCCTCGCAGAGCGAGAAGCGCGATGCGGGCATCGACCTCTGCCGTCGCATCCGCGAGGACAATCCGCTGATGCCCATCCTGCTGCAGTCGTCGCAGACCGAATTCGAGAGCCGCGCCCGCGAGCTGGGCGTCGGCTTCCTGGCCAAGAACTCGAAGACGCTGCTCTCGCAGCTGCACGAATACATCTCCACGGAGTTCGCCTTCGGCGACTTCGTCTTCAAGGACCCCGCGACCGGCGCCGTCATCGGCAGCGCCCGCGACCTGAAGCAGATGCAGGAGATGATTGCTACCATCCCCGACGAGGCCTTCGAGTACCACACCTCGCAGAACCACCTCTCGAAGTGGCTCTACTCGCGCGGCCTCTTCCCGCTGGCCGCCTCCATCCGGCGCCACAACAAGAGCCACTTCGCCACGCGCGAGGCGCACCGCCGCGCCATCGTCAACCTCATCAAGGACTACCGCACGCTGCTCGGCCAGGGGGTCATCGCCCGCTTCGACGCCGAGACCTACTCCGACGCGGTGGCCTTCGCCCGCATCGGCGAGGGGTCGCTGGGCGGCAAGGCGCGCGGTCTGGCCTTCATGAACTCGATGCTCATCAAGTACCGCCAGTACGACAAGCACGAGGGGGTGCGCATCCTCATCCCCCGTTCGGTGGTCATCGCCACCGACTACTTCGACGAGTTCATCCGCCAGAACGGACTCGAGTACATCATCTCGCAGGACCTGCCCGACGACGTCATCCTCTCGGAATTCGTCGGCTCGACCGTTCCGGTCCGGCTGCAGGAGGAGCTGCGCGCCTACATCCGCACCACGACGGGACCTCTGGCCGTGCGCTCGTCGTCCAAGCTGGAGGACTCGCACTACCAGCCCTTCGCCGGCATCTATTCGACCTACATGATTCCCCACGTGGACAACGAGGGCCAGATGCTGCGCCTGCTGCTCAAGGCCATCAAGAGCGTCTACGCCTCGGTCTACTTCGCCGCCTCGCGCGCCTACATCTCCTCGTCGCAGAACCTCATCTCGGAGGAGAAGATGGCGGTCATCATCCAGGAGGTGTGCGGCACGGAGCAGGACGGGCTCTTCATGCCCACCTTCTCGGGCGTGGCCCGCTCCATCAACTACTACCCCATCGGCGACGAGGCGCCCGAGGAGGGCATCTGCAACGTGGCCATGGGTCTGGGCAAGCTGGTCGTCGACGGCGGCCGCACGCTCCGCTTCTCGCCCCGCTACCCGCAGAAGGTGCTCCAGACATCGACGCCCGAACTGGCGCTGCGCGACACACAGAACGAGGTGCTGGCCCTCAGCCTCCGCCCCGAGGAGTTCCGCACCTCCATCGACGATGCGGTGAACCTCCACCGGCTCGACCTCTCGCAGATTGCCCCGCTGCGCAACGCCCGCTATGTCTGCTCGGTGTGGGACCGCGAGAACGAACGCATCTCGGACAGTCCCTTCGACCGGGGCCGGATGGTCATCACGTTCAACAACATACTGAAGTACAACACCTTCCCGCTTGCCGAGATTGTCTCCGACATCCTGCGCATGGGCACCGAGGAGATGCGCTGCCCGGTCGAGGTGGAGTTTGCCGTCAACATGGACGTCCCGTCGGGACAGCAGCGGATTTTCAACCTGCTGCAGATTCGCCCCATCATCGACAACCAGGACAACCGGCCGATGGACTGGGCCTCGGTCGACACCTCCGAGGCGCTCATCTACGCCGAGAGCGCGCTGGGCATCGGCGCCATGCACGACATCTCGGACATCGTCTACGTGAAACCCGACATCTTCGATTCGCTCTCCACCGAGCGCATCGCCGACGAACTGCTGGCACTCAACCTCCGCATGCGCGAAGAGGGTCGCTCCTATATATTGGTAGGCCCCGGCCGCTGGGGCTCGTCGGACCCCTTCCTCGGCGTTCCCGTCAAGTGGACCCACATCTCGGAGGCGAAGGTCATCGTCGAATGCGGCATCGAACGCTTCGAGGTCGAACCCTCGCAGGGCACGCACTTCTTCCAGAATGTCACATCGCTGGGAGTGGGCTATCTGACCATCAACCCCTTCCGGGGCGACGGCAGTTTCCGCATCTCGCGGCTCGACGCCCAACCGGCCGTCTACGAGGGCACATACCTGCGCCAGGTGCGCTTCGAACGGCCGCTGAAGGTCTACATCGACGGCCGCTCGAACAAGGGAATCATCTCGGAAGATACGGAAAACGGGGCCGAGTGACAATTTCGCTAAAATTTTCTGTCGGGAGTTACAATCTATCGGAAATAATACTATATTTGTAGTAAACAACAACCAACTAAAACTTCACAGACTATGAATGTAAACAAACTGATGGCCGAGCTCGAGAAGAAGCACCCGGGCGAGAGCGAATACCTGCAGGCCGTTCGCGAAGTGCTGATGACCGTAGAGGAGACCTACAACCAGCATCCGGAGTTCGAGGCCAACCGCATTGCGGAGCGCATCGTTGAACCCGACCGCAGCTTCACGTTCAAGGTAGTTTGGGTGGATGACAAGGGCGACGTGCAGGTCAACACCGGCTATCGCTTCCAGTTCAACAACGCCATCGGCCCCTACAAGGGCGGTCTGCGTTTCCATCCTTCGGTGAATCCCTCGATTCTGAAGTTCCTCGGCTTCGAGCAGATTTTCAAGAACGCGCTGACGACGCTGCCGATGGGCGGCGCAAAGGGCGGCTCGGACTTCAACCCCAAGGGCAAGTCGGACCGCGAGGTGATGCGTTTCTGCCAGGCCTTCATGACCGAACTGTGGCGCCACATCGGTCCCGAGACCGACGTTCCGGCCGGTGACATCGGCGTGGGCGGCCGCGAAATCGGCTACCTCTACGGCATGTACCGCAAGCTGGCCCGCGAGAATACGGGTGTGCTGACGGGCAAGGGCATGACCTATGGCGGTTCGCTCATCCGCCCCGAGGCTACGGGCTTCGGCGCCGTATACTTCCTGCGCCAGATGCTCGAGACGGCCGGCATGGACATCAAGGGCAAGACCATCGCCATTTCGGGCTTCGGCAACGTGGCCTGGGGTGCCGCCACGAAGGCTACCGAGCTGGGTGCCAAGGTGGTAACCATTTCGGGTCCCGATGGATACATCTACGACCCCGCCGGTCTGGACAAGGAGAAGATTGCCTACATGCTCGAGCTCCGCGCCTCGAACAACGACGTTGTGGAACCCTATGCCAAGAAGTTCCCCGGCTCGCAGTTCTTCCCCGGCCGCAAACCGTGGGAGGTCAAGGTCGACATCGCCATGCCGTGCGCAACGCAGAACGAACTCAACGGTGACGACGCCAAGCAGCTGCTGGCCAACGGCGTGAAGATTGTCGCCGAGGTTTCGAACATGGGTTGCCGTCCGGAGGCCATCGACGCCTTCATCGAGGCGAAGATTCCCTACGGCCCGGGCAAGGCGGTGAACGCCGGCGGCGTGGCTACCTCGGGTCTCGAGATGACGCAGAACTCGCAGAAGCTCAACTGGACGGCCGAGGAGGTCGATGCCAAGCTGCACCAGATTATGTCGTCGATTCACCACGCCTGCCTCGAGTACGGCACGGAGAAGGACGGCTACATCAACTACATGAAGGGCGCCAACATCGCCGGCTTCATGAAGGTTGCCAAGTCGATGGTCGAGCAGGGTATCCTCTAACCGATACGACAGGGTGCGGCGCCGACCGTTCCGCACCTCAAGAAAGCGAGAGGTCCGGCCAACTGACCGGACCTCTCTTTTTGCAGACACACCATGGCCGGCCCCCGCACACCGGCAGAGCCCCGAACCAGAGCCGCCGGTCAGAGAACGGCCGAAACGGCAAGGCCGAGCGTGAGGCGGTGGAGCCGTTTCGGCGACGAGGAGGTCATCGGCGGCGCCATGTCGTAGTCGAGGAGGAACCGCACGCCGAAATTCTGCGAGGCAAGGTAGGTTGTCGAAAAGCCCGTACCGAGGAGGAACCCGCCATTGCCGCCCAGGCGGCAAACGTCCGTACGGCAATTCCGATAGTCCTCGTAGCCGCCCAGCAGCTTCGAGCCAATCATCCAGCGCACCGAGAAGGGATAGGAGAGGTATGCTCCGCAGCCGGCCGAGGCGCACTTGAAGTTCTCGGTCTGCGAAACTCCGTTGACGCTCACCCGCATGAACGACGAGTTCAGACGGCCGCCCACACCCAGATAGGGCGAGGCGAACCAGGCGCCCTCGACCCCTACGGTCGGGCCCGACATCAGTTCGACCGAGCAGCCGGGCGCGACCGTATAGCTTCCCGGCACGACCGACAGCCCGAGCGAATAGCTGAAAAACGACGGATGGCGGTAGCGGTCGTAAACGAGGGTCGTCTCGTGGATATTCAACCCCCGTTTCTTGTAGATGAGGTCGGCAAACAGATAGCCCAGCTCCGTGGCAAGGATTCCGATACCCGCCCCGACCATCACGTCGCTCGCCCAGTGACGGTTGTTCAACTGGCGCGAGATGCCCGTAAAGGTGGCGACGGAATAGGCTCCGACGCTCACCCACGGCGACAGATGGCCGTACTCCTTTGAAGCATCGTGGCAGCCATGAAGGCGGTGGCCGTATGGCCCGAGGGGAAGGTGTTGCGCGTCGAGCCGTCGGGACGCATCACGCGGCAGGAGTATTTGAGCGAATTGACCGCCGTGGCCATCAGCGCGGCCGAGAAGGCGTCGGAAACGAGCATGCGGCCCCACGAACTGCGGCTCTGCACGCCGAAAACCTTCATGCCGAACATGGTAGCCATGGGCAGGTATTGCAGGTAATCGTCGTAATGATAGGCGAACGAACGGGCGTAACCGTTGCGCAGACGCCGGAAATCATCGTCGAAGGGCTTCATGACCAGACCGCCGACAATGAGCGGCACGGCAACGAAAGTCATGCGGTAGGCCCGAGTCGAACTGCGCCGGTCGATACGCCGCACATAACCCTCCGAGGCCGGCACCAGGCACATGCGCCCCAGGCTGTCGGTCAACTGTCCGAATCCGCAGGTCGGGACGAGCAGCGCCGCCCACATCCACAGAAAGAGCAATCTCTTCATACACGTTCTGTCTGTAACCAAATCTGTCGGATATCCGTGTTTTGTTCCCTTCCCCGCCTCGCCCCGGGGCCCGGCCCCGCACGAAGCTCTTCACGACACACATCCGCAAAACAAATACCCGACGACCGGTTCCCGACGCAACCGACCTCACAACTCGACGGACACGGTTTCGCCACAGCGGGACTCCGACCGGGACCGACTCGCGCCGGTCCGAACGGGAAACTGGCGCACGGGCGCTGCGGCCCGGGGGCCGCAGCGCTCAGGCGCACTTACTGACGACGGCGAAGGGCACGAACGGCCTCGCCGCCAAAGGCTATGAGCGACGTGGCGCCGATGACGGCGACCCACTCGCCCCACGAGAGCGGCACCGTACGGAAGACCGCACCGCCGAACTCGACAATCAGCACCTGACCGACCGCAATGGCCAGCAGGATGAGGAAGAATTCACGACACCCGTGCCAGTCCTTGAAGACCGGGTGACGCGTCTCGAAGCCCTTCGCGTTGAACATGTTCCAGAGCTGCATGAAGACGAAGGTCGAGAAGAAGAGCGTCAGCTCGCGCACGGTCATCTCGCCGCTGCCGAACGACCAGTAGAAGAGCATGCCCAGCAGCACGACGACCATCACGCCGCCGCAGGTGAAGAGCGTCCGAGCCATTGCCGGCGTGATGATGAACTCGTTGCGCGGACGCGGCTTGTCGCGCATCACCTCGGGGTTGGGCGGCAGCGAAGCCATCGCCATGGCGGCAAAGGTGTCCATGATGATGTTCACCCAGAGAATCTGCACCACCGTGAGCGGCATGTCGGTACCGAAAATCGCCCCGACGAAGCAGATGACGATGGCCGCGAAGTTGATGGTCAGCTGGAAGAGGACGAAGCGCTGGATGTTGCGGTAGAGCGAACGGCCCCACATGACGGCCGTGGCAATCGAGGCGAACGAGTCGTCGAGCAGCGTGATGTCGCTGGCATCCTTGGCCACCGAAGTGCCCGACCCCATCGAGAGGCCGACGTTGGCGAAGTTGAGCGCCGGGGCATCGTTCGTGCCGTCGCCCGTGACGGCCACCACCTCGCCGCGCTGCTGCAGCAGCCGCACCAGCCGCTGCTTGTCGAGCGGACGGGCGCGCGACATGATTTTGAGCTCCCCGACGCGGTCGAGCAGCTCCTCGTCGCTCATCGCGGCGAACTCGGTGCCGGTCATGTGGTTGCGCTCACCGTCCACAGCGTCGTCCCACAGACCGATTTGGCGGGCAATCTCGCGCGCCGTAGCCGGCGTGTCGCCCGTCACAATCTTGATGGCGATACCCGCCCCGAGGCAGCGGCCTACGGCTGCCGGGACATCCTCGCGCACGGGGTCCGAGATGGCCGCCACGGCTGCAAAGCGGAGTCCGCCCGCCTCGACCGCCTGGAGGACATCCTCCTCGGCACACTCGCGCCAGGCGATGCCCAGCGTCCGCATGGCGCGGTTCTGGAAGGCGAGCAGCCGCTCGGAGACCTCCTCGTCACGCCCGTCGGGAAGCGACATGGCGCGCACAATCTCGGGCGCACCCTTGACGCAGAGGATGCGGCGGCCCGAGATGCCGCTCTCGATGATGGTCGCCATGTATTTGCGCTCGGTGGAGAAGGTGAGGCGGTCGACAATCGTCGCCCCCTCGCGCAGCCGCTCGTACGACTCGCCGCGTCCGCGCATCCACTCGAGCAGCGCCCCTTCGGTCGGGTTGCCGATGATTTTGCCTTCGCTGTCGAGGAAGGCAGTCGAATTGAGGGCGATGATTTCGGCGAACTCCTGCTCCGAGAGTTCGTCGTAACGGACCAGTTCGCCCACATGCATCTTGTTCTGGGTCAGCGTACCGGTCTTGTCGGTGCAGATGACTGTCACGGCGCCCATCGTCTCGCAGGCATGCATCTTGCGCACCAGGTTGTGGGTCTTGAGCATGCGGCGCATCGACATCGCCAGCGAGAGGGTGATGCTCATGGGAAGCCCCTCGGGCACCGCCATCACGATGATGGCCACCGAAATCATGAAGATGTGGAGCACCTGCTGCGAAATCTGCAGCCAGTCGCCCTCCAGAAGATGGCCCGCGAAGATGGCCTTGCCCAGCATGACGCAGAAGATGGCGCACGAGAGGCCGATGCCGAGCTTGCCGATGAGGCGCGAAAGGCGCGTGAGCTGGCGGTTGAGCGGCGTCTGCTCGTCGCTCTCGATGGTCGACTGCTCGGTCACGCGGCCCGCCTCGGTGTGGTCGCCCACGGCCGTTACGACCATGCGGCCGTAGCCGTCGACAACCGTCGTGCCGCGCATGGCCGCATTCGAGGGATAGGTGGCATCGGCATCGAAGTGGGTCTCGTCGGTGGTCTTGTCGACCGACGGCTCGCCCGTCAGCGTCGACTCGTTGATGCTCAGCGATACGGCCTCGACCAGTTCGCCGTCGGCCGGCACGGTTTCACCGCTCTCGATGCAGACCAGGTCGCCCACTACCACGTCGCGCCGCGGCACCTCGCACACCGCGCCGTCGCGCACCACCTTGACCGGGATGTCGTCGTTGACCCGGTTGAGCCGGCGGAAGCGCCGCATAGCGTCCCACTCGAACCAGAAGCCGACGCACGTAGCCAGGATGATGGCGCAGATGATGCCGATGGATTCGGTGAAATCCTTCTCGACGAAGGCGATGGCCAGCGAGAGCACCGCCGCGAAGAGCAGCACCTGGATGATGGGGTCCTTGAACTTCTCGATGAAGAGTTTCCAGGCCGAATCGTCCTTCGGCGGGGTGATGATGTTGTCGCCGTGGCGCTGCCGGCTCTCGGCGACCTGTTGTTGGGTAAGTCCCTTCGGGTTGTAATCTATCATTTGGGGGTGGTATTTGTGATTCAGAACTTGTTGAGCCCGAACTGCCGGGTCGAGGCATCGAGCCGCACGGCGATGAAGAGCAGAATGGTGAAGGCGATGAGCGACGAACCGCCGTAGCTCATGAAGGGGAGCGGGATGCCCATCACGGGCATCAGTCCCACCGTCATGCCGACGTTCACCAGCACGTGGAAGAGCAGGATGGCCGCCACACAGTAGCAGTAGATGCGGCCGAAGGGCTCCTCCTGCCGCTCACCCATACGCATCAGCCGCAGGATGAGCAGGCAGAGCAGCGTGAGCACCGTAATCGTCCCCACGAAGCCCCACTCCTCGCCCACCGTGCAGAAGATGAAGTCGGTGTGGCGCTCGGGCACGAAGCCGTACTTGATTTGCGTCCCCTCGAGGAATCCCTTGCCGAAAAGGCCGCCCGAGCCGATGGCGATTTTCGACTGGTTGACGTTGTAGTCCACACCGCGCGGGTCGCTGATGATGCCCAGGAAGCTGAGGATGCGGTTGCGCTGGTGCTCCTTGAGAATCGAATTGAAGATGTAGTCGGTCGTCGGCAGGAATATCATCGAGCAGACGAAGAGCCCCATCGTGATGAAGATGTTGCGCAGATTGGCCCGGTAGGCATATACGGCCACGAAGGCGAGCGACAGGAGCGTCACCGTGAGCAGGCAGTGGTAGATGTCCATCGCCCCGGGGGCAATGAGCGACATTGCGACGTAGAGCAGCACCGAAGCGAAAGCCAGCGCGGCAAGGTAGACCACGCGCGAACGCCACCGGCCGTTCATCATCGCCTCCGAGAGCGTGCAGACCAGAATCATCAGCACGAGCAGCGTCATCGGCGAGAGCAGGAACGAAAGGATGAAGAGTGCGGCGACGAAGAGCACCGGGATGCAGAGCCACTTGTTCAGCCCCTCGCGGTAGAGGACGAAGAGGAACGAGCAGAGCACGACACCCGAGCCGGTGTCGTTCTGCAGGATGATGATGAAGAGCGGGATGCAGATGACCATCCCCACCTTGAAGAGGTTGCCCGGACGGTCTATCGAGAAGGAGTATGCGCTCATGACGCGTGCCACGGCGAGCGCCGTGGCAATCTTGGCGAACTCGACGGGCTGCACGCGGAAGGAGCCGAACTCGAACCACGCCTTGGCGCCGTTGACCTCGCGGCCGAAGAGCAGCGCCGCGACCAGCAGCGCCAGACCGACGAAATAGGCCGGGTAGGCAAACATGTGGAAGTAGCGCACGTCGAGCAGCAGCAGCACGATGGCCGTGGTCCACGCCACGCCGACCCAGATGAGTTGCTTCATGTAGAAGTGGTCGAAGGAAAAGAAGTCGCCCGACGCCCCGTCGTACGAGGCCGAGGTGATGGAGAGCCACCCCGCTATGACGATGAGCACGTAGAGCAGGACCGTACCGAGGTCCACGCCGTAGAAAATCGAATTGTTCCGACTACCGGTCATATGCGGGGTAATAGATTTTCATGTTCTTGATATACTCCACCAGCTGCGGACGCTTGACCGTATCGGTCAGGTAGTACTCCTCGAGCAGGCTGGCGATGGGCAGAGCGGCCGAGGCGCCGAAACCTCCGTTCTCGACATAGACCGAAATGGCGATTTTCGGGTTGTCCTTCGGGGCGAACGAGAGGAAGGTCGAGTGGTCGCGGCCGTGGGGGTTCTGCGCCGTACCCGTCTTGCCGCAGACGTCCCAACCGTCGAGCCGCGCCATGCGCGACGTTCCGTCGACATGCACGCCGCGCCACATGCCCTCGATAATCGGCTCGAAGTACTTGGGCTCGACCATCGTGTAGTGACGTTCGTAGAACCGGCGGTCGAGCGAGTCCTGCCCCTCGATTTCCTTGACGATGTGGGGGATGTAGTAGTAGCCGCGGTTGGCGATGATGGCCGCCAGGTTGGCCATCTGCAGGGGCGTGCAGCCCAGCTCGCCCTGACCGATGGAGAGCGAAAGCACCGTGAGCGAGTTCCACGAGCCGCGGTAGACGCGGTCGTAGTAGGCGCGGTCGGGCACATAGCCGTTGCCCTCACCCAGGAAGTCCGACCCCAGCTTGCGGCCGAAGCCGAAGCTCTCGACGTACTTGCGCCAGACGTCGAAGCCCTCTTTCACGCTGCCGTACTTCGGATTGTCCAGGATATCGCGGAAGACATAGCAGAAGTAGGCGTTGCACGAGGTCGAGACGGCATAGCGCAGGTCGAGCGGCGAGGGGTGGGCATGGCACTTCATCTTGAGGCGGCCGGCCGAGTAGCCCATGTTGCAGACGTGGAGGTCCGACGGCTTGAGGACCCCCTCCTGCAGGCCGATGAGGCCCTGCACCAGTTTGAAGGTCGAGCCCGGAGGGTACTTCGCCCGCACGGCGCGGTTGAACATCGGACGCCGCTTGTTGCGCACCATCTCGGCGTAGTGCTTGCTGCGCTCGCGCCCCACCATCTGGTCGGGGTCGTAGGTCGGCGAGGAGACCATCATCAGGATTTCGCCCGTCGAGGGCTCGATGGCCACCGCAGCGCCCACCTTGCCGGCCATCAGCTCCTCGGCGAAGAGCTGCAGACGGGCATCGATGGTGCTGACCAGGTACTTGCCCGATTCGGGCAGCGTGTCGTACATGCCGTTCATGTAGGAGCCCTTGATGGCGCCGTGCGTGTCGACCTCCTGAATCCGCACCCCCTTGCGGCCGCGCAGCAGCGGCTCGTAGGCCGACTCCACGCCGCTCATGCCGACGTAGTCGCCCGCCTTGTAGGAGGGGTTGCGGCGAATCATGTCGGAATTGACCTCGCCCACATAGCCCAGCAGGTTGCCGCCGACCTTGCGCGGATACTGGCGCACGGTGCGGTAGACCGTATAGAAACCCCGGAAGTTGCCCTCGTCGAAACGCAGCTTGTCCTCCTTGGGGATGAAGTTCATCACCAGCCGCGCAGCACGGGGCCAGCGGCGTGCCGCCGCAAGCTCGCGCTCGAGCTTCTCGCGCGGAAGGCCCAGCACCGAACAGAGGCGCGTCGTATCGAACCCCGCCTTGTCGATTTCGCTGTAGACGACCATCAGGTCGTAGCACTCGCGGCTCTGGACCAGGAATTCGCCGTTGCGGTCGAAGACCTCGCCGCGCGTCGGATACTCGACCACGTGACGCAGGGCGTTGGCCTTGGCCAGTTCGACGTAACGCTTGTCGATGAGCTGGATGTAGGCCAGCCGCATGGCAATCACGCCGAAGATGAGGAGCACCACCACCTGCAGCACCCGCATGCGGGCATATCCTTCACCACCGGTCATACGCGTACGGAGAGTTTCGAGGTGAATATGCGGGCGATGAGCCAGACGAAGCCCACCGAGACGGCACCGCTCACCACAATCCGCGCCACCGTGTGCAGCAGATGGCTCCACGAAAGCGCCTCGAGCAGGAAGAAGAGCGTATGGTGGACCGCCACCATCGCCACGAGGTACTGCAGGAAACGGTGCGAGCCGAAGCGGTCGACCGAAGGGATGCCCCCTTCGCGGGCGTTCTCATGGCCGTAGAACGAATCGATGAGCGCCGGGCGCAGCAGCGCCACGGGCAGCGTGGCGGCCGTATTGAGTCCGGCCCCGCCCGTGGCCCAGTCCATCGTCACCCCCGTGACCAGCCCGAGCAGCAGCAGCGCCACGGGCGGGATGTCGAGCGGCAGCAGGACGATGAAGGCGATGTATATGAGCGGATTGAGGTAGACGCTTATGGCCAGGTTGTCGAACAGAAAGACCTGGAGCAGTGCCGAAACGGCAAACAGGGCGACATAAGGCAATGTTCTGTACATGGCTATTCCCGTTCGTTTTGTTGTTTGACCCGCTCGCTCTCACGCAGACGCCGCGTCTCGGCCAGCGAGGTGTTCTCGACCAGAATCACATCCGAGAGGCTCGAGATTTCGGCCGCCAGACGCACCCGGACCCGATAAGTGGTCTTCGTTTCATCCAGCTCGGCCTGCTCGACCCATCCGATGAGGATGTCGGCCGGGAAATATTCGGAGAAGCCCGTCGAGACCACTTCGCGCCCGGGCTGCGGGTCGGCATACTTCGACAGTTCGTCCATCACCACCTCGTACTGATTGGCTCCGTCCCAGTAGATGGAGCCGAAGTACTCCTCGCCGTCGAGCTTGCCGCTGGCGCGGAATGAGGTGTTGAGCACCGACATGGCCACCGAGTAGTGCTCCGAGCAGTCGATGACATAGCCCGCCATCGCGCCGTCCGACGAGAGGACCGCCATGTCGGGCACCACGCCGTCGCGCAGCCCCTTGTCGAGGGTGATGAGGTTGCGGCGGCGGTTGACCGTATTCGACACGACGCGCGCTGTCATGAGCCGATAGGGCGATTTGGGCAGCGAATCGACGTAGGAGGCCATACGCGCCTGCTCGTCGGCCGTCTCGTACCGGGCCAGGCGCGATTCGAGCTCCACGACGCGGTCGAGCAGCCGCCGGTTCTCACCGCCCAGCGTGAAGTAGTGGCGGATGCCGGCGAAGAGCCCCTGCACGCCGCCCACGACCTGGTTCGAACGCGAGAGCAGACGGGCCTGGGTATAGGCCGTCGAGTGGGCATAGTATCGCACGGCAAGACCCTCCAGCAGGAGGAAGAGCAACACCACGTAGATGCTCCGTATGAATGCCAAAAGCTTATGCAAGGTTCCGTCGTTTTAATCAAGATTGCGGACAGCAATGCCCGCAATCCAAGGTTTTGACCCTAAGGGTGTCCGCAGCCGCTCTCCGTCCGAAGAGGTCTCCGCACGCCCGCACATCCGCACCGGGGCGGCCCGATGTCCGGCCGTCGGCAGAACTCACCGCCGCGATGCCGGCCCCGCAGGGCCCCGAGTGCCGCAGGCGCCGCCGCAACGACTCCGTCCCGGCGATGCTTCCGCCGCCGCGGGCGCTGCCGCACGGCGCCGTCCGCCCCGTCGTCTCCGCACAGAGGTGCCGCAGCCGGCAGCCGCGCATCTTCTCCCGACGAAGCTCCGCCACGGTCGTTACCGCATGAGGAACGAGAAGCGGTTGATGTTCTTCAGCGCGATGCCCGTACCGCGTGCAATGGCGCGCAGCGGGTCTTCGGCGATGTGGAACGGAATGCCCGTCTTTTCGTTCAGACGCCGGTCGAGGCCCTTGATGAGGGCGCCGCCGCCGGCCAGATAGATGCCGTTCTTCACGATGTCGGCATAGAGCTCGGGGGGCATCGATTCGAGGACGGTCATCAGCGCCGCGTCGATTTTCGTCAGCGACTTCTCGAGCGCATAGGCGATTTCGCGGTAGCTGAGCGACACGGTCTGCGGCAGGGCCGTCAGCATGTTGGGACCCGTCACGACGAAATCCTCGGGCTCCTCATCGAGGTCCGACACCGCCGCACCGATGGCGCACTTGATGGCCTCGGCCGTACGCTCGCCGATGCGGATGTTGTGCTGCTGGCGGACGTAGCTCTGGATGTCGCTCGTGAAGACGTCGCCGGCCACGTTGATGGACTCCGAGCAGACGATACCTCCGAGCGAGATGCAGGCAATCTCCGACGTACCGCCGCCGATGTCGATGACCATGTTTCCTTCGGGGGCCTCGACGTCGAGTCCGGCGCCCAGCGCCGCAGCCATCGGCTCGTAAATCATGTAGACCTCGCGGCCGCCGGCATGCTCGGCCGAGTCGCGCACGGCGCGGATTTCGACGTTGGTCGAACCCGACGGGATGCAGATGACCATCCGCAGCGAGGGGGCAAAGAGGCTGCCCGAGGTCTTCACCTTCTTAATCATGCCGCGCAGCATGAGCTCCGTGGCGTTGAAGTCGGCAATCACACCGTCCTTGAGCGGACGGATTGTCTTGATGTTCGGATTGGTCTTCTCGTGCATCTGGCGGGCCTGATGGCCGATGGCGACCACCTTTCCGGAGTGCACGTCGAGCGCCACGATGGAGGGCTCGTCGACGACGACCTTGCCGTTATAGATTATCAGCGTATTGGCCGTACCGAGGTCGATGGCCAATTCCTGAGTCAATGAAAACATTCCCATATCTGTCTACACAACTGTTTTATTATCAGAAAGATAAAAGCCGCGCCCCGCAATTTCTCAAGGGATACGCCTCCCCTGGGGCACATACACGGACAAAGGTAGCAAAAAGCGGGGGATATTTTTACATTTTTTATTAAGTTTTTTTTAATTACTTTTGTATGGCAAACAACAATCGACCGCATGGAATACCGAATCGGACACGATGCCCGCTGCGCCGTCATCGGGTACGGCAGCTGGGCGACGGCCATCGTCCGGCTGCTCACCGAAAACAACCTCTGCACCGGATGGTACGTCCGCAATCCGGAGGTGCTCGAGTCGCTGCGCACCGAGGGCCGCAACCCGCGATACCTGAGCGACGTGGAGTTCGACACGTCGCGCATCGCACCGTCGGATGACCTCGACGCGGTGGTTGCCGCCGCCGACGTGGTCATTCTGGCCACCCCTTCGGCCTATCTCAAGGATTTCCTGGCACCGCTGACCGTCCCGCTGCGCGACAAGTTCGTCGTATCGGCCATCAAGGGCATCGTCCCGGGCGACTACCAGACCGTCGTGGAGTATATCCACGACCGCTACGGGCTTTCGTACCGCCAAATCGGCATCGTCACCGGCCCGTCACACGCCGAGGAGGTATCGCGCGGCAAGCTCTCCTACCTGACGGCCGTCTGCGCCGACGAGGAGAATGCCCGGCGTCTGGGCGGCATGTTCTCCTCGTCGTACATCCGGCTGAGCTACTCGACCGACCTCTATGGCATCGAATATGCAGCCATCCTGAAGAACATCTACGCGCTGGCGGTCGGCATCGCCGTGGGACTGGGCTACGGCGACAACTTCCTGGCGGTGCTCATCTCGAACAGCGCCATGGAGATGGACCACTTCCTCGAGCAGAGCTATCCCGCGCCGCGCAACACCCACGCCTCGGCCTATCTGGGCGACCTGCTGGTGACCTGCTACTCGGTCTACAGCCGCAACCGCCGCCTGGGACTGCTCATCGGCCACGGATGCACGGTCAAGAGCGCCCTGAACGAGATGACGATGGTCGCCGAGGGCTATTTCGCCGCCGACTGCATCCGCCACATCAACCTGCGCCACGGCGTCGAGATGCCCATCGCCGAGATGGTCCACGAGGTACTCTACAACGGAGCATCGGCCCGCAAGCTGATGCAGGAACTGACATCTAAACTTATCTGACATATGAATGCGTTAAAACTGGACATCACCAAATCGGGCGTGACGATTACTCCCGACATGGAGAAGGCGGCGCTCGAAGCCAATGCGCTGCTCTACTCGGGCAAGGGCGCCGGCAACGATTTTCTGGGTTGGGTACACCTTCCCTCGTCGATTTCGGCAGCCGACATCGAGGCCATCGAGGCCGAGGCGGCCCGCCTGCGCGCCAAGGCCGACGTGGTCATCTGCATCGGCATCGGCGGCTCGTACCTCGGCGCCAAGGCGGTGCTCGAGGCGATGAGCGACCCCTTCCGCCTGCTGCACAAGGCGCCCCAGGGTCCGACGCTGCTCTTCGCCGGACAGAACATCTCGGAGGACTACATCCACGAGATGCTCGAGGCGGTCAAGGAGCACTCCATCGCCGCCATCGTCATCTCGAAATCGGGCACGACGACCGAGCCGGCCATCGCCTTCCGCATCATCAAGGCCGAAATCGAGCGGCGCTACGGCAAGCGCGAGGCTGCCGAGCGCATCGTCGCCGTGACGGACAAGGCACGCGGCGCGCTGAAGACGCTCGCCACCCAGGAGGGCTACCCCACCTTCATCATTCCCGACGACGTGGGCGGCCGCTTCTCGGTGCTCACACCTGTCGGCCTGCTGCCGCTGGCCGTTGCCGGCGTCAACATCGGCGAACTGGTGCGCGGCGCACGCGAGATGGAGCACGCCACGGGCGAGGATGTACCCTTTGCCGAGAACCCCTCGGCCCTCTACGCAGTGGTACGCAACGAACTCTACCGCCAGGGCAAGCGCATCGAGATTCTCGGTTCGTATGAGCCCAAACTGCAGTACATCAACGAGTGGTGGAAGCAGCTCTACGGCGAGAGCGAAGGCAAGGACGGCAAGGGACTCTTCCCGGCCAGCGTAACCCTCACGGCCGACCTCCACTCGATGGGTCAGTACATCCAGCAGGGCGAGCGCATCCTCCTCGAGACCATCATTTCGGTGGCGAAGCCCGCCCACGAGGTCCGCATCGAGTCGGATGCCGAGAACCTCGACGGCCTGAACTACCTGGCCGGCAAGCGCATCTCGGAGGTGAACCGCATGGCCGAGCTGGGCGTCCAGATGGCCCACCTCGACGGCGGAGTCCCCAACCTGCGGGTCGAGATTCCCGCCATCGACGAACACGCCATCGGCGGACTGCTCTACTTCTTCGAGAAGGCCTGCGGCATCAGCGGCTATCTGCTGGGGGTAAATCCCTTCGACCAGCCCGGCGTCGAGGCCTACAAGAAGAACATGTTCGCCCTTCTGGAGAAGCCCGGCTACGAGGAGGCCACCAAGGCCATCAAGGCACGGCTGTAGCCGCCGGCAGGCGCCCCGGCAGCGCGCAGCACCCCGGAAGACTCTTCGGCCGGCAACGGCCGGCAAGCGCATCTACGGAGACCCCCGGACCCATGCTGATGGGTCCGGGGGTCTTCATTGCCGTCCGTTTTTCCTCCACCCGGCGCCTCCCCCGGCAAAGAAAAGAGGTCGCCCGGGCCCAATGACTGCCCCGCAGTTCATCCGACGCATCCGGCTCGCGCAGCCCCTCCACCCGCGCAACGCATCCCATGCACGGTCCGCCTCCCGGCGACACTTGTCCCTGGCCCCGAACTTGTCCCGGCCCCGACTCATCCACGAAGGCTCCCAAAAGGGGAAGCGGGTGTCTGCCGTGCAGACACCCGCTTCCGTATGGGTTTGTTCGATTGTTTTGTTCTCTGTTAGAAGAAGCGCTCCTCGGCGGGAACTTCGGCGAACGATGCGCGCGTCGTTACCCAGTCGGGGATGGTCGTTGCGGTGAACTGAGCCACCTTGTTACCCGACTCGGTGAGCTTCAGCGTAGTCTTCGTAACCTGAACCGAATAGGTTTCCTTCCAGGCCTTGCCGTCGGAATAGGTTCCCGAGAGCTTGCCGTCGCTATAATCGTAGCTGCCGGTGAATTCAGTGAAACCGGCCTCGTTGATGTTCTGATAGAGCTCGAAAGAACCGCTGTCGGTGAAACGTGCATAGACCTTTCCGGCCAGTTCCGAGGAGCCGCCATAAGACTCGAGTACCCAGTCTCCGACAATGCCGTCGTTGCCGACCTGGCCACCGCCACCTCCATTGTTGTCATCACCACCGCCGCAGCTGCTCAGGGCGAAAGCGGCGAACATCACGATTACAAATTTAGTCCAAATTTTCATACTATATAGCCGCCCGGATTTGGTTTTCAGCGGATGCGGACTTACAAATATAATCAATCCGCCGGAAAAAGCAAAGGTTCGCCCCAAAAAAATTGCAACGGGGCCGCCCGACCCCCAAAAGCCTCCCCTTGCGAACTCCGCCGTCGCCGCAGCGCGTCCGCACCGCGGAACACACCGCAATGGCCGGAAGCACACGGACAAAAACGCACATGCCGGAAACACTCAACTCGGAAACGCGCAACGGCCGGAGCGTATGGCTCCGGCCGTTGCAGCATCTGTCCGCAGCCCCCGCGGGGAGGGCCGCTCGGCACCTGTATCTTACTTGATGCGCTCGTAGTATTCGCGCGTGCGGGTGTCGACACGAATCTTGTCGCCCGTGTTGATAAAGAGCGGCACGCGAATCGTAGCGCCCGTGTTGACGGTTGCGGGCTTGAGCGAGTTGGTCGAGGCCGTATCGCCCTTGATACCCGGCTCGGTGTAGGTCACCTCCATGTCGACAATCGGGGGAAGCTCGGCCGACAGAACGGTCTCCTTCTCGGTGTGGAACATCACCTCGACAATCTGGCCGTCGGCCATCAGGTCGTAGTTCGAGATGAGGTTCTTGTCGATGTTGATTTCCTCGAAGGTCTCGGTGTGCATGAAGTGTGCGCCCAGGTCATCCTCGTAGGTGAACTGATAGGGGCGGCGCTCCACGCGTACCGGCTCGATTTTCGCACCTGCCGAGAAGGTGTTGTCGAGCACGCGGCCGTTCTCGAGGTTCTTGAGCTTCGTACGTACGAAAGCGGGGCCCTTGCCCGGCTTCACATGCTGGAAATCCACAATCTGGAAGGTCTTACCGTCCAGCTCGATGCACATGCCGATTTTGATGTCTGCAGTCGTTGCCATAATGCTATCTATTTTATGTTTGTATTCGCGCCGCGAAGTTAGTAAAAATTTCCGAGAAATCCTATCGCCCCACCCGATTGCCTTTTCGACGGCGCGGAGCCACGCGCCGCGCCATGTGGCCGGACGGCAAAGCATCTTCTCCCCGGAAATTTGTTTTTCTGCAACGTTTCATTACATTTGCCTTCGAATTCATATATAAAAAGGTTAAGGTTATGAGAAAAGCAACACGATTTTTTCGCTTTCTGAGCATCGCGCTGCTGACGGCAGCCGTCGCAGCTTGCTCGGATTCGGACAACGACAACCCGACAACGCCTCCCGGAGGTGACGGAGGCAGCGGCGGAGGCTCGGAGGTCGTACCGACCGAGGGCGTAACGACGGAGGCCTTCTACAAGGGCGACCTCTACGGCACGGGCTCGGGCAACCTCTGGATTAACTTCATCTCCGAGATGGAGTACGACGATTTCGAGGAGGACTACATCGGTCCGGGCTACATCCTCTGTCTGGACTTCAACACCACGCTGGCCCAGAACGCCGACTTCGCCACGTTGGCCGAAGGAACCTATACGTGCGACTATGCGTCGGACAGCCACGAAACCTTCACGCTCAACGTCGCCCTGGGCGACAGCTACCTGGTCCGCTACGCCGAAGGCGGCGGTTCGGAGAGCTTCGACATCACGGGCGGAACAGTCACCGTGGCCATCCGCGAGGATTATTACTGCATCGACGCCGCACTGACGCTGAGCGACAACTCCGAATACAGCTACTCCTTCGTCGGCAAACTGTCCTTCCTCAACCGCTCAAACGAAGGCCAGATGAGCAACCTCACGGGCGACGTCGCACTGAGCGGCATGACGCAGGCGATGGCCGCCTACTACGGCGCAAGCTTCACCGACACGTCGGATTTCTACACGGTCATCATCGCGGGTCCGGACTATGACCTGGACATCAACTACGGCACGTCGGACGCCCTGATGCTCACGCTCAACGTCACCCCCGGCTCCCCGGAAGGTATTCCGTCGGGCAGCTACACGGTCGCAGACACCTCGACGGCCGAAGACTTCTACCCGAACACCGCGCTGAGCGGCATCTACGACCCCACCTACGGCGGCTACTTCGGCACGTGGTTCTTCTCGACGACGGGCAAACTCGAGGCTTCGCTGCGCGGCGGCAAGGTAGAGGTGACCAACAACGGCGACGGCACCTGCCGCTTTGACATCGACCTCGAGGACGGCTACGGCCACCGCGTGACGGGCAGCTGCACGGTACCCTGCCGCGTGGAGGACTGGTCGTAACGCATCGGCGGGGCCTCATCCCCAGACAACGCAAAGAGGGCGGTCTCCATGCGTGGAGACCGCCCTCTTCGTATTCGTATGGTGCATACAACCGGCCGCGGCAGAGCCGACCGACGGGAGAGCCGCCCCCGCCACGTTTGTCCGCCCGACCGTCCGACCCCGCGGCAAGCGCCCCCGCCGCGCCGTCACAGCTCGATGGCCTTGCAGCGGAGCCCCATCTCGCGGATTTTCTCCAGCGTCCGGGGCAATGCGTAGCGCATGTTGCGGAACGACTTCTCGCTGTCGTGGAAGACCACGATGGCCCCCGGAGCGAGGTATTTGGTCACGTTCTTCAGGCAGGTCCGCGGCGAAAGGCGGCGGTTGTAGTCGCGCGAAATGACATCCCACATCACCAGCTTGTAGCGCTGCCCGAGCAGCCGCGCCTGCGCCGGCGTGATGCGCGCATAGGGCGGCCGGAAAAGTTCGCTGTGGATGAAGTCGTTGGCGAAGTCGACATCCTCCGTATAGCGCTCGAGGCTCATGCCCCATCCCTTCTGGTGCGAATAGGTATGGTTGCCCACCTTGTGACCGGCGTCGAGGATGCACTGGAAGAGGTCGGGATACATCTCGACGTTCTTGCCCAGCACGAAGAAGGTGGCCTTGGCATCGTACTTGTCGAGCGTCGAGAGAATCCATTCGGTGATACCGGGCGTAGGGCCGTCGTCGAAGGTGAGGAATACCCCCTCGGTATCGTCGATTTCCCAGATGAGGTCCGGCATCAGACGCCGGACTATTTTCGGTGGTTTGAGTCGCATGGCTATCGGTTCCAGAAGCAAAAATAGTGAAAATCCCTCCCATTCCGAAAAAATATATTTATATTTGTAGGGTTTGGTCTCCTCAGCCAACCGGAGGCCCCCTCATCATAAAACCAGTCATACCATGAAAAAGATGCTCACCACGGCATTCGTCGTCCTGCTCGCGCTGGCGGCAACGGGTTGCGATGCCTTCCACAAGCTTTCCAGTGACCACAAGAAAAGCGCCCAGGGGCGCCCCTACGAACTGATAGTCGTCTGCTCGCAGGACAAATGGACGGGCGAAGTGGGCGATACGCTGCGCAGCGTACTGACGGCTCCCGTGCCCTACCTCAACCAGACCGAACCGCTCTTCGACGTGCTGCGCGTCACCGAGCGCGGCTTCTCGGGACTGGTGGCCGACCACCGCAACATCCTCCAGGTGGTGACCGACCCGCGGCTCGACTCGGCCTCGGTGGCCGTGCAGTACGACGTGACGGCCCGTCCGCAGATTATCCTCACGCTGCAGGGGCCCGACAACCGCCGTCTGACCGACTACGTTTCGGCCCACCGCGAACAGCTGGTACAGGTGCTCGAGAAGGCCGAACGCGACCGTGCGCTGGCGAGTGCCTCGCAATACAACGAAACGGGTATCCGGCAGGCCATCCGCAAGAGGTTCGACGTCGACATGACCGTCCCGAAGGGATACCTGCTCGCCGCCGAGCAGCCCGACTTCCTCTGGGCGCGTTTCGAATACCCCGAAGCCAGCCAGGGGTTCTTCATCTACTCCTACCCCTATGCCGGCAAGCAGTCGCTCACGGCCGAGGCGCTCATCGCCGCCCGCAACCAGTTCGCCGCCCGCATTCCGGGCCCCTCCGACGGCTCCTACATGACCACCTCGGAGGTCTTCGCCCCGAGCTACCGGATTTTCCGGCTCGAGGGACGCCTCTGGATTGAGATGCGCGGCTTCTGGGATGTCGAGGGCGACTTCATGGGCGGCCCCTACGTCAGCTACTCCACCGTCGACGAGCGCACGGGCCGTGTCCTGACGCTCGACTGCTACGTCTACTCGCCCCACCTGCACAAACGCAACTTCATCCGCGGCGTGGAGCACCTGCTCTACCTGGTGAACTTCCCCGAACAGGCGGCCGAGTAGCCCCTCACCGACACCCCGCCCGATGCCCCCTGTGCTGACATACCTGCTGCTCGGAATCTATGCGGTCACGATTCTCGGCATCGTTCTGGTCATCATCACCGACAACCGGAACCCGCTGAAAACCGTGCCCTGGATTGTCGTGCTGCTCTTCGCTCCGGGTATCGGGCTCATCTTCTACTTCTTTTTCGGCCAGAACCTCTCCAAGCGGCGCATCATCTCGCGCCGCATGCGCAAGCGCATCCACATGCAGCTGCTCGAAGCGGGACCGCCCGAGCGCGACGCCATTCCGGCCGAATACCGCCCGCTGGCCCGCCTGCTGAGCAACGCCGCCCACTCCATCCCGCTCACGGGCAGCCGCATCACCCCCTACATCGACGGCGCCTCGAAAATGGAGGCGCTGCTCGGCGACATCGCCGTCGCCCGGGACCACATCCACCTCCAGTACTACATCCTCAACGACGACACCACCGGCCTGAGGCTGCGCAACGCACTGATGGCCAAGGCACGCGAAGGGGTCGAGGTCCGGATACTCTACGACGACGTGGGGAGCAGCGGCGTGCACAAGAGCTTTTTCGAGGAGATGCGCCGCGCCGGCATCGAGGTGCGGCCGTTCCTGCACGTCAAGTTCCCGCTCTTCACCAGCAAGGTCAACTACCGCAACCACCGCAAAATCGCAATCATCGACGGCCACACGGGCTACATCGGCGGCATGAACATCGCCGACCGCTATGTCGTCGGCACCGGATGGGGCACGTGGCGCGACACCCACTTCCGCGTCGAGGGCCCCGGCGTGGCGGGACTCCAGGCCTCGTTTCTGAGCGACTGGACGGCCACCACCCGCGCCCACCTGCATGCCGACCGCTTCTATCCCCCGACCGAACGCTTCACGCGCAACATCCTCCAGGTGGTCCCCAGCGGCCCCTTCGGCAAGTGGCGCACGCTGCTCCAGGCCGACAGCTACGCCATCGCCAACGCCCGCCGGCGCATCTGGATTGAGACCCCCTACTTCCTGCCCTCGGACGTCCTCAACACGGCGCTCCAGACCGCCGCACTGGCGGGCATCGACGTGCGGCTGCTGCTCCCCGCCCGTTCCGACTCGCGGGTGGTCGACCTGGCGACCCACTCCTTCCTCGACGACATGCTCAAGGCGGGCGCCAAGGTATACTTCTACCAACCGGGGTTCCTCCACTCGAAGCTGCTGCTCATCGACGACGAGTTGACCGTCATCGGCTCGGCCAACATGGATTTCCGCAGCTTCGAGCACAACTTCGAAATCAACGCCTTCGTCTACGACGGCGACTTCGCCGCCGAGATGGCCGCCATCTTCCGCCACGACATGGAACAGAGCGTGCTCGTCACCCCCAACGCATGGTTCCACCGTCCCCGTTCGCGCCGCTTCTCCGAATCGCTCATGCGGCTCTTCTCGCCGCTGCTCTAAGAGGCGGAGGCCCTTGCCGACGCGTCGTACGCCGGGCTACTCGCTCCGCCCTCTCCGCCCATTTCCGCCCCTCCGCCCATTTC